>CALRTF020000037.1:0-24074 GCA_943370985.1 Paenacidovorax caeni
CCCTGCAGGCGATTGCCGAGATGCAGAAAACCGGCGGCCAGTGCGCCTTTGTCGACGCCGAACATGCTCTGGACATCCAGTACGCCCAGAAACTCGGCGTGAACCTGCAGGACCTGCTGATCAGCCAGCCTGACACCGGCGAGCAGGCGCTCGAGATTGTCGACTCGCTGACCCGCTCCGGCGCGGTCGACCTGATCGTGGTCGACTCGGTCGCGGCGCTGACCCCCAAGGCCGAACTCGAAGGCGAGATGGGCGACTCGCTGCCCGGCCTGCAGGCCCGCCTGATGAGCCAGGCGCTGCGCAAGCTGACGGCCCACATCAAGAAGGCCAACTGCATGGTCATCTTCATCAACCAGATCCGCATGAAGATCGGCGTGATGTTCGGCAGCCCCGAAACCACCACCGGCGGCAATGCGCTGAAGTTCTACGCCTCGGTGCGGCTGGACATCCGCCGCATCGGCTCGATCAAGAAGGGCGAGGAAGTCGTCGGCAACGAAACCCGCGTCAAGGTGGTCAAGAACAAGGTCGCCTCGCCATTCAAGATGGCGGAGTTCGACATCCTTTACGGCGAGGGCATCAGCCGCCTGGGTGAGGTGCTGGACCTCGGCGTGGCCGGCCACATCGTCGAGAAAGCCGGTGCCTGGTATGCCTTCAACGGCGAAAAAATCGGCCAGGGCCGTGACAACTCGCGCGAGTTCCTGAAAGAAAACCCGGAGCTCGCGATCGAGATCGAAAACAAGGTGCGCGAGTCACTGGGCATCCCGCTGATCCAGGACGCCGTCGGGACCAAGCCGGAAAAAGCCGAGAAGGCAGACAAAGCCGAGAAGGCCGACAAAGCGCCGAAAGTGCTGGCAGCCTGAGTCCGGCAGCCCCCGGGTTTTGCATCAAATCAGCCATCAGCCCTTGCCGGACAAGCGTGAGCAGCTATCAAAAAAGGAGCGATCGGGGGCCGGACAAGGCGGCGCCAGCACCGGGGTTCGGCCTGTCGCTCAAGGGCCGGGCCCTGCGTTACCTGGCGGCGCGTGAACATTCGCGCGCCGAGCTGGAGCGCAAGCTCGCGGCCCATGCCGAGTCGCCCGGGCAACTGGCGCAGGTGCTCGACGAGCTGCAGGCCAAGGACTTCATCAGCGAAGCGCGGGTCGTTGAGTCGGTGATCAACCGGCGCGCCGGCCGTTTTGGCGCGGCACGCATCCGCCATGAGCTGCAGGGCAAGGGTCTGGCGCCCGAGAGGGTCGCCGACGCCGTGAGCGGCCTCAAGGCCAGCGAGGTCGAGCGCGCCCGCGAGGTCTGGCGCAAGAAGTTTGGTGAGCCTGCGGCAGACGCCGCTGCACGCGGCAAACAGATGCGTTTTCTGGCGGCGCGGGGTTTCGGGGCCGAGGCGATACGCCGCGTGGTGTCGCAGGCCGAGGATTGACCCACCCTGTCCAGGCTCACTGCGTGTAGTCTGTTCCCCCTCGAGGGGGCGGCGCCTGCGGTCTGGCAGAGCCAGTCCCGCGGCCCCTGCTGGCGAAGAGGCGTGCGTGGGGCTTACAAACCCAGCATCAGTTCCAGGTTTTGCACCGCGGCGCCGGAAGCGCCCTTGCCGAGGTTGTCCAGCCGGGCGATCAGCACCGCATGGCGGAATTCCTCGTTGCCGAACACGCGTATCTCCATCTTGTTGGTGTCATTCAGCGCCAGAGCGTCGATGGAGGTGGCATCCCCGACCGGCTCGACCGTGACCCAGGGGCTGCCGGCGTAGTGGCGGCTCAGCGCGTCCTGCAGCTGGGCCGCTGTGGGCCGGCCCGGCAGCAAGTCCAGGTGCAGGGGCAGCTGCACCAGCATGCCCTGCTTGAAATTGCCGACCGAGGGCGTGAACACCGGGCGGCGGGTCAGACCCGTGTATTTCATGATCTCGGGCAGGTGTTTGTGCTTGAGGTTCAGGCCGTAGATCTGGTACAGCGGCGCCTTGCCGGCTTCATAGTCCTCGATCATGCTGCGGCCGCCGCCCGAATAACCGCTGACCGCGGGAATCGCCAGCGGATAATCCTTGGGCAGCAGGCCGGCATCGACCAGCGGGTGGATCAGCGCGATCGCGCCGGTCGAATAACAACCGGGATTGGCGACCCGGTCGGCGTTGGCCACCGCATCACGCTGGCCGGGGGCGAGTTCGGGAAAGCCGAACACCCAGCCCGGCGCGGTACGGTGGGCGGTGGAGGCGTCGATGATCTTGGGGCCCTTGTTGCCGCTGACCCGCGCCAGGTCGTCGATCATGGCGACCGATTCGCGCGCCGCGTCATCATGCAGGCACAGCACCACCAGGTCGACCGTGCCCATCAGCGCGCGCTTGGCGGCGGCATCCTTGCGCAACTCGGGCGCGATGCTGACCAGCTCGATGGAGGGCATGGCTTGCAGGCGTTCCCGGATCTGCAGACCCGTGGTTCCCGCTTCGCCGTCGATAAAGACCTTGGCCATGTCGCTTGCTTTCTGTGGAATTTGCCCCGGAAATCGCCCGTCAGGCGCGCACAATAATTGTGCGTCGCAACATGATACAGTTCTGCGCTGCTGCCTGCAGTGATCGAAGGCGTTACATTTTGGTGATTTCTGCGAAATGTGGCAGATCACATCACCCCCGATGACGCCCCTTTTTACCGACTCCTGGAAGTAATTTCATGAAAATTCACGAATACCAAGGCAAGGAAATCTTGCGCAACTTTGGTGTCCCCACGCCGCGCGGCATTCCCGCCTTCACCGTGCAGGAAGCTGTCGAGGCTGCCCAGAAACTCGGCGGTCCGGTGTGGGTGGTCAAGGCCCAGATCCATGCGGGTGGCCGCGGCAAGGGCGGCGGTGTCAAGCTGGCACGCAGCATCGATGAAGTCAAAAAACTGGCCGGCGAAATCCTCGGCATGCAGCTGGTCACGCACCAGACCGATGCCGCCGGCCAGAAAGTCCGCCGCCTGCTGATCGAAGACGGCGCCGACATCAAGAAAGAGTATTACGTGTCGGCCGTGACCGACCGTGCCACCCAGAAGGTGGCTTTCATGGCGTCTTCCGAAGGCGGCATGGACATCGAGGAAGTGGCGCACGCCACGCCCGAAAAAATCATCAAGGTGTTTGTGGACCCGGCACTGGGCCTGACCGACGCGCAGGCCAAGGAGCTGGCGGACGGCATGACTGTGCCGCCGGGCTCGACCGCCCAGGCCGTCGATGTGCTCAAGAAGCTCTACAAGTGCTACATGGAAACCGATTGCAGCCTGGCTGAGATCAATCCCCTGATCCTCGAGGGCAACGGCAACATCAAGGCGCTGGACGCGAAGTTCAACTTCGACCCGAATGCGCTGTTCCGCCACCCTGAAATCGTCGCTTACCGCGATCTGGACGAGGAAGATCCGGCCGAGGTCGAAGCCAGCAAGTTCGACCTGGCCTACATCAGCCTGGACGGCAACATCGGTTGCCTGGTCAACGGCGCCGGCCTGGCCATGGCCACCATGGACACCATCAAGCTGTTCGGCGGCGAACCTGCCAACTTCCTGGACGTCGGCGGCGGCGCCACGGCTGAAAAAGTCACCGAAGCCTTCAAGATCATGCTGAAGAACCCGGACGTCAAGGGCATCCTGGTCAACATCTTCGGCGGCATCATGAAGTGCGACACCATTGCTGACGGCGTGATCACCGCCTGCAAGGCCGTGAACCTGTCGGTTCCGCTGGTGGTGCGCATGAAAGGCACCAACGAGGACCTGGGCAAGAAGATGCTGGCCGACTCGGGCCTGCCCATCATCGCTGCAGACACCATGGCCGAAGCCGCGACCAAAATCGTCGCCGCGGTCAAATAAGCCCGGAGCCAAGAACATGTCCATCTACATCAACAAAAACACCAAAGTCATCACGCAGGGCATCACCGGCAAGACCGGCCAGTTCCACACCCGCATGTGCCGCGACTACGCCAACGGCAAGGAATGTTTTGTCGCCGGTGTGAACCCGAAAAAGGCCGGAGAAGATTTCGAAGGCATCCCGATTTTTGCCAATGTCAGCGAAGCTGCCAGCGCCACCGGCGCCACGGTGTCGGTGATTTACGTGCCGCCGGCCGGCGCGGCCGCGGCCATCTGGGAAGCTGTCGAAGCCAACCTCGATCTGGCGATCTGCATCACCGAAGGCATCCCGGTCCGCGACATGCTGGAAGTGCGCAACCGCATGAAGGCCAAGGAAGCTGCCGGCGGCAAGAAAACCCTGCTGCTGGGCCCGAACTGCCCCGGCCTGATCACGCCCGAGGAAATCAAGATCGGCATCATGCCGGGCCACATCCACCGCAAGGGCCGCATCGGCGTCGTCAGCCGCTCCGGCACGCTGACCTATGAAGCCGTGGCGCAGCTGACCGAAATCGGCCTGGGCCAGTCCAGCGCGGTCGGCATCGGCGGCGACCCGATCAACGGCCTCAAACACATCGACGTGATGAAGGCTTTCAACGACGACCCCGACACCGATGCCGTCATCATGATTGGCGAAATCGGCGGCCCGGACGAGGCAGAAGCGGCCATGTGGTGCAAGGCCAACATGAAAAAGCCCATCGTCGGTTTCATCGCCGGCGTGACCGCGCCGGCCGGCAAACGCATGGGCCATGCGGGCGCGCTGATCTCCGGCGGCGCCGACACGGCCGATGCCAAGCTCGAAATCATGGAAGCCTGCGGCTTCACCGTGACGCGCAATCCTTCCGAGATGGCCAAGCTGCTCAAAGCCCTGCTCTGAACGGCCGGCGGGGGCTGACCCGGCTCCCTGCGTTTCGCGAAAACTTGACCCCGGTCAAGCGCGTAAGCACTATTACCAATCGTGGTGGCCGCGTTGCGGCTTAGACTCTCCAAAAAACAAAAAAGCGCTTTCCCGGCGCTTTTTTAATTCATAACAGGAGCTACACATGTTTTTCGGACTCGACTTTTCATCGCCCCTTTTCTGGAGTGCCTTCGGCTCCATCATGATCGCCAACATTGTCCTGTCCGGCGACAACGCGGTGGTGATTGCCATGGCCGCCAGGACGCTCGAGCCGCACCAGCGCAACAAGGCGATCTTCTGGGGCAGCGCCGCCGCCATCATCATGCGGATCATCCTGACCATTGTGGCGATCCAGCTGCTGAGCCTGCCCTACCTGAAAATGATTGGTGCGGTGCTGCTGGTCTATATCGGCGTGGACCTGCTCAAGGGGGAGGACGAAGGCGATGGCCATGGCAAGGAGATCAACGGCATGGCCGCGGCAATCCGCACCATTTTGCTGGCCGACCTGGTCATGAGCCTGGACAACGTGCTGGCTGTTGCCGCTGCCGCCAAGGGCAACCTTCCCTTGCTGGTGCTGGGCCTGCTGGTCAGCATCCCGCTGATTGTTTTCGGTGCCACCTTGCTGACCAAGGTCATGGAACGTTTCCCCATCATCATCACCATCGGTGCCGCCTTGCTGGGTTTCCTGGCCGGCGAGATGCTGCTGACCGATCCGGCGGTTACCGCACGTCTGGGCGCCATGAGCGAGCAAACCGTCACCATGGGTGGCGTGGCGGGTGCGATCCTGGTGGTGGCACTGGGCACCTATTTCCAGCGGCGCAAAGCCCCGGCCGCCGAGGCCTGAGGATAGGGACGCCGGATCTGCTTCTCGCAGGCGCTGGCCGTCCATCCACAACCCGGGCGATCGCCCGGGTTTTCGCTTTTGGAGCGCTGTTTTGCAGGTACTACTTAATAACAACAAATCCGCGGCCCGCTGTGCAAAAGTCCCTTGTCCGGCTTGTTGGCCTCTGTTAACGTCCGCAAACGGGAGATTTGTAACCGCGATGTAACGTGGCCGCGTGGCCGATAGCGTCACAAATCGGTCAGAGCGGGTATGAACAGCGAACCAGGACAAAGGGCGGGACGTGGCCACATCATCAAGTAAGCGCGGGCAATTCTGGCGGGCGGACTGGTTTGTGGGCGTCCTTGTTGTGCTGGCCGTGCTGGTACTGCACAGCGCCACGGATTTTTTTGGCACGCTGGAACGCCGGTATTACGACTTTGCCAGCACCAGCACCTCGCGCCTGCCCTCGGATCGCATTGCCATCATTGCCATCGACGACCAGAGCATCGCCAACATCGGCCGCTGGCCGTGGCCGCGTGATGTGCACGCCCAGCTGATCGACCAGCTCGCTGCAGCCAGGGCGAAGACCATCGCCCACACCGTCTTTTTTCTGGAGCCGCAGACCGATCGGGGCCTGGTTTTCATCCGCAAGATGAAGCAAGCGCTGGGCCCGGTGTCAGACCCGGCGGCGGTCCCGGGCGGTCTGAACGAAGAACTGGGCAAGGTGATTGCCGAGGCGGAGCTGGCGCTGGATACCGACGCCAAACTCGGCGCCAGCATGGCCAAGGCCGGCAACGTGCTGGTGCCTTCCGTGTTTGTGCTGGGCGAGCCGCAGGGGCGGCCCGACAGCCCCCTGCCCGATTACGCACTCAAGAGCGCGGTGGCAGAACAGAACGGGTTTTCGCTGCCCGCCATTCGCGGCCAGCAGCCGATAGCGGTGATCGGCAACAGCGCGGCCGGCATTGCCCATCTGAACCAGTTGCCGGACGTGGACGGCGCCGTGCGGCAGGAGCCGCTGCTGATCAATTACTTCGGAAAGGCCGTCCCGTCCATGGGATTGCTGGCGGCGGTCAAAAGCCTGAATCTCGATGCGGCTGACATCCGGCTCAACACTGGCGAGTCGGTACAGATCGGCAAACTGCGCATAGCCACGGACGAGGCGGCGCTGATGTTGCCCCAGTTCTACAAGGGCCGCGACGGGCGGCCTGCGTTTGCGGTCGATTCTTTTTACGATGTGCTGTCGGGCAAGATCCCCGCCAGCAAGTACGCCGACAAGATCGTGATCATCGGTGCGACCGCAGCTGGCGTCGGCACACAGTTCCCGACGCCCGCAGGCCCCGGACTGTCACCGGCCGAGACCATCGCCCACATCACGTCGAGCATTTTGAGCGAGCATTTCATCGTCCAGCCGGGCTGGGGCATCTGGGCCACGCTGGCCGTGTTGCTGGTGGTCGCCGCTTACCTCATTGCGGGTTTGCCGCGTTTGTCGGCGGGCAAGGCGGCGCTGGTGACGCTGGGGCTGTTTGTGCTGCTGCTGGCGGCCGAATTTGGCCTGTTATCGGCCTCGGCGATCTGGCTCAAACTGGTTTTCCCTGCCGCGCTGCTGGTGATCGGCCACCTGGCGCTGACCACCAAGCGTTTCCTGATGACGGAAGCCGGCAAGATCCGCTCGGACGAGGAGTCCGCCGAAACCAGCCGCATGATGGGCCTGGCCTTGCAGGGCCAGGGCCAGCTCGACATGGCCTTCGACCGCTTCCGCCGGGTGCCGTTTACCGACGCGCTGATGGACAACCTGAACAACCTGGCCCTTGATTTCGAGCGCAAGCGCCAGTTCAACAAGGCGCAGGCGGTGTATGAGTACATGGCCGGCCACAACAAGAACCACAAGGACCTGCAGGCCAAACTCAAGCGCGCCAAAAACCTGTCGGAGACCGTGATCCTGGGCGGCAGCGGCGCCCATCCCGGCGGCACCATGCTGCTCGATGGCGGCGGTGTTGAAAAACCGATGCTGGGACGTTATCAGGTTGAAAAAGAACTGGGCAAGGGCGCCATGGGCGTGGTGTACCTTGGCAAGGATCCCAAGATCGGCCGTGTTGTCGCGATCAAGACCATGGCCCTGAGCCAGGAGTTCGAAGGCGACGAGCTGACCGATGCGCGTGAGCGCTTTTTCCGGGAGGCGGAGACCGCCGGTCGTCTCCAGCACCAGAACATCGTCACGATTTTTGATGCCGGCGAAGAGCATGACCTGGCCTACATCGCGATGGAATTCCTCAAGGGCAAGGACCTGGCGGATGTGACCAGGGATGGCCATCTGCTTCCGGTTGCCAGGGTGCTGTCCATTGTGGCGCGTGTGGCGGAAGCCCTGGCCTACGCGCATCGCCAAAACGTGGTGCACCGGGATATCAAGCCGGCCAACATCATGTATGACCCCGGAACGGATACCGTCAAGGTGACGGATTTCGGCATCGCCCGCATCACCGACTCCAGCAAGACCAAAACCGGCATGGTCCTCGGAACGCCCAGCTTCATGTCGCCCGAGCAGATTGCCGGTAAAAAGGTGGATGGCCGGTCGGACCTTTATTCACTGGGCGTGATGCTGTTCCAGATGCTCGCAGGCGTGCTGCCTTTCCGCGGTGAGTCGATGGCAGAGCTGATGTACAAGATCGCCAATGAGCCGGCGCCGGACATCCGCATCATCAAGCCGGAATTGTCTGCGCAACTGGCCGACATCGTGGCCCGGTCGCTCGGCAAGAGTTCCGAGGCGCGGTATCAGGACGGTGACCAGTTTGCCGCAGATCTTCGGACCGTGATCTCGGCGCTGGCCCAGGGGCCGGCGGCCCATGCGGCCCCGCCGGCGCCGCAAGCGGCTTCGGTGGACAGTGAGAAAACCGTGGTGTTTCCCGTGGGGGATACGCCTGTATTTGAGAAGACGATTGCAGCGCGCAATCCCCTGGACGCTTCGGCAGGCCATACCGATAACGATGTGAAGTCATAACAAAAAGCACGATGAATTACGAGATTTGCACCCAGACCGATCCCGGCTTGACGCGGGACAACAACGAAGATGCGGTCACCTTTGACGCCGCGACCAACCTCTGCATCCTGGCCGATGGCATGGGAGGCTACAACGCCGGCGAAATCGCCAGCGGCATGGCCACGGCCTTCATCAAATCGGAACTCGCGCGATGGCTGTCGCAGGCTGGCAAACATGCCAATTCCAAGGAGGTGCGGCGTGCCATGGAAATTTGCGTTGAAAACGCCAACCACTCCATTTTCAATGCCGCCAACTCCAATCCGCAGTATTCCGGCATGGGTACCACGCTCGTGGTCGGTGTGTTCCAGAGTTCGCGGCTGATGCTTGGCCATATCGGCGATTCGCGCTGTTACCGCTTGCGGGGCGCCCAGCTCCAGCAGATCACCAAGGACCACTCCCTGCTGCAGGAGCAGATTGATGCGGGGCTGATCACGCCTGAACAGGCGCTGACGTCGGTGAACAAAAACCTTGTCACGCGGGCCCTGGGCGTGGAGGACGCGGTGTTGCTGGAAGTCAACGAACACCGGGTGGAACTGGGCGATATCTACCTCATGTGTTCCGATGGACTCTCCGACATGATTGGTGACGAGGAGATTGCGGCTATTCTATCGGGGTCGAAGTCGCTGGATCAGATGGCCCGCAGCCTTGTGGGCGCGGCCAACAATGCCGGCGGCCGGGATAACATTTCAGTATTGCTGGTACAGGCCAAGGAGGCTGCGGCCAAGCGGGGGCTGCTATCCAGAATGCTGGGAAAATAGCAGATGAATGCCATAGAAAAAACAGACAGGAGTCGGCCATGCCGAAAATGATCGTCTCAATTGACGGTGTCGTGATCAAAGAGGTACAACTGACCAAGGACCGCACGTCCCTGGGCCGGCGGCCTTACAACGACATCGTCATCGACAACCTGGCCGTCAGCGGTGAGCATGCGGTTCTGCAGATGTCTGGCAATGAAGTTTTCGTCGAGGACCTGAACAGCACGAACGGGACCTATCTCAACGGCAAGGCCGTCAAGAAGCAGCAACTCAATAACGGCGATACGGTGGAGATCGGCAAGTACAAGATCAAGTACGTCAATGAGGTTGCCAGCGCCGGTTTCGAGAAAACCATGATCATCAAGGCCGGATCGGTCGCGCCGGCAGCGGGTGCGGCTCCGGCCGCCCCCGCAGAAGGCGGCACCGGGAATGCGGCCATCAAGGTCATGTCGGGCGCGGCGGCGGGCCGGGAGGTGGCGCTGGTCAAGGTGGTGACCACCATCGGCAAACCCGGCGTGGCGGTCGCGGCCATCACCAAAAGGCCTCAGGGCTTTGTGGTGGCGCACGTCGAAGGGGATAGCAAACCCACACTGAATGGCGCGCCCATAGGCGTCGAGCCGGTGTCCCTCAAGAATGGCGACGTTCTTGAGTTGGCTGGGACACAAATGCAGTTCGTACAGCGTTGATCCGGACGTTTGACGGTCGCTGACCGGAAAACTGCTTTCAGGCGCCGCTTTCTGGGAGGCCCCATGCGACTTCTTTCCCGGCATTGGCCTCGCATTGCCGTCACGCTCATACCGCTTGTATTTGCCCTGTTGCATGCCGGCGAGGTGCTGCGCCTCGACGTTTTGCAGCGTCTGGACCACATCCTTTATGACGCCCGCCTGCGCGCCACCATGCCCAGGACGCTCGACGAGCGGATCGTCATCGTGGATATCGACGAACAAAGCCTGGCCGAGGGGGGCCGCTGGCCCTGGGGTCGCAACAAGCTGGCCGAACTGGTGGAGGAGTTGCTGGACCGGCAGCAGGTAGCGCTGCTGGGGTTCGATGTGGTTTTTGCAGAGGCCGATGACAGCTCGGGCCTGAAGCGGCTCAAACAGCTGGCGCAAAACGAAATGCGGGATCAGCCGGCTTTTGCCGAAAAGCTGGGCCAGATACAGGACAGCCTCGACTACGACGCTGCTTTTGCGAAATCGATCGCCAACCGCCCGGTGGTTCTGGGGTACTACTTCACCAGCGACAGGGATGGCCGCGTCAATGGCGCCCTGCCTGCGCCGGTGATGGGCCGCGAGGCCATGAAGGGCCGGCCCATCAAGATCACCAGCTGGAACGGTTACGGGGCCAACATCGGCAGCCTTGTCAAAGCGGCACCCATGGCGGGGTTTTTCAATTCCATCACGGAAGGTGATGGGGTTGTGCGCTCTATCCCCCTGCTGGCCGAATACAAGGGGGAGTATTACGAGTCCCTGTCGCTGGCGATGTTTCGCATGCTGGCGGGTTTGCCCGCCGTTGAGCCGGGCTTCCCCCAGGAAAAATTCCTGAGCCGAAATTACCAGGGGCTGGAGAGCATTGTGCTCAAGCAGGCCGGCAAGACCCTGCCCATCCCGGTTGACGACCGGGTGGCGACCCTGGTGCCCTTCAGGGGTCCGGGCGGGGCCGGTGGCGGATCGTTCAGGTACATCTCGGCCGCCGATGTGCTTGGAAAAAAGGTGGCGCCGGGGCAGCTGAAGGACCGGATTGTGCTGCTCGGGACCACCGCTCCCGGCCTGCTGGACCTGAGGGTGACGCCGGTGGGGGAGACTTATCCCGGGGTCGAGACCCATGCCAACGTCATCTCGGGTTTTCTCGATGGCAAGGTACTGGTCAAGCCCGACTATGCAATTGGTTATGACATCGTGGTTCTTCTGTTCGCGGGGCTGACGCTGGCATTTGCGTTGCCCATGCTGTCAGCGCCCAAGGCCGTGGCAACAAGTGCGGGCGTGGTGGCTGCCCTGGTTGGCCTGAATTTCTGGTTGTATTCGGCCCACGGCCTGGTGTTGCCTCTTGCCACTGCGCTCGTGATGGCGCTGACCGCTTTTGCTCTCAACATGAGTTATGGCTATTTTGTGGAAAGCCGGTCCAAGCGCGAGTTGGCAAATTTGTTCGGCACCTATGTCCCGCCGGAGCTGGTGGATGAAATGGTCAAGGATCCGGACAGCTACAGCATGAAGGCATCGGCCAAAGAGTTGACCGTGATGTTTTGCGACATGCGTGGCTTCACCCAAATGTCGGAGACCATGGAGCCTACGCAATTGCAGGCACTGCTCAACAGTGTGTTCAGCCGGTTGACGGACCTGATTCGTGGCAACCGCGGCACCATCGACAAATACATGGGTGACTGCGTGATGGCGTTCTGGGGCGCGCCTGTGGATACGCCGGAGCATGCCAGCCTGGCCGTCAAGACTTCCCGCGAGATGGTGCAGGCGATGCAACAGCTCAATGAAGAGCATCGCGCCAAGGGTTTGCCTGACATCGGCATCGGTATCGGGCTCAATACCGGAAGCATGTGTGTCGGGGACATGGGCTCCGACATTCGCCGCAGTTACACGGTGATTGGTGATTCGGTCAACCTCGGATCGCGTCTGGAGGGACTCTCCAAGACCTATGGGGTGGACACCGTGGTCAGCGAGTCGACGCGCAAGCTCGCCCCGGAGTTTGCATGGCAGGAGCTCGACCGGGTCCGTGTCAAGGGCAAGGAGCAGGCCGTTGCCATCTTCTGGCCGGCGGCACCTCTGGCCCAGCTTGAAGGCCGCATCGCCGCCGAGCTGAAGGAATGGTCACTGGCCCTCAAGGCCTACCGTGACCAGGCCTGGGACAACTGCGATGTACATTTGCTCAACTTACAGCGGATGAATGCGCAAAAGTACCTTTACCGTCTGTATGCGGAGCGTGTAGCCTCCATGAGGCTGTTGCCCTTCGATCCGGAGTGGGATGGCGCAACCAATTTCGAGACCAAATAAACCCAGCCAGCCGGCGCATCAAGCCAGAAACAACATGAAAGTACGCGTACTCGGGTGCTCCGGAGCCATTGCCAGGGACTGCCGGACCACGTCTTTCCTGCTCGATCACGACGTGCTGGTCGATGCAGGGACGGGTGTTGGCGATCTCACGCTGGACGAGATGCGCGGGATTGACCACGTCCTGCTGACGCATTCCCATCTGGACCATGTGGCTGCGCTGCCGCTGATGGTGGATGCGATTGCCGCCCAACGCACCAGCCCGATCCAGATCCATGCCTTGCAGGGCACGATTGATGCGCTGAGGGCCCATATCTTCAACAACACCATCTGGCCCGATTTTTCACGGATTCCGGCGCCGGAGGCGCCCTTTGTCAGCTTCCATCCCCTCGTTGTCGGCCAGACCCTGCTGCTCGCCGGCAAACTGGTGGAAGTGCTGCCCGCGGTGCATACTGTTCCTGCGGTGGGTTATGCGGTTGCAGCAGGATCCGGGTGCTGGGTGTTCACCGGGGACACCGAGCGCAATCCGGCCTTGTGGGCCCGTATCAACCAGCTCAATGTGGCGATGCTGGTGATAGAAACGGCTTTCAGCAACCGGGAGCGGGACCTGGCCGTTCGCAGTTTGCACCTGTCGCCGCACGCGCTGGCCGGCGAACTCGATTGCATCGACAAGGGCCGCAATTACCCGATTTACATCACCCACACCAAGCCGGCGGAAACCGATTTGATCATGGCCGAGATACAGCGTTTTGACCAGACGGCGCCGTTTGGCCCCAACGTCACCCATGACATACGCTGGTTACGCGCGGGTCAGGAGTTTGAATTATGAGTGCCGTATTGCAGCGAGACCCTGAAGACGAATTTTTTGACTCGCAGATGCTTCCCCCCCAGGAGCGCGGGGTTACGTTTGAGGCGCTTTACTTTCGGCAGCTGCAACTGGTCACCAACCGGATTCACGAGACCGAAAACATCGACCAGATCATGCTGGAAGCCAGCCAGGATATCTGCAAGCTGTTCAACGCCGACCGGCTGACGCTGTACGCCGTCAGCGAAGACCGCACCTCCATTGTTTCCAAGGTCAAAACCGGTTTGAATACCAGCCGCGACCTGAAGCTGCCGATCAGTGCGCAAAGCGTGGCCGGTTATGTGGCCATGTCAAAAACCATGGTGAACATCGTCGATGTGTACGACGATGAGGCGCTGAAAAAAATCCACCCCAACCTGAGCTTTTTGCAGGAGGTGGACAAGCGCTCCGGCTACCGCACCAAGCAGATGCTGGTCGCCCCGGTGATGGACGGCAATACGCTGTATGGCGTTCTGCAGGTCATCAATAACCGCAGCGACCAGCCGTTTGCCCGGCTTGAAGAGGACGGCGCGCAGCAGCTTTGCAAGACCCTGGGCATTGCAATTCGCCAGCGCTTGCAGAAAGTCGAGGACGGGCAGCGGCGCAGGGCGACCAAGTACGATGGTCTGGTGGCAGACGGGGTGCTCTCACAGGACGAATTGCTGCAGTGCGTGCAGAAGGCGCGCGACGAGATGCAGTCGGTCGAGCATCTGCTGATGGCCGACTTCCGGATTCGTCCTGCGCAGATCGGTACATCGCTGGCCAAATTCTTCGGCGTGCCGTATGAGGCTTTCAACCCGGGCCGCATACGGTCTGAAATGCTGCACGGGCTGCTCAAGCGGCATTTCGTCGAGCAGCAGGGCTGGATGCCACTGGAGGAAACGCCTGAGGGACTGGTCATCATGTGCGTGGATCCGGAGGCCGTGCGGGGTGCCCGTGTGGTGCCGCAGGTGTTTCCGAAAATGACCAGGTTCGCCTACTGCGTCACCACGCAAACGGAGTTTGATGAAACGCTTGGCCAGCTGTTTGGCGCAGGCAATGACGGCGGCTCCATTGACCAGTTGCTGGCGGACATGGATGCGCCGCTCGAGAACGACGCTGGCGATGACTCCGCGCTGGAATCTGCAGCCGCGGACAACGAACTGGTCAAGTTCGTCAACAAGGTGATCATCGACGCCTACAAGCAAAAGGCTTCCGACATCCACATCGAGCCCATGCCGGGCAAGGCGAAAACCGGCATCCGGTTTCGCATCGATGGCACCCTGTTGCCCTACATCGAAGTTCCGGCGCAGTTCAGGCAAGCCATGGTGACGCGACTGAAGATCATGTGCGATCTGGACATTTCCGAAAAACGCAAGCCGCAGGACGGCAAGATCAAGTTCAAGAAATACGGCCCCCTCGATATCGAATTGCGCGTTGCCACCATCCCCTCGGCCGGCGGCGTGGAGGATGTGGTCATGCGGATACTCGCCGCCGGCGAGCCGATCCCCCTTGAAAAGCTGGGATTGACCGCGCACAACAAGGAGCGCCTTGAAAAAACGGTTTCCAAACCTTACGGCCTGTTTTACGTCTGCGGTCCCACCGGCTCCGGAAAAACCACGACGCTGCATTCCATTCTGAAGTTCCTCAACACCCCGGACACCAAAATCTGGACCGCCGAGGATCCGGTGGAAATCACGCAAAAGGGTCTGCGCCAGGTGCAGGTCAACAAAAAGGCAGGCATCGACTTCGCGCTGGTGATGCGTGCTTTCCTGCGCGCCGATCCCGACATCATCATGGTCGGCGAATCCCGCGACAAGGAAACCGTGTCCATGGGCGTGGAGGCCTCGCTCACCGGGCACATGGTGTTTTCGACGCTGCATACCAATTCGGCGCCTGAGTCGATCACGCGCCTGCTGGACATGGGCATGGACCCGTTCAATTTCGCGGACGCCCTGTTGGGCATCCTTGCGCAACGGCTTGCCAAAAAACTGTGCGATTGCAAGGAGGGCTACCAGCCGAATGCACAGGAACTC
This sequence comes from Paenacidovorax caeni, assembly GCA_943370985.1. Classification (GTDB taxonomy): domain Bacteria; phylum Pseudomonadota; class Gammaproteobacteria; order Burkholderiales; family Burkholderiaceae_C; genus Polaromonas; species Polaromonas caeni_A. The sequence goes on from CALRTF020000037.1 coordinate 15,208, forward strand.
AAGGATTTCATCAAGGAATATTCCGAAGAGTTACGCAATACGCAGGCCTGGAAAACCGATCCGGGCGGCGAAGCCCAGGCCTTGCTCGACGGCTGGATGGAGCGTTATGGCAAGGATGGCCAGCTGACCCTCTACCGGGCCGTGGGTTGCGACAAGTGCAATCAGACGGGCTACAAGGGCCGTATCGGCCTGCACGAGTTGATGATTGCCGATGATGCAGCAAAAAAACTGATCCAGGAACGCGCCCGCGTCGCCGAACTTTTTGCAGCCGCGGTCAACAGCGGAATGCGGACGCTGAAAATGGACGGCATGGAAAAGGTCTTGATGGGACTGACGGACTTGAAGATGGTGCGGTCGGTCTGCATCAAGTAACTGTGCCGGCCACAGGCGGGCCGTCAACTGGATGGCCCTGGTGCATCGATATGATGCTGTTTTTCCTTTCGTCTGGATCTGGCTCATGCTCAAGCAGTTGGTACGCACACTCTTTTCATCGGGGAAACGCTCTTGGACAGTGGAAGAGGTTCGCGGACTGATTGATGCCGGCGATTTCGCCGGTGCCCAGGAAGCTGCGGATCAACTTCATGCCGCCACGCCCCGACGTGACTTGACCAGGGACTGCATTCTGGCCGAGATAGCCTTCCGCCAGATGCGTGACGCGGATGCGGAAGACGGGTTTCGTGCGGTCCTCAAGCAGGCTCCCGGCTTTGCGGACGCGCACTACGGTTTGTCGCTGCTGCTGCTGGAGCAGGGTGAGACCGAGGCGGCCATTGAGCATGCGCAGTTCGCAAAAAACGTGACCGCCAATGACGCCCGTTACCTCGCCCAGTTGGGATGCTGCCAGGTCACGGTGGGAAACTACCCCAATGCCGAACTGCCCCTGACACAGGCCCTGCGCCTGAATGACAAGGACAAGGCGTCCTGGAACAACCTGGGCCTGGTTTACCTCGCGAAAGAGCAGCCCGGCGATGCCCATGCCTGTTTTGCCAAGGCCTTGAAGCTGGACCCGACATTCGCGCTGGCCTTGCAGAACCTGGCTTACCTCGAAGGCGAGATGCGCGCCGTCGGCGCCGTTTTTACGCCGGCGGTGGCGGCGCTTCAGCCGGCGGATGAGCTTGTCGTGGAGGAGCGAGCGCCCTGGCGAAAGCTGTGGGATGAAGTGGATGGCCTCAAGAAGGCCGGGCAAGCTGACAAGGCACTTGCGCGGGCAGAGGCCATTTGCATGGAGTGGCCGGATATTCCCGAGCCCGTGTGTGAGCTTGACGCGCTGTACCGCAAGCTCGGGGACTCCCGCAGCGGTATGGATGTGTTGCAGGCCTATCTGGTGGCGCATCCCGATGACGGGCAAATACTCGCGGCCATGGGTGCTTCGCTTCTTGCCGCCAATGACAATGCCGCTGCTGAACGGTATCTGAACCGGGCTCTGGAAAACGGATTCAAGAATGTCAAGGTGCTGGGCGATCTGGCGCAGTCCATGAGTAACCTTGAAAAGCACGCCGAGGCCCTGGAGGTCAGGCGGGAGGTGTTTGCACTCGAGCCCAGTTTTCTGCATCAGGCCCATCTGGCGGCAACCTTGTCCACCGCCTGTTATTACGCTGAAGCCATTGCGCTGTTTGACGACCTGATCGAACGGGAGCCCGAGAAAAAGAGCGTGTTTCTGGTTTCGTATGCGGTGGCCCAGGCTTACAGCGGACATTTCGACAAGGCGCTGACCTTGTTGAATGAGGCCCTCGCCATCCAGCCCCGCGATGCCAATTTGCACCTGCAGCGCGCCCAGATCAATCTGTTGCGGGGTAACTTCGCAGAGGGGTGGGCGGGTTACGCCTACCGTGGATTGGCGTATACCCGCCAGTATCGCGTATTGCCTTTCAGGAAATGGCGTGGCCAGGACATAGCCGGAAAGTGTATTGTTGTGCTGGCCGAGCAGGGCCTGGGAGACCAGGTGATGTTGGCATCCTGTTTGCCCGATCTTCTGGCTTTGGGCCCTGCGCGCGTGGTGGTCGAGGTGATTGGAAGGGTTGCCCCGACGCTGGCCCGCTCCTTTCCCCAGTGCGAGATCATTCATACCAAGCAGGACAAGAAGATGGAGTGGGCGAAAACCATTGGGGATGTCGACTACTTCGTGCCTCTTGGGGACTTGCCCCAGTATTTCAGGACCAGTGTCGAGGCCTTCCCGGGCAAGGCTTACCTGAAGGCGGATCCGGAGCGTGTGGCGTACTGGCGCCAGAAACTCGAAGCGACGGGGCCCCGGCCGTGGATAGGCGTTTCCTGGCGTGGTGGTTTGCAGGCCACCCGCCGCGTGCTGCGCTCCATGTCTCCGGGTGAGCTCGCGCCGATGACCTCAGCCGTGGATGCCACCTGGATCAGCCTGCAATATGGCTCCGTGGACGAAGACCTGAAAACTGCCGCAGACGCCGGTGTCATGTTGGCGCACTGGAACGAAGCCATTGCCGACCTGGATGAATTTGCTGCGTTGATCGAGTCGCTGGATGCCGTTGTGACCGTGTGCAATACCACGGTTCACTATGCCGGCGCGCTGGGGAAAAAGGTTCTGGTTCTTGCGCCGCATATCCCGGAATGGCGTTACGGACTCAACAGCACCCATATGCCGTGGTACCCGGACGCGAGGGTGCTTCGTCAGCCGAGTCCGAATGACTGGCCGGGTGTGGTGGCCGAGGCGACCAAAGCATTGAAGGACATTTTTTGATACAGCCTGACAAATTTGTCGCAGGTTTTGCCAAAACACACAGGCTTTGATGAAAAAACCCCCTTGTTCGGGTGAATTCTTCTTGGCATGGGAGTTGCTGCTTGAGCCTGCACGACCGTACTTGCTGTCGCGCATTCGGTTAACCATCAAGGAGTTCTTATGAAATCTATGCAGAAGGGTTTTACCCTTATCGAGCTGATGATCGTCGTGGCGATTATCGGCATTCTGGCAGCGGTTGCGCTGCCTGCTTACCAGGACTACACCATTCGCGCCCGCGCTTCTGAGGTGATCCTGGCTGGCTCTTCGGCACGCACAGGCGTGACGGAAGCGGCACAGCTGGCCAACACCATGGCCATCGGCGCGACCGCTGCCAGCGCCATCCAGCTCGGCATTTCCACCTCGAAGTTTGTGTCGACCGGCTCCGTCGACTCTTCGGGAACGATTGTCGTGACCTCCAAGAGCGTGATCGGTACCGATTCGTTCAACGTCACGCTGACGCCTAGCTGGACCGGCCAGACCGTGGTCTGGACCTGCAACGCATCTGTCGCCAAGTACGCACCTGCTTCTTGCCGCGGTACCTGATCGCTTAACTTTAGATTGTGGAAGGGCGCAACCAGTGTTGCGCCCTTCCACCAGTCAGGACTTCGATGTTGAGTTTTCTTCGCGCAGGGCGAAAATCCGAAATCAAGGAATTCGCAGTGGATCTGGCAGCCCAGATTGCCAAGCGATATCCTCCCGCACTTGACAGTCAGCCGGGCAAGCGCCCGTCCGTGAATCGCCTGACGCGGATCACGGAGGATGCCTGTACCAAAGCCGTGGAATTTCACGACGCGCACAAGCTGGGCTGGTTTTCCCGGGCGCGATTGGGCAATGATTTCCGCTGGGCACTCACCGAGCTTGGCTACACCAAGGAATTCGTGGACTTTGCGACGGAAGCCGTGATTGTTCACATCAGCCGCAAGCGCTGATAGAAAAAGATACAAGGGCGAGACTGAATCGCCCCGCATTGCACCTGGCACGATGGACCGTTGCCAGGCCGCCTTCACCAACGATGGATGACTCCCGACGCCATGGGCGACTCACAGGACAGGCCTTGCCATGCGCCTTCCTGAGCGTTGATGGATTCAGCTCCGCTGATCGGCGCGCAGCATGTGCTGCTTTTCCTCGAACCAGGGGTTGGCGTAATCACAGGAGGTGAACTCGTTGAAATACGGACCCCCGCTTGTGTAGTGCACATTGGCCACCTCTGCCTGCGGCTTGTCGTAGCCGACCAGGTGGTTCCAGCTGGCCGGCAACTCGCCGATCAGCTCATCGTCGTTCAGCCATTTGAACTGGTGCAGTTCAAGGCCGCTGGCGGTATTGACAAATTCCGGTGACAGCGCCCGGCACTTTGCGTTGTTGAAAAGAACGACGCTCGACCAGTTTTTCTTGCCGTAGGCGGTCTGCTTTTCATTGTGGAATTTGGAGGACTCGAGCGGGACATGGTTGTGCTTGACGCACATCACCGCGTAACGCTCGTCGCGCAACGCCCACAATTTCGCGATGTCGTCCAGCACCAGCATGTCGCAGTCCATGAACAGGGACCACCCGTCGTAATCGCTCAGGTGCGGCGTGAGAAAGCGGGAAAAGGAAAAATCCGTCGATTGAAGCGGGTCCCGGGTTCGCCACATCAACTCTGTGAGGTTGTTCAACGCCAGCGGAATGAAGCTCACGGGCTGGGACGCGCGTGCCAGGATGCTGTGTGTCAGTACATGCCAGGCGACGGTCTCGCGAGGGTCAAAGCCGATAAAAATGCGGATCATGAAGGTGTCTCTCCTGACTCGACAGGCGCAGGAAACTCCATGAAAACCTGTTTGATGTACGCAGACTTGTAGATGCCGTAAACGATGGCGAGATCGAGCAGGCCGCAGCTTGCCAGAAACAGCTCCGGGCGCCGCCATACATCGGCGTGCCATAAAAACCAGGCGAGCACCCCGAGATTGATGACCGCCGTGGCCGCCAGGATGACGCGTCCATTGCGCCAGATAAATCTCAATGCCGCACCGGCCGATGGATGCCGGGAAAAGCCGGCATAGGCGAGAGCCAGCACAGGGGCTTCCAGAAGCAGCACAGCGGCCGACAAACTGCTGCTGGCCAGCTGGATGGCGTCAGGCGATCTGCGGGAGGCCAGGGTGATGATGAGGAGTACCCAGTGCCGCCCCAGAAACGCCATGGCCAGCCACAGGGGGCCGGGAATGGCCAGGACACCGAAGCGATTGACATTCAGGTAGCGTTCATCCATTTCAGCCATGGTCAAATATAGCGCAAGAGATGTTGTACCCATGCCGCCGCCCAACCCCGATCCAGCGCCCTTCATCGACTTCTGTCCTGCGCTGACCCAGCCGCGGGCAAACCTGCATCTGCAGCGACTGGCACAAGCGCTTGTGATGCTTGCCCTGGTCTTGCCGTGGGTGATGCCGTTTGCGGGCCATCCTTCCCCGGCGGTGTGGCCCTGGCTCACCGCGGCCTCTGGCACGGGTGTGTTGCTGGTGCTGCTTGCATGGGGCGGGCCTTTTGCGCTGACGGCGGGGACGGTGCGGCGTGCGTGGATAGTCGCCGCAGCCATCAGCGCGGCCATGGGTGCCGTGCAATATTTTGGCTTCAGCGAACATTTCATGCCCTGGCTGAACCAGACGCGCCCCGGGGAGGCCTTTGCCAACCTTCGCCAGCGCAATCAGTTTGCCAGCCTGATGGGGATCGGTCTGGTGGCCCTGATCTGGCGCCGCGGGCAGGGCGGCGGCGAATATCTGTTGCCGCTCGTGGCCCTTCTGGCGCTGGGCAACGCGGCATCGAGTTCGCGGACCGGCGCGCTGCAGTGGCTGGCGATTCTGGCTGTCGCGCTGGTGTATTCCGGGCGCAGATTTCGCGGCGCAGGAAGAACTGCGTTGCTTGCCTTTGGCGCGTATCTGGTGTGGGTGCTGGTTCTGCCGTGGCTTCTGTCGGTGCTGACAGGGATGCAATTCGGCGGGCTGGTTGCGCGTTTCGAGGAAACGCCAGGCTGCGCGAGCCGCCTTGTCTTGTGGTCCAACGTGCTCACCCTGATCGGGGAAAAGCCGTGGCTGGGCTGGGGCTGGGGAGAACTCGACTATGCGCACTACATGACCCTGTATCCCGGCCAGCGGTTCTGCGACATTCTGGACAATGCGCACAACCTGCCTTTGCACCTGGCGGTGGAGCTGGGCCTGCCGTTTGCCGCCATGGCATGCGCCGTCCTGGCCTGGTTGGTGTGGCGCGCCCGGCCCTGGCGCGAAACCGATCCCTCACGCCAGATGGCCTGGGCCGTTCTGGCGCTGATGGGTGTGCACAGCCTGCTTGAATACCCGCTCTGGTATGGGCCCTTCCAGATGGCTGCTGGCCTGTGCGTGTACCTGCTCTGGACAACGCGGGTCGGCCCGCGGCCGCGTGCCCATACGTCGGGACTGGCCAGGCCTTTGCTGGCCACCGCCGGCTCCATCATCCTGGCTGCGGTGGTCTATGCAGCATGGGACTACCACCGGGTCAGCCAGATTTATCTGGGGCCTGCGCAGCGCGACCCTGCTTACCGCGAAAACACCCTCGAAAAAATCGGCGCCACCCGCCTGTTCCGGCATGAGGCGGAATTCGCGGCCTTGAGCCTGACGCCGCTGACCCCGGCCAATGCCCTGGAGGTTTACACCCGGAGCAGTGAACTCCTGCATTTCTCCCCCGAACCGAGGGTGATCGAGAAAGTGATAGAAAGCGCCGTCATGCTGCGGCGTGACGATGAGGCCATGCAGCATCTGGCCCGCTACCGTGCGGCCTTCCCGCAAAACCATGCCTTATGGCGCAAGTCCCTTGGGCTGGCGGAGCGCACTGCGGATTGAGGGCTCCGGTCCTCAGGCCGGGGCGACGAAGCTTCCCGATTTGCCGCCGTGTTTTTCAAGCACCTTGACATCGCTGATCACCATGGCGCGATCCACCGCCTTGCACATGTCATAGATGGTCAGCAACGCGACCTGCACCGCGGTCAAGGCCTCCATTTCCACCCCGGTGGGTCCCACGGTCTCGACGGTGGCCAGGCAGCGTATGCTGGCGCTGGCAATGTCCGGCGTGAACTCGAGAGCCACGTGGGTCAGGGCCAGCGGATGGCACAGAGGAATCAGCTCGCTGGTTTTTTTGGCGGCCATGATGCCGGCGATGCGCGCGATGCCCAGCACGTCGCCTTTTTTTGCCGTTCCTTCAAGGATGATGGCCAGGGTGGCCGCATTCATCACAATACGGCCTTGCGCGACGGCGACGCGATGGGTGGCGGGTTTGGCCGCCACATCCACCATGTGGGCCTGGCCCTGCCCGTCGAAATGTGTGAGCGTTGAAGTCGTGGGCATACTGTTACGAAACCTTTACAAGCATCCCTCATCATAAGAGCATGTCCGCCATGACCGCCTCCATGTCCACCTCAAGTCCGTTCAAGAGCGGCCGCCTTTCGGCGGCGGGCATCCATCTGCTGATCAGTCTGGGGGTGGCGGCAGCTGCGGCTGCGCTGGTGTTCCTCATCTGGTACCCCTATCCTTACCGGGAGATCTCGGGCGGACGCGAATTGTTCTTTCTCGTGATGACAGTGGATGTGGTGATGGGCCCCCTGCTGACCCTGACCGTTTTCAACCGCAACAAGCCTGCGGGCGAGTTGCGCCGCGACCTGGGCATGATTGGCTTGCTGCAAGTGGCGGCCCTGGCCTACGGCCTGTGGACCGTCTCCGTGGCCCGGCCGGTGCATCTGGTGTTCGAGATGGACCGGTTTCGTGTCGTGCATGCGATCGAGGTGCCCGAGGGTGAGCTTGATCTGGCGCCGCCCGGTCTGCAGCGCCTGCCGTGGACCGGGCCCACGCTGTTGTCCCTGCGGGCATTCCGCAACGACAGGGAAAAGATCGACATGACCCTGGTGGCGCTGGGCGGGGCGGCGCTGGGCGCAAGGCCGGCGCTATGGCAGGACTACGCCAGTGCCGGGCCGCAGATCAGGGCGGCGGCCAGGCCGCTGGGCGACCTGAAGACACGTTTCCCGGCCCAGGCCGGCATGATTGACGACGCGCTGAAGTCTGCCCCTGGTGCCGGCACTTCCGCGATGTCCCTGGGCTACCTGCCCATGGCCGGCCGCGACAAGTACTGGACGGTTGTGCTCGATCTCAACACTACCGAGGTGATCGCTTTTGTTCCCATCGACTCTTTCTGAGAATTCCGCACCAAAAAGGCTGTTTGCCCTCGGCAAGGTTGCGTGTGCAGCTATTGTTTTGATAGCGTCCGCTGGTTTCTCGCAGGCGCAGGCGCCGGTTCGCTCCAGCGGCTCCCTGCCGGCACTCGGCGACACCTCCGAGCTGACGGCCAGTGCGGAAAGGCGTCTGGGCGACCGGATTGCCGGCAGCATTTACCGCGACCCGGATTACCTCGATGACCCGGTGCTCGGTGACTACCTGCAAGGCATCTGGCAGCCGCTGATGACAGCCGCGCGCGCGCGCGGCGAGCTGGGCGCCGAGCTTGACGAGCGTTTTGCCTGGGACGTCATGCTGATACGCAACCGCACGGTCAACGCGTTCGCGCTGCCTGGCGGCTATCTCGGCGTGCATCTGGGCCTGATCAGCGTGGTGGAAAGCCGGGACGAACTGGCCTCGGTGCTCGCGCATGAGTTGACGCATGTGACGCAACGGCACATTTCACGGCTGATGAGCAAGCAAAACCAGCAAATGCCCTGGATGCTGGCCGCGATGGTCATCGGCATGATGGCTGCCAGCAAGAATCCTGATGCCGCGAATGCGGCCATCGCCGGCGGCCAGGCGCTGGCGGTGCAGAACCAGCTGAACTTTTCCCGCGACATGGAGCGCGAGGCCGACCGCATCGGCTTCGGTGTGATGGCCGATGCAGGCTACGACCGGCAGGGTTTCGCGAGCATGTTCGACAAGCTGCAGCAGGCCTCGCGCCTCAACGACAACGGCTCCTATCCCTACCTGCGCAGCCACCCGCTGACCACCGAGCGCATCGGTGAAGCCAAAGGCCGCTTGCAGCTCGAAGGGCCAACGCCATCGGCCGTGTCCCCGGAAGCCGGCCGCGCGCGCCTGGTTCACGCCATGATGGCCGGACGGGCACAAGTTCTGGGCAATTCCGGCGTGGAGGCGCT
>CALRTF020000038.1:0-23659 GCA_943370985.1 Paenacidovorax caeni
CCTTGCCGGTGAAGAAAAGAGGGCGTGTCGGCGCATCGAGAAAGCCAGGCGGCGCGGCCAGCGGCGGGCGCTTCGCTGGTTCGGGGGGCGGTAGGTTGCCGCTGCGCGGGCGCTGGATGTTCATGGTGACTGCTTGTTGTGAAGATGGCCTGAAGCGAGCGCTGCCCCAGAAAGCTCGCTCCTTCCCGGATCAGGCGGGGGCGCGACCAGCGGCATCCCACCTTACAGGGCCGGCCCGGAGCGCGCTTGAGGTGCATCAACACCGGGCGAAGGGCGCTGATTGGCCTTCGCCTCAGGTCCAATGCCAAATCGGGCTGTAGCCCCCGTCTGACAAGCGCAAGCAGCTACGGATTCAATAGCAGTTGACAGGCTGGGGCGCTGTCATCAAACCGCCATCAAACCGACATGAACCGGTCACGCCCGGATTCCAGAATCTCGCCATCAATCAAAACACGATGGGAAGTGATTCATGGGTCAAGGGTTTGGCAAGGCTTACGAGCCGGAAGATGGCGTCAACACGGCAGGCAACCCGTCCATCCACGAGGTAGACGGTGGGCGACGCCACGTGTTGCGCTGCACCTCGGCGGCAGTCGCGCTGTTGATGGGCTCGCACACCCTGACCGGCCATGCGGCCACCGCCGCCAAAGGCAGGCCGCTGGGTTTCACCGGCGTGCCGGTGTCCCGCGCCGACACGCTGGTCGTGCCGCCCGAGTATGAGGCCCAGGTGCTGTACCGCTGGGGTGACGCCACCGGCATAAGCGGCGCCGCGGCGCCTGGTTTCAGGGCCGACGCGTCGAACAGCGCCGATGACCAGTTGCTGCAGGCCGGCATGCACCACGACGGCATGGAGTATTTCCCGCTGGACAAAAATCCGCGCCACGGCCTGCTGGCGGTCAACCACGAATACACCGATGACGGCCTGCTGCACAGCGACGGCATGTTGACCTGGACCGCCGACAAGGTGCGCAAGTCGCAGGCTGCGCACGGTGTGAGCATCATCGAGGTGGTCGAGCGCGGCGGCGTCTGGCGGGTGATGCCCAACTCGCGTTATGCGCGCCGCATCACCGGCAACACACCGATGGCTTTCGGCGGTCCCGCGGCCGGGCATGCGCTGCTGAAAACCGCGGCCGACCCGGAGGGCAAACGCCCGCTGGGCACGCTGAACAACTGCGCCGCCGGTCAGACGCCCTGGGGCACCTACCTGACCTGCGAGGAAAACTGGAACGGTTATTTCTCGGCCGCCGACAAACCCACGCCGGATCAGTTGCGCTACGGCATGCGTGCCAAGGGTTTCGGCTACCGCTGGCACGAGTTCGACGAGCGTTTCGACGCCGTAAAACACCCGAACGAGGCCCACCGCTTCGGCTGGGTGGTCGAGATCGACCCGCAGGACCCGACGCAGACACCCATCAAGCGCACGGCGCTGGGCCGCATCAAGCACGAGGGCGCCACCACCACGCTGAGCCGCGACGGCCGCGCGGTCGTCTATATGGGCGACGACGAGCGTTTTGAATACGTCTACAAGTTTGTCAGCCGTGACAAGGTCAAACCCGGCGGTTACCGCGCCAACCGCGAACTGCTGGACCACGGCACGCTCTACGTGGCGAGGTTCGACGCTCAGGGTTACGGCCGCTGGTTGCCGCTGGTGCACGGTGAGGGCGGCCTGAACGCCGCCGCAGGTTTCGCCGACCAGGCGGAGGTTCTCATCAAATGCCGCCAGGCGGCCGATGCCGTCGGTGCCACCAAAATGGACCGGCCCGAGTGGGTGGCGGTGCACCCGAACACCGGCGAGGTCTTCCTGACGCTGACCAACAACAGCGCGCGCGGCCAGAACGGCCGTCTGGCGGATGCCGCCAACCCGCGCAACGACAACATCATGGGCCACATCATCCGCTGGCGCGAGGGCAAGGGCGCGGGCGGGTCCGGTGTGTTCGACGGCGACGCGAGTGCCACCGAGTTCCGCTGGATGCACTTTGCACTGGCCGGCGACCCGGATGCCGGCAAGGCCGAATACCGCGGCAGCATCAAGGGCGATATGTACGGCAGCCCCGACGGCCTGCAGTTCGACGCCGGCGGCCTGCTCTGGATCCAGACCGACGTATCGACCTCGGCCATGCACAAGGGCGCTTATGCCGGCATGGGCAACAACATGATGCTGTGTGCCGACCCGGCGACCGGCGAGACCAAGCGTTTCCTGACCGGACCGGCCGGCTGCGAGATCACCGGCGTGAGCTTCACGCCGGACCGCCGCGCGGTCTTCATCAACATCCAGCATCCCGGCGAAACCGCCAGCGAGCGCGGCGACCCGGCGCAGCCCAAGGCGGTCAGCCACTGGCCCGACGGGCCCGCGGGGGGCCGGCCGCGTTCGGCCACCGTCGTGATCCGCCGCAAGGACGGCGGCACGGTTGGCACCTGATTTTTCGAGACAACAAGCCCCGCCCCCGGGGCTTTTTTACAGCATCCAGGTTTTGTTTTTATTGCGCGTTGACAACAAGGAGTCACCATGAAAGAACTGCCCAACCCCACGTTTGCCCTGTCGCCGGTCGCCCCGGCGCATTTTTCACGGGGGTTACTTCATCAAAGCTCTCATGCACCCCTTCCAGCCGCTGTTCAAAGGCCTGCCCTGGGGAAAATCCAGGTCGGCTGGGCCAGGCACCAGGACGAGGTCCGGCAGGCACAGCGGCTGAGGTACCAGGTGTTTGCGACCGAGATGGGCGCCACGCTGTCCGGCGCGCTGCCGGGCCATGATATCGACCTCTTCGACGACTTCTGCGAACACCTGCTGGTGCGCGACGAAGCCAGCCAGGAGGTCATCGGCACTTACCGCGTGCTGACACCGGCACAGGCCAAACGCGCAGGCAGCACTTACAGCGACACCGAGTTCGACCTGACGCGCCTGCGCTTTCTGCGTCCGCGCATGGTCGAGCTGGGCCGCAGTTGCGTGCATGCCGACCACCGGCACGGTGGCGTGATCCTGGCCCTGTGGGGCGCGCTGGCCGAGTTCATGGCGCGCAACCAGCTCGACACCATGATCGGCTGCGCCAGCATCCCGATGCAGCACACCGGTGCGTCCAGCGGCCAGGCAGCGGCCAGCATCTGGCGCCAGGTGCGACACACCCATCTGGCGCCCATCGAGTACCACGTGACGCCGCGCCTGCCGCTGCCGGTGGATCGCCTGGACGACTCGCTGGACGTCGAGCCGCCGGCCCTGATCAAGGGCTACCTGCGGCTGGGGGCCAAGGTGCTCGGTGCGCCGGCCTGGGATCCGGACTTCAACTCCGCTGACCTGCCCATGATGATGCGCATCGCCGACCTGCCGGCGCGTTATCGCAAACATTTTTCCAGCGCGGTGGCCTGATGCGTTCGATCTTCGACAAACTCGGCCCGCTCAACCATGGTCCCTCGCCCGAGGAGGCGGACGACCATGACGAGCTGGCGCTGCGCAAGCGTTACCGCTGCATCTTCATCTCCGACCTGCACCTGGGCACGCCCGGCTGCCAGGCCGCGGCGCTGCTGGACTTCCTGAAAGCCCACCCCAGCGATTACCTCTATCTGGTCGGCGACATCGTCGACGGCTGGCAGCTGCGGCGCAAGTGGTACTGGCCGCAGTCGCACAACGACGTGGTGCAGAAGCTGCTCAAGCGCGCGCGCAAGGGCTGCCGCGTGATTTATGTGCCGGGCAACCATGATGAATTTGCACGCGAGTTCATCGGCCACCAGTTCGGCGGCATCGAAGTGCTGGACGAAGCCGTGCATGTCACGGCCGACGGCCGCCAGCTGTGGGTGGTGCATGGCGACTACTTCGACGCGGTGGTGCAGTGCGCCAGGTGGCTGGCTTATGTGGGCGACAACCTGTACGAGTTCACGCTCAAGCTCAATCGCCACCTGAACAGCCTGCGCGCGCGCCTGGGCCTGCCTTACTGGTCGCTGTCGGCCTACCTCAAGCAAAAGGTCAAGAGCGCGCTGAACTACGTGACCGATTTCGAGGAAGCGGTGGCCGCCGAAGCGCGGCGCCGCGGCCACCAGGGCGTGGTCTGCGGCCACATCCACCGCGCCGAAATGCGCGAGATCAACGGCACGCTGTACTGCAACGACGGCGACTGGGTCGAAAGCCGCACCGCGCTGGTCGAGCACTACGACGGCACGCTGGAACTGCTGCACTGGGCGCCTTCCCACGAAACCCAGGGCCGTGGGCACATCGCCGCCACGGTCACCGCCTGAGGCCACGATGAAAATTGCCCTGATCACCGACGCCTGGAAGCCGCAGGTCAACGGCGTGGTCACGACGCTGGTCGAGCTGGTGCTCGAACTTGAAAAACTCGGCCACCAGGTCGAGGTGATCCACCCCGGCCTGTTCAATACCCGGCCGTGCCCGGGGTATGCCGGCATCGATCTGGCGATCCGGCCGAAAAAACTGCTGGGCCAGAAGCTCGATGCGCTGCAGCCCGATGCGATTCACATTGCGACCGAAGGACCGCTGGGCTGGGCCGCGCGCGGCTACTGCATCCGGCATGGCCTGTCTTTCACCACGGCCTTCCACACCAAGTTTCCGGAAATCCTCAACGCCGCCCTGAAAATCCCGCTGTCCTGGGGCTATGCGCTGTTCCGCCATTTCCACAAGGCCTCCGCCGGCGTGATGGTGCCGACCGAGGGGGTGCTGCGCATGTTGCAGCAGCGTGGCTTCCGGCAGTTGCGCAGCTGGACCCACGGCGTGGACACCGGCCTGTTTGCCTTCCAGCCGCAGCCGCGCCTGTACCCGCCGCTGGGCACGCTGGCCCGGCCGGTCAGCCTGTTTGTCGGCCGGGTGTCCTACGAGAAGAACATCGCGGCCTTCCTCGATCTCGACATCCCCGGCACCAAACTGGTCTGCGGTGTCGGCCCGCTGGAAGCCTCGCTCAAGCAGCGTTACCCGCAGGTGCGCTGGCTGGGTGTGTTGCCCCGCAAGGAACTGGCGAGCGTCTATGCGGCGGCTGATGTGTTTGTGTTTCCGAGCAAATCGGAGACTTTTGGGCTGGTCATGCTCGAAGCCATGGCCAGCGGCACGCCGGTGGCCGCCTATCCGGTGGATGGGCCGCTGGAGGTGCTGGGGACGCAGGACGGACGTGCGCAGGGCGGCGTGTTGCATGCCGACCTGAAGCAGGCCAGCCTGGCCGCGCTGGCGGTGCCGAGGCATGAGGCGCGTGCCCGGTCGCTGGCGTTCAGCTGGAGCCATGCGGCCCGGCTGTTCGAGGGACATCTGGTCGCCGCCAGGGAAAACACCGGCAAGCAGCGTGTCGCAGCCGATGCCCTGACGGGACAAGGGCTATGACATGGTTCTGTCACACGCCTGTCATCTAATTGATCAACACTGACAACAAGTCAATTTGATTACAAAATAACAAGTCCGCCGAATGCCCCCCTCCTCAGCCTTGTTACCCGTCCCCGTCCCCGTCCCCGCACCCGCCGAAGTCCAGCTGCTGGATCGCGACCACAGCATTCTTGCCTTCAATGAGCGGGTGCTGGACTGGGCCAAACGCGCCGACGTGCCCTTGCTGGAGCGTCTGCGCTTCCTGTGCATCGTCTCGTCCAACCTGGACGAGTTTTTTGAAGTCCGCGCGGCATTGCACCTGACCGCTGCACAGGCGCGTGAGCAGAAGGGCGCTTACACCGAAAAGTCCTTCGAGGCGCTGGCCGGAGCGGCGCACGACATGGTGGCGCGCCAGTACACGCTGTACAACGACGAACTGCTGCCCCTGTTCGAAAAACAGGGCATACGGATCGTGTCGCATGGCGATCGCAATACCGCGCAAAGGCAGTGGGTCCAGGCCTACTTCGAGCGTGAAGTCCGGCCCTTGCTGATCCCTGTGGGGCTCGATCCCTCGCACCCGTTTCCGCAGGTGGCCAACAAGTCGCTCAATTTCATCGTCCGGCTCGGCGGGCGCGACGCTTTCGGCCGCGAGAACGACATCGCCATCGTCAAGGTCCCGCGTGTGTTGCCACGCTTTATCCGCATGCCCGACAAGGTATCGGGCAAACACACTTGTTTTGTGTCGCTGTCCAGCGTGATCCGCGCGCACCTCAGCGAGCTGTTCCCGGGGCGCGATGTCGGGCAGTTCTCGCAATTCCGCGTGACGCGGCATTCCGACCTGGCGGTTGACGAAGACGACGTCAAGAACCTGCGCACCGCCTTGCGCCTGGGGCTGGAGCAAAGGCATTACGGCCAGGCGGTCCGTCTCGAGGTGTCGGCAGGTTGCTCCAAATACCTCTCGGACTTCCTGCTGGGGCAGTTCAACCTGCCGGAGGCATCGCTGTACCGCGTGCATGGCCCGGTCAACCTGGTGCGCCTGACACAGCTGGTGGACCTGGTCAACGATCCGCGCCTGCTGTTTCCGCCGCACAAGGGCTGTTACCCGACGCAACTGGTGCCGGGGGAGTCGTTTTTTGAGCGGCTCAAGCGCGGCGATGTTTCCATCCACCAGCCGTTCGAGAGTTTCGACGGTGTGCTCGACTTCCTGCGCGAGGCGGTCAACGACCCGCAGGTGCTGGCGATCCGCCAGACCATTTACCGCACCGGCACCGATTCGGAAATGATGGTGCTGCTGCGCGAGGCGGTGCGGCGCGGCAAGGAAGTCATGGTGGTGCTCGAGCTCAAGGCGCGCTTTGACGAAGAGGCCAACATCAACTGGGCCGAGATGCTGGAGTCCATAGGCGCTCAGGTGGTCTACGGCGTGGTGGGCCTGAAAACCCACGCCAAGATGCTGCTGGTGACGCGCCGCGAAGGCCAGAACCTGCGGCGCTACGCGCACCTGTCCACCGGCAACTACAACCCCAAAACTGCCCGGCTCTACACCGACCTGAGCTACCTGACGGCTGATGCGGCCCTCACGGCCGATATCGACAACGTGTTTGTGCACCTGGCCAGCCAGAGCAAGCTGCCCAAGCTCAACCGGCTGTGGCTGGCGCCGTTCCAGCTGCATAAAAAGCTGATCGAAAAGATCGAGGCCCTCGGCGAGGTTGCCGCGCAGGGCAAGGACACACGCATCGTCGCCAAGATGAATGCGCTGACCGATGAAACGCTGATCCTGGCGCTGGTGCGTGCCGGCCAGCGCGGCGTGAAGATTGACCTGGTGGTGCGCGGCGCCTGCATGTTGCCGGCGCAGGTGCCGGGGGTGACCGACAACATCCGGGTACGTTCCATCATCGGCCGGTTCCTCGAGCATTCACGGGTGTTCTACTTTCGCTGCGACGGCGAGGAAACGCTGTACCTGTCGAGCGCCGACTGGATGAACCGCAACATGCTCAGGCGGGTCGAGCTGGCCTGGTCGGTGACCGATCCTGTGATGCGCCAGCGCATCATCGATGAATGCCTGGTGGCTTACCTGCACGACAGCCGCGATGCCTGGGAACTGCAGCCCGACGGCACCTATGTGCGCGTCAGCGCGCCGGCCGAGGGCGAGCCGCAAGGCGCCCAGGCCGCATTGATGGCGCGTTACGCGGCCGGACCAGCCGGCCGGGACGACCAGTGATGGACCTGATCCTGTGGCGCCATGCGGAGGCCGAGGAATGGCTGCCCGATGATGCCCAGGGCATCAGCGACCTGGAGCGCTCATTGACCTCGCGCGGCGACAAGCAGGCTGCGCGCATGGCGGCCTGGCTGGACCGGCAGCTGCCGGAGCGCACCCGCATCCTCGTCAGTCCGGCACGCCGCTGTGAACAGACGGCGCTGGCGCTGGGGCGCAAATACAAGATACGCGCGGAACTCGGCCCGGATGCGCCGCCCTCCCAGTTGCTGGAACTGGTGCAGTGGCCGGTGAACAAATTGCCGATTCTGGTGATTGGCCACCAGCCCACACTGGGCCAGGTGATCTCGCAGTTGCTCGGCTTGCGCGAAGAAGAGTGCGCGGTCAAAAAGGGCGCGCTGTGGTGGCTGCGTCACCGCGAGCGCGAGGCGGGCGCCCAGACCGTGGTGGTCACGGTGCAGTCGCCGGAACTCCTTTAGCCGTCGGGCCCGGCGGGTTCCAGCCGGCAGTGCGCAATTCCTCCGCCATCAGCTCCGCAATCCAGCGCCTGCGGTCGTCGCGCATGCGGCTGCTGATCGCGGCGACGCTGATGGCCGCATGGGCGCCATTGGCGACTTCAAAACTCATGCCGACCCCGCTGACGCCGTCGGCCACCAGGTTCTCTGTGGCCGAGTAACCCTGGCGCCGGGTCTGCGCGACCAGTTTGCGCAGATGCGCCAGGGTGGGCCCGCCTTCGCCCCGGTTGCGCCGGTGCAAGGCCTCGATCTCCGCCTCGGCCAGCGTCGCGAGCAGCGCCACACCGGCAGAACCCTCGCCCAGCAGCCGCATGCCGCCCACCTGGAGCACCAGCGCCTTGACCGGGAAGCTGCCTTCCTCGCAATGCAGGCAATGGGCATGGTCGCCATTGCGCACCACCAGGAACACCGTGTCTTCGGTGCGCCGGGCGATACGCATCATCGTTGGGCGGCAGCGCTCGAGTATCGGCGCGCGGCTCATGGCGGCCAGGCCCAGCTGCATGGCCTCCAAACCAAGACGGTAGGTCTTGTCGGTATCGCGTTCGATCAGGCCTGTTTGCACGAGGCTGGAGAGCAGCCGGTAGGCCGTGGTGCGTTCAAGTTGTGCACTCTCGCAGAGGGTGTGGAGGCTGGCACCGGCCTGGTGGTGCAGGGCCACCAGCTTGAGCAGCGACACGGCCCTGAAAACCGTTTGTGCGCCCTTGACTTCTGTTTCCATGCAAGCTCCTTTGTGTGCATGTTGCACATGGTTGTTCACATTGTAGACAAAACACAGGGTTTTGTTTGGCACGTGGACGTGTTTTCAGGAAACTGAAGTTCCTGAGACAACTTGCGACACTACAAAGAGAGACATCAACCATGAAATTCCGACTTCTTCCCCTTCTGGCTCTGGCCACCGCGGTCGCGCTCCCGGCGGCTGCCGACCCGTCCTACCCCAACAAGCCGGTGCGCGTGGTGGTCGGTTACACCGCCGGTGGTGCCTCGGACATCATCGGACGCCTCATCAGCAAGGAGCTCTCATCACTGAACGGGCAGCCCTTTGTGGTGGACAACAAGCCCGGCGTGGGGGGCATGCTGGGCCTGAGCATGGTGGCCAAGGCGCCGGCAGACGGCTACACGCTGGGCGTCGCCGTCAGCGGCATGCTGGTGACCGGGCCCCACCTGCAAAAAAGCAAGCTGTATGACCCGCTGACCGCCTTTGAGCCCATCAGTCTGGTCGCCAAGGCGCCCATGATCATGCTGGCGGCGCCCGACTTCAAGTTCAACACGGTGAGCTCGCTGGTGAAGGAAGCCAAGGCCAAACCCCCTGGTGAGCTGATGTTTGCCTCGGGCGCACAGGCCTTCGAGCTGGCGATGCAACTGTTCAATGCCCGGGCCGGCGTCAAGCTCGGTTCCGTGTCCTATCCGGGGGGTGCGCAGGCGGCGATGGATGTCATGAGTGGCCGTGTGCCCATCATGGTCGACACCATAGGCGCGCAACAGGCCAATATCAAGGCCGGCAAGCTCAAGGCCGTGGCGGTTCTGGACAGCCGGCGCTCGCCGGTGCTGCCCGATGTGCCCACGGTGGCCGAGGCCGGTGTGCCGGGCTACGAGGCGCTGGGCTGGACCAGCATTGTTGCGCCCAAAGGAACGCCCGAGCCCATCATCAAAAAACTCAACGAGCAGCTGCGCCAGATCATGGCCATGCCGGAGATCAGCGAAAAGCTGAGCGGACTTGGCTTCGAGCCGACCAGCGGCAGCCCGAAGGACCTTGATCGCCTGATCCAGTCCGACTACGCCAAATGGGGTGCGGTCGTCAAGGAAGCCGGACTGGTCGCCCAGTAAACGCCCTCGCCGGGCAGGTGCCCGGCCTTCATCGTCATTGAGCAACATCCCGGGCCTTGCATGGTGCAGGGCAGGAAGAGCTGTTGCCGCCAACCCGAGAAATTGCACCATGTCCCCTTCTTCCCAGACCCCTGCCGAGTGGGCGTCTTCCCTCTCCGGTGCGCTGGAAACAGCCAACATCCCTACTTTGCTGATGGTGCTGCTGCACCTGACCGGCGACATGCGCTGGGTCAGCGATCGCTACCAGTGCACACGCATCAAGGGGCTGGACGACAACGACTCCGGCGGTTTGCCGCCGGAGGTGCAACTCGAGGTGAGGGAAGCCGCGCGCCAGGCCATCCTCGGCTGGAAGGCCGGCCAGCCGGCCGGACTGAACGCGCCCTCGCACGATGTGCTGGCCCGGATGATGCGCATCAGCACTGGGGAAGATGTGCCAGAAGGCTACGGCGCCATGTTGTCGGCCGGCCTCGGGCTGGACCCGGAGTTCGCGCTGGACCAGCGCGACGCGTTCAAGGCGCCCAAGGGCTTTCATGTCGTGGTGATAGGCGCGGGTGTCGCCGGCCTGTGCGCTGCGATCCGGCTGCAGGGCGCCGGCATCCCCTACACGGTGATCGAAAAAAATGCCGAGGTCGGCGGCACCTGGTATGAGAACCGGTATCCCGGCGCCGGCGTGGACACGCCCAACCATATCTATTCCTACTCCTTTGCCAAGAACGATTGGTCGCGTTACTTTGCATTGCAGGGCGAAATCCAGGCCTACTTCGAAGGCGTGGCCAACAAGTTCAAGGTGCGCGAACACATCCGGTTCAGTACCCGCGTGGAGTCTGCGCGGTATGACGAAACCAGCGCCCGCTGGTCGGTGCGCATTGTCGGGCCGGACGGGGAGGCTCAAGAGCTGCAGGCCAAAGTACTGATCAGCGCCGTGGGTCTGCTCAACGTGCCGCGCATGCCGGACATCCAGGGGCTGGACAGCTTCAAGGGCCCGTGTTTCCATTCGTCGCGCTGGCCCGAGGGGCTGGATGTCAAGGGCAAACGTGTCGCCGTCATCGGCAACGGCGCGAGCTCCATGCAGATCGTGCCGGCGATCGCCGACGAGGTGAAGTCGCTGACCATCTTCCAGCGTTCCAAGCAATGGGCCGCGCCTTTCGAGCGTTTCAAGAAGGAAGTGCCTGAAACGATGCGCTTCATGCTGCGCGAGGTGCCGTATTACCAGGAGTGGTATCGCCAGCGCCTGGCATGGGTCTTCAACGACCGCATTCATTCGTCGCTGCAGGTGGATCCCGAATGGCCGCACCCCGAGCGCTCCATCAACCGGCGCAACGACAAGCACCGCGAGTACTTCGTCAATTACATGAAGGAAGAACTGGGCGACCGGCAGGACCTGTTGCCTGAGGTGCTGCCGGACTATCCGCCTTTTGGCAAACGCATGCTGATGGACAACGGCTGGTACCGCGCGGTGGCCAAGCCGCAGGTGCATATCGTGGGTGACGGCATCCGCGAGATCACCGCCCAGGGCATCGTGACAAACACCGGCGAGCTTCATGAGTTCGACGTGATCGTGGTGGCGACCGGTTTCGACGCCATCAACCTGCTGTCGTCCTTCCAGTTGTTCGGCCGTGGTGGCCAGCCCATCCGGGAGATCTGGGACCGCCAGGGCGCCGAGGCCTACATGGGCGTCGCCACGCCAGGTTTCCCCAACTTCTTCATGCTGGCCGGCCCCAACACGGCGCTGGGCCACGGTGGCAGTGTGGTGACCTTGCTGGAGACCCAGGTGCGTTATGTCATGGGCCTGCTCAAGCAGGTGATGGCCGAACACGGCGACACTTTCGAGATCGAGGTGCGCCAGGACCTGCACGACGCGTTCAATGAAAAGGTGCAGGAACTGCACGGCCGGATGATCTGGACGCACAAGGGCATGACCAACTGGTATCGGAACAAAAGCGGGCGCATTGTGGCCACCACCCCGTTCCGCAACGACGACTACTGGCACATGACCCGCAAGACCGACCTGGCCGACTACCAGGTGCGCAAGGTCACCCAGGCAGCGGCCAGGCCGGCGCCGGCCAGAGACGAGGCGCTGCAATGACCGGTGAGCGCAAGGCCGGGCCGCACATGCTCAGCGGCCTGCGAATCCTGGACCTCGGCACCATGGTCGCCGGGCCGGTCGCCTGCACCCTGTTCGGCGATTTCGGTGCCGAGGTGATCAAGGTGGAAGTCCCCAAACGCGGCGATACCGTTCGCGACCTCGGCCCCTTCGTGGAAGACCGTTGTCTCTACTGGAGTGTGGAAGCCCGCAACAAGAAGTCGGTGACGCTGGATTTGCGCCAGCCAGAGGGCAAGGCACTGCTGTTCCGGCTGATCGCCGAAGCCGACGCCGTGGTGGAGAACTTCCGGCCCGGCACGCTGGAGAAATGGGGCATCGGCTTTGACGAGATGAAGAAGCACAACCCCGGCCTGATCCTGCTGCGCGTCTCGGGTTTCGGGCAGACCGGTCCCTACAAGGACCGCGCGGGTTATGACCGCATCGGCCTCGCGTTCGGCGGGCTGATGGCCATCACCGGTTATCCGGACCGGCCACCGGTGCGGATAGGCACCTCGACGGCCGACTACCAGACCGCCATCCTGGGCGCGTTCTCGCTGATGATGGCGATCTACCACCGTGACATTCGCGGCGGCGAAGGGCAGGAGATCGACCTGTCCATGTACGAGTCGGTGATCCGCTTCACCGAGGTGCTGGTGCCCGAATACGACCGCCTGGGGGTGGTGCGCGGGCGCCGCGGCAACAAGCATTTTGCGGCGGCGCCGGGTGAGCACTTCCTGACCAGTGACGGGCGCTACCTGATCCTCACGATCTCCGCCGACGCGGGTTTCCAGCGCCTGTGCAAGGTGATGGGCCGCGATGACTGGGCCGCGGACCCGCGCTTTTCCACACATCCGAAGCGCTGGGAGCATGTGGACGAACTCAACGCGGGACTGGCCGACTGGATTGTCTCGCAGCCGGTGGATCAGCTGTGCCGCACACTGGACGAAGGCAAGCTGGCCTATTCCTTCATCTACAGCATCGACGACATCATGAAGGACCCGCACTACGCTGCGCGCGAGAGCATTGCGACGGTGAACGAGCCCGGCATCGGCCCGGTGAAGATGGCCGGCGTTTTTCCACGTTTCTCCGGTGTGCCCAACAAGGCGATCGAGGCGGCGCCCGACCTCGGGCAGCACAACCAGGAAATTTACGGCGGGTTGCTGGGCCTGTCCCCTGAACGGATGGCGGAGCTGTCGCAGGCGGGGGTGCTCTGATGGACCGGCGCGCGCTGGTGCTCGGCGGCGGCGGCGTGGCCGGCATCGCCTGGGAGACCGGCGTTCTGGCGGGCCTGGTCCGCGCCGGTGTCAACGTGGCCGGCGCCGACCTGTTCATTGGCACCTCGGCCGGCTCGGTGGTTGGCGCGCAACTGGCCAGCGAGGTGCCGGTGGAAGAGCTGCTGGCTGCGCAACTGGCGCCGGCGTCCGGTTCACTGGAACGTGTGCGGCCGTACTCGCAAGCTGCCGTTGATGAACAGAACCGCAAGCTCATGGACAAGGTCGGCGGCGACCTGGCGCAGGCGCGCCGGCGCATCGGCGCCTTTGCGCGGCGCAGCGAGACCGTGCCCCCCGAGGCGCGCCGCGCCATCGTGGCCGCGCGTTTGCCCGGCACCGGGTGGCCCGTGCGGGCGCTCAAGCTGGTCGCGGTGGATGCCGAAACCGGCGAAGGCCGGTTTTTCGACAGCGCAAGCGGTGCTGATTTTGTCGATGCCGTGGCCGCCAGTTGCGCCGTTCCCGGCGCCTGGCCCGTGGTGAGCATCGGCGGGCGCAGCTACATGGATGGCGGCATCCGGTCCATGACCAATGCCGATCTGGCCGCCGGTGCTGCGCGCGTGCTGGTGCTGGCGCCGCTGGGCTACAGCGAAGGCAACCCCGTCAGCGGTCATCTGCATGCCGAGGTCGGCGCCTTGCGCAAGGCCGGTGCCGATGTGTGTGTGGTGGTGCCGGACCCGGCCTCGGTGGAGGCCATGGGCGAAAACGTGCTCGATCCCGCGCGGCGCCCATCTTCAGCGCAGGCCGGCCTGCGCCAAGGGGGCGCGCTGGCCGCGACTGTCCGGCGCCTCTGGGCGCTCTGAGCAAGGAAGAAAGATGGACATCCAGGACAAGGTTTTTATCGTGACCGGCGGCGCGTCGGGCCTCGGTGAAGGCACGGCGCGCATGCTGGCGCGCCAGGGCGCGAAGGTCCTCATCGCCGACCTGCAGGAGCGGGGCGAAGAGGTCGCTCGAGACATCGGCGGGCGCTTCCTGCGCTGCGACGTGAGCTCCGAAGTGGACGGCCAGGCCGCGGTGGCATGCGCGCTGGCCATGGGGCGGCTGGGCGGTCTGGTCAACTGCGCCGGCATTGCGCCGGCGGAAAAAACGGTGGGCCGCCACGGTCCGCATGCCCTGTCGCTGTGCGCGAAAGTGGTGACCGTCAACCTCATCGGCACCTTCAACATGATCCGGCTGGTGGCCGATGCGCTGTCGCGCAACGAACCCGAAGCGACCGGTGAGCGCGGGGTGCTTGTCTGCACCGCGTCGGTGGCCGCCTTTGACGGGCAGATCGGCCAGGCTGCCTACGCCGCCTCCAAGGCCGGCGTCGCGGGCATGACCTTGCCGATTGCACGCGACCTCGCGAGAAGTGGTATCCGGGTGATGACGATTGCGCCCGGCATCTTCGGCACGCCCATGGTGTTCGGCATGCCGGCGCCCGTGCAGCAAGCGCTGGCAGCCAGCGTGCCGTTTCCGTCGCGGCTGGGAACGCCCGAAGACTACGCGCGGCTGGTGCTGCACATCCTGGAGAACGACATGCTCAACGGCGAGGTGATCCGCCTGGACGGCGCGATCCGCATGGCACCGCGCTGAGCCGACTGCCGACTTTTTTCGACGCTGGCTTTTTACCTTTGACAACAAGCAGGAGACAAACCATGACCCTTTCACGCAGAACCTTCACCGGCGCCGCGCTGGCGCTGCCTTTCGCCGGCAGCGCTTTCGCGCAGGCCTGGCCCGACAACACCATCAAGGTGATGGTGCCTTTCCCCGCGGGAGGCACCACCGACATCATCGGCCGCCTGGTGGCTGAAAACCTGCAGAAGGCTCTCGGCAAACCGGTCGTGGTGGACAACCTGGCCGGTGCCACCGGCACCATCGGCTGCGCCGCCGTGGCCCGCAGCAAACCGGACGGCTACACCTTGCTGCTGGGCTCTGTGGGCACGGTGGTGACGAATCACTTTGTGTTTGAGAAGCTTTCTTTCGGGATTAACTCCTTCGACCCCATCATCACGGTGGCGGAAATCCCGAACGTGCTGATGGTGCGTCCCGACCTCGGTGTCAGCAATGTGCAGGAACTGGTGGCCATGCTCAAGGCCAAACCCGGCGCCCTCAAGCATGGAAGCCCGGGCATTGCCTCCAGCTCGCATGTGTCGGCCGAAATTTTCAAGCAGAAGGTGGGTGCCACAGCCATCCATGCGCCCTACAAGGGCAGTGCGCCCATGCTGGCCGACCTGGTGGGCGGCACCACCGATTTCACCATCGACCAGATTTCCTCGTCGCTCAAGCTGATCCAGGCCGGCCGCATCAAGCCGCTGGCCGTGACCACGCGCCGCCGCACGCCGCAACTGCCGGACGTGCCGACCATGCTGGAAGCCGGCATTCCCGATTACGACATCGCGCCCTGGTTCAGCGTCAGTGCGCCCGCAGGTACGCCGCGTGCCGTGATCCAGCGCATCAACACGGCGCTGAACGCGATGCTGGCCGACAAGGAGGTGTTGGCCAAGATGGAAACATATGGCGCCATCCCGGTGGGCGGATCGCCCGAGGACCTGGGCAGGCTGATCCAGAAGGAAGAGGGCGCGATGAAGGCCCTGGCCGCACGCGTCAACCTCAAGGGCGCGTAAGACCCTCACACACCGGAGCAACAACACATGGGCATTGATCAATTTTCGCCGGAGCGCGTCGTGGACCGCCTAAAGATCCAGGACCGGATGGGCAAGTGGTGCCGTGCCGTGGACCGCCTCGACAAGCAGGGCATGCTGGACTGTTTTTACCCCGGCACCATCGACAGCCACGGCCCCTACATCGGCCCGGTGGAGGGCCTGGTCGACTGGATACTGCAGCGCCACAAGCCCATCCATTTTTCCAGCCACTTTGTCGGCAACCAGGTGATCGAGTTTGTGAATGAAGACCTGGCGCTGGTGGAAACCTATGTGCGCACCATCCAGCAGTACCCGCCGGAAGCCAAGGCACAACTGGCGCAGTTCACCGGCGGCGCCGCGGGCGGCGAGGGCGTCTGGATGGACATCTTCACCTCCTCGCGTTACCTGGACCGTTTCGAGCGCCGCGATGGCGAATGGCGTATTGCGCGCCGCGACCTGATCCAGGACTGGAAGCAGCTGATCGAGGTCAAGGAAAAAGCGCTGCAGCCGCGGCCTGACTGGATTCTCGGTCGCCGCGACGGCAGCGATGCGATGCAGCTGGCGCGCGAGGAACTCGGCCTCGCGGCGGCAAACAACAACTGACAGCAGACGAAAGGGTTTTCATGGAACAGATAGTGATTGCAGCCGCAGCGCGCACGCCGCTGGGCGCCTTGCAGGGTGACTTTGCCAGCCTGGCCGCGCATGACCTGGGCGGTGTCGCCATCCGGGCGGCCGTCGAGCGCTCCGGTATCGCGCCTGAAAAGGTCGGCGAGGTGTTCATGGGCAACTGCCTGATGGCGGGCCAGGGGCAGGCGCCGGCGCGGCAGGCGGCCTTCAAGGGCGGCCTGCCCAAGACCGCCGGCGCGGTCACACTCAGCAAGATGTGCGGCTCGGGCATGAAGGCAGTGATGCTGGCGCACGACCTGCTGCGTGCTGGCACGCATGAGGTGATGGTCGCCGGCGGCATGGAAAGCATGACCAATGCGCCGCACCTGCTGCCCAAGGGGCGCAGCGGCCTGCGTATCGGCCACGGGCAGGTGCTGGACCACATGGTGCTGGACGGTCTCGAAGATGCCTACCAGCCGGGTCGCGTGATGGGCGCTTTCGGCGAGGATTGCGCCGCGCATTTCAACTTCACGCGCGAGGCGCAGGACGCCTTTGCCATTGCCAGCGTGCAGCGTGCCCAGCAGGCCATTGCCAGTGGTGCCTTTGCCGCAGAGATTGCACCGGTCACCGTCAGGCTGCGCGGCGAGGAGCGTGTCGTCAGCATGGACGAAGGTCCGGGCAAGGTCCGGCTCGACAAGATCCCGCAACTGAAAACTGTTTTCAAGAAGGACGGCACCATCACCGTGGCCTCCAGTTCGTCCATCAATGACGGCGCGGCCGCGCTGGTGCTGACCTCGCAATCCACCGCGCAAAAACTGGGCGTGTCGCCGATCGCGCGCATCGTGGCGCATGCGACCTTCGCGCAGGAGCCGGAATGGTTTTCCACGGCACCCATAGGCGCCGCACGCCAGGTGCTGGAAAAGGCCGGCTGGGAAGTGAGCGACGTGGACTTGTGGGAAGTCAACGAGGCTTTTGCCGTGGTGCCGATGGCGCTGATGCACGAATTGAAGGTGCCGCACGAAAAGGTCAACGTCAACGGCGGTGCCTGTGCATTGGGCCACCCGATTGGCGCCTCAGGCGCCCGCATCCTGGTGACGCTGATTTACGCCTTGAAGGCGCGGGGGCTCAGGCGTGGCGTGGCGACTATCTGCCTGGCCGGCGGTGAAGCGACCGCGGTCGCGCTCGAACTGGTCGGCTAGCGGCGTACAAGCCGCTACATGGACGCGAGAGTCCTGGTGCGTCAGGCCGCGGGCCGGCCGGTCTTGATGGTCGGCACCTGTTCCAGCGCTGACAGAAAACCCGTGTCGTTCATCGCTGCGAGGGCCTTGATGCCCGCGCGCAGCAACTCGCTTTTCTTGATCGGGTGGGCGAGCGTGGTGGCACGCTGCTTGAGCTCATCCAGAATCACATACTCGGCCTTCGGGATGGTGAAGCTGTCGCGTACCAGCTTGGGCTTTTTGGCCTTGACAGGTTTTGCGGCCTTGGGCGCCGGAGCTGGCTTGGCGGCAGGTTTTTTGGCCTTGGCGCTTGGGCGCGCCGGTTTTTTGGCGGTGCCGGCGGGCTGAACGGGCGCAGGGGCTGCGGCAGGTTTTTTTACCGCAGTTTTTTTGCCGCTCGCAACGGTTTGCTTGCGGGAGACGGGGTTTTCTTGTGTGCTTGCCATGTGCGGATCCTCCTGGTTAAACGGTATATACAGTTTATACCGTTAACATCCGCGCTGTCAAACCCGCGCTTCAGGGACTGGCCACAATCAGCGTCCAGGGCGTTTTTTGCCAGGCCAGCACTTCTTCGCGCAGCAGATGCGCCGATTGCGGATAAGCTGCCGCCCAGCCGGTGCGGCAAGCCAGCACGAAGCGGTGGTTGTCCAGCGCCGTTTCCATCTGCATGCCCCTGAGCTCGGGGTCGCGCCGGGCGTGGCACAGAATCACCGCCAGCCGCAGGCACAGCAGCTGCAGCACAAACACCGGGTCCTCGAAGTCGGCTTCGAGCTTGCGCAGCTTGCCGCGGTGGCCCAGTACCAGCAGGCTCAAGCGGTGTGTTTCCGGCAACGCAAAGCCCGGTGCGTCGGCGTTGTCCAGGATATAGGCGCCATGTTTGTGGTAGTCGCTGTGCGAAATGTGGCTGCCGATTTCATGCAGTTGCGCGGCCCAGTCCAGCTTGCGCTGCAGGCGTGCCAGCTCTGCGGGTGGCAGACCGCTGCTGGCCTGCTGGAACAGGGCTTGGGCTGTCTTGCTGACACGCTGGGCTTGGGCAACGTCCACTGCAAACTTGCGCGCCAGTCCCTGTACCGTGGTCGAGCGCAGGTCGCTGGTATCGCGCTCGCGGTCCAGCAGGTCATACAGCACGCCATGGCGCAGGGCGCCCTGGGCCACCTGCATCTGCCCGATGCCCAGCAGCTCGAACACGGCTCTGAGCACGCTGACGCCGCCGCCGATGACCGCGCGCCGGTCGTCCCTCATGCCATCCAGTTTCAGGCGATCCGCGTTCTGGGCCTTGAGCAGCCGATCCAGCAGCCAGTCCAGCCCTTCGCGTGTGATCATGCCTTGCGGCATGCCGGCAGCCGCCAGCACGTCGGCAACCGCGCCCACGGTGCCGGAGGACCCGTAGGCGACCTCCCAGGCTTCACTGGGGTAGAGGTTGAGGGCTTCGTCGAGCACCGCCTTGGCGGCGACTTCGGCGGCAGCGAAGGCGCGCGCGGTGAATTGCCCATCCGGGAAATACTTCATGGACCAGGCCACGCTGCCGACACGGTAGGACTCCATCACCAGCGCATCCAGGCCGCGTCCCAGGATCATTTCGGTGGAGCGCCCGCCGATATCGACCACCAGGCGCCGCTCGTCCGATTGCGGCAGCATGTGGACCACGCCCTGGTAGATCAGGCGCGCTTCCTCGCGGCCGGAAATCACGTCAATGGGAAAGCCCAGCACCTGATGGGCACGTTGCAGGAACTCGTCACGGTTGCGGGCTTCGCGCAGTGTCTGTGTGGCCACGGCGCGGACTTCATTTTTCCTGAAGCCGGCCAGGCGTTCCCCGAAACGTGCCAGGCATTCCCAGCCACGCTGCATGGCTTCCGGCGTGAGTTTGCGATCGCCGTCCAGGCCATTGCCCTGGCGAACGGTTTCCTTGAGGTATTCGGTACGGTGAATTTGCCCGTGGTCGAGACGGCCGATTTCAAGGCGAAAGCTGTTGGACCCGAGGTCCACTGCAGCCAGGCGAGTTCCATTTTGCATGTGTGAGCGATTGTTGGGGCCCAGCCAGCATAGCATTCATGCGCAACGCCGGTGCCGGTACCGGCGCGGGCACGGGGGTAGCGGCCGAGGGTGGGCTGCGACGTGAGCAGGCAGGGTGGCTGGCCCTTCTGGCCGGCTTGTGAAACACTGCCCCGGCGGGCTTCGGCCCGGGCCAGTTGAGGTGTCCCCCCGATCATCGCATCGCAAAAAATTTGGCCCTGCCTTTTCATGCAATTGTCACGTACCTGTCACATTGCGCTTCTACAGTACAGCCTGTCGACCCGTTTATCCAACTGTAAGGAGCCACATGAAACACAAGCGCAATTTCCTCAAGGCAATGGCCGTCGCCGCCTTTGCCACCTTGGGCATGGGTTCAGCCATGGCAGCCGACATCACCGGCGCCGGCGCGACCTTCCCTTTCCCGATTTACGCCAAGTGGGCTGAAGCCTACAAAAAGGCCACCGGCACCGGCCTGAACTACCAGTCCATCGGTTCGTCAGGCGGTATCCGCCAGATCCGCGCCAAGACGGTTGCTTTCGGCGCCACTGACGCGCCCGTACCTGGCGCCGAACTGGACAAGGACGGCATGGTCCAGTTTCCTGCCATCATTGGCGGCACCGTGCCCGTGATCAACCTCGATGGCTTCAAGCCCGGCGAATTGCGTGTCACCGGCCCCGTGCTGGCCGAGATGTTCCTGGGCAAGGTCGTCAAATGGAACGACGCCAAGCTGGTGGCCCTGAATCCCGGCAAGACACTGCCTGACCAGAATATCACCGTGGTGCACCGCGCTGACGGCTCCGGCACGACTTTTAACTGGACCGACTACCTGACGGCCGTCAGCAAAGAGTGGGCTGACACCGTGGGCAAGGGCGCTGCCGTCAAGTGGCCTGCAGCTTCTTCTGTCGGCGGCAAGGGCAACGAGGGCGTCGCCGCCAACGTGAACCGTGTCAAGGGCGCCGTGGGTTATGTGGAATACGCCTACGTCAAGAAGAACAAGATGAACTTCCTGCAGCTGCAAAACGCCGACGGCAAATATGTGAGCCCGGATGACGACGCCTTTGCTGCCGCCGCAGCGAGCGCCGACTGGTTCAGCGCCCCCGGCATGGGCATCTCCATGGTCAACGCCAAGGGCGCCACCAGCTGGCCTGTTAGCACGGCTTCCTTCATCCTGATGTACAAGGATCCAGCCGACAAAGCCCAGTCTGCCGAGGTGTTAAAGTTCTTTGACTGGGCTTTCAAGAATGGCAAAGGCATGGCTTCCGAGCTCGACTACGTGCCGCTCCCCGACGCGCTGACCGCCCAGATCCGCACCAAAGTGTGGTCGCAGATCGCGAAGTGAGTTGAACTGATCCTGAAAATGACATCCGCCGTCCGGCCTGGGCTGGCCGGCGGATATCGGTTTATCAGATTGGATGACCTCACATGGGAGTCAAAATGAGCGTGGAAATCACCATGAATCCGCTAAACGTGCCCGTCGAGACCGCCAACCCCAATATGGCGTCGATCGCCCGGCGGCAACGGTTCCAGGACATCCTGTTCCACCGTGTCACCCAGAGCTTTTCGCTGCTGGTGCTGATTGCCCTGGTGGGCATCATCGTCTCTCTCTTCATTAACGCCTGGCCCACTTTCCAGAAGTTCGGCTTCAACTTCATCTGGCGCGTTGAGTGGGACATCATCAATGAAGAGTTCGGCGCGGCGATCGCCATCGTCGGCACCCTCGCCAGTGCCGGACTCGCGATGCTGATTGCAGTACCGCTGGCCTTTGGTATCGCGCTGTTCCTGACGGAAACCTGCCCGGTCTGGCTGCGCCGCCCCTTGGGCACAGCGGTTGAACTGCTGGCTGCGGTGCCTTCCATCATCTATGGCATGTTTGGCCTGTTTGTGTTTGCGCCCCTGTTTGCCGACTACTTCCAGATGCCGGTGCAGAAACTACTGGGCGGCATGCCGCTGATCGGTTTCCTGTTCGGCGGCAGCACCAACGGTTTCGGCATTCTTGCTGCGGGCATTGTCCTGGCCTTCATGGTCCTGCCCTTTGTGGCAGCAGTGATGCGCGACGTGTTCGAGATCGTGCCGCCCATCCTGCGTGAATCGGCGTACGGCCTGGGATGCACCACCTGGGAAGTGGTCAGCCGGATTGTCCTGCCTTATACCCAGAAGGGTGTTATCGGCGGCATCATGCTGGGCCTGGGCCGAGCTCTTGGCGAGACCATGGCGGTGACCTTTGTGATTGGTAACGCCAACCGCATGCCCACCTCGCTGTTTTCACCGGGCACATCGATCGCGTCGACGCTGGCCAACGAGTTTGGAGAGGCGGCCAATTTCCACCTCTCCACATTGTTTGCACTGGGCTTTCTGCTCTTCGTCATCACCTTCATCGTGCTGTCGCTTGCCAAAATTATGATGTTGCGCGCCGAAAAGGCCAAGGGCCTCTGAGCCCCTGCCACACACTTCAACAAATCGGGAAGTCCTGATGAAATTCAACCAACAAATCTACGCAAGCCGCAGGCGCTCCAACGCGATCGGCCTGACCCTGTCCATGGGCGCCATGGTGCTCGGCCTGGTCGTGCTGCTGTGGATCCTGAGCGTGCTGTTCGCCAACGGGTTTGCCGCGCTGGACTGGAACATGTTCACGCAGTCCACGCCCGCGCCTGGCAGCGAAGGCGGCGGTCTGGCCAATGCGATTGTCGGCAGCCTGATGATGGTCGGTTTTGCCGTCCTGGTGTCCACGCCCATCGGCGTTTTCGCCGGCGTCTACCTGGCCGAATATGGCGACCAGAGCAAAACGGCTGAACTGACGCGTTTCGTCACGGACATCATGCTTTCGGCTCCCTCGATCGTGCTGGGGCTGTTTGTGTATGCCATCGCTGTGGCCACAGTAGGCAATTTCTCCGGCTGGGCCGGCAGCCTGGCGCTGTCCCTGATCGCCGTGCCGGTGGTGGTGCGCACCACGGAAAACATGATGCGCCTGGTGCCCGGCAGTTTGCGTGAAGCGGCGTTTGCGCTCGGCGCCCCGCGCTGGAAAGTGGCCACGCTGGTCACCTTGCGCGCGGCCAAAAGCGGCGTCATGACAGGCCTGCTGCTGGCTGTCGCGCGCATGAGCGGGGAGACTGCGCCCCTGCTGTTCACCGCGCTCAACAACCAGTTTTTCAGCACCGACATGGGCGCGCCCATGGCCAATCTGCCGGTCGTGATCTTCCAGTTTGCGCTGAGTCCCTATGAGAACTGGATACGCCTGGCCTGGGGCGGCGCCTTGCTGATCACCCTGTCGGTACTCGTTCTCAATATCGTGGCACGCGTGTTCCTGCGTGAAAAGACGACGGTCTAGGACCGCCGTTCCCAAAAAACCATCTGATTTTTTCAAGACCTGGAATCCACCATGCCCGATCCAACAGCCGCCGTGCAAGCCAAAAAAAATGCCCTTGAGCTGCGCAAGCTCCACTTCTTTTACGGCAAATTTCAGGGCCTCAAGAACGTGAACCTCGATATCGAGGAACGCAAGGTCACGGCCTTCATCGGCCCGTCCGGTTGCGGCAAGTCCACGCTGCTGCGCACGCTCAACCGCATGTACAGCCTGTATCCCGGCCAGCGCGCCGAAGGCCAGATCAACTTTTACGGCCAGAACATCCTGGATGCCAAGCAGGACATCAACCTGCTGCGTGCCCGCATCGGGATGGTGTTCCAGAAACCCACGCCGTTTCCGATGTCGATCTACGACAACATTGCGTTTGGCGTGAAGCTCTATGAAAACCTGAGCAAGGGTGAGATGGACGATCGCGTCGAATGGGCCTTGTCCAAGGCAGCCCTGTGGAACGAGGTCAAGGACAAGCTCAGCCAGAGCGGACTGTCCCTGTCCGGCGGCCAGCAGCAGCGTCTTTGCATCGCGCGCAGCGTGGCGGTCAAGCCGTCGGTGCTGCTGCTCGACGAGCCGACATCCGCACTGGACCCGATCTCGACGGGCAAGGTGGAAGAGCTGGTGCATGAACTCAAGCAGGATTACACCATCGCCATCGTGA
>CALRTF020000039.1:0-23237 GCA_943370985.1 Paenacidovorax caeni
CGGCGCCGGTCCCGGTCTACAGCCGGACCGGCGCCTTCAACGAGCAGGTGACGCGCCAGGACGGTGTCTACGCGTCGGCGCGCTGGCGCCTGGCCGACCCGCTGTCGGTGCTGACCGGTGTGCGCCTGACCAACTGGAAGCGCCAGACCGACAACTACAACACTGCGGGTGTCTTCACCAACACCACCGCGCGCCAGCAGGTGACCCGCGAAGTGTCGCCCTTCCTGGGCCTGGTGTACGACATCACGCCCTCGCTGTCGGCCTATGCCAGCCACACCGGCATCTTCAACCCGCAGAACTACAAGGACCGCAACAACCAGCCGCTGGACCCGGTGCAGGGCATCAGCAACGAAATCGGTATCAAGGGCGAGTGGGCCGAACGCCGCCTCAGCGCATCGTTTGCAGTGTTCGAGGTCCAGCAGAACAACTATGGCGTGCGCGACAGCACCCAGCCCACCGGCAGCCTGCCCGACGGCAGTTCGGCCTATGTCGGCGTGGACGGCACCCGCAGCCTCGGCTGGGAACTGGACGTGGCCACCCGTCTGGCAGCCGGCTGGCAGGCCACCGCGGGTGTGACGCGCGTGAAGACCCAGCGCAACACCGCCGACCTGACCTACGCCAACCTGCCCGAATGGCTGGTCAAGCTTGGCACGCAGTACCGCTTCCCGGGCGTGCTGCAACCGCTGGAACTGGGCGCGCAACTGCTGTGGCAAGGCCGCATGGACGCCGTCAACGTGCCCAGCCCGTCCGGCCCGGCAAGCGTGACGCAGCGGCCCTTCGGTTTGCTCAACCTCAACGGCAGCTGGCGCTTCGATGACAAGACCAGCCTGAACGTGGCCGTCTCCAATGCCACCAACAAACGTTACTGGGCGACGCTGGACTACGCCAACTACGGCGACCCGCGCTACGTGAGCGTGACCTTGCGCACCCGGTTCTGACCGGCGAGGGCGGGCGGCGAGGCCGCCAGGTGCGGCAGCAGCCTGGCCCCGGCCCCGCCGGGGCTTGCCCGCCGCTCAGCTCGCCAGCGCCTTCATTTTTGCAAACAGGTCGGCCTTGCCCTCGAAACCGATGCCGGGCAGCTCGGGCAGGGTGACGTAACCGTCCACCACCTTGACGCCGTCGGGGAAGCCGCCGTAAGGCTGGAACAGGTCGGGGTAGGACTCGTTGCCGCCCAGGCCCAGGCCGGCCGCGATCGCGAGCGACATCTGGTGGCCGCCGTGCGGGATGCAGCGCGCCGGTGACCAGCCGTGCTCCTTGAGCATGTCGAGCGTGCGCAGGTACTCGACCAGGCCGTAACTGAGCGCGCAGTCGAACTGCAGCCAGTCGCGGTCGGGCCGCATGCCGCCATATCGGATCAGGTTGCGCGCGTCCTGCATGGAAAACAGGTTTTCGCCGGTGGCCATGGCGCCGGCGTAGTGCGGCGCCAGTTCGGCCTGCAGCGCGTAATCGAGCGGATCACCGGCCTCCTCGTACCAGAACAGCGGGTAAGCCGACAGGGCTTTGGCGTACTCGACCGCGGTCTTCAGGTCGAAGCGGCCGTTGGCATCGACCGCCAGCTGCTGGCCCGGGGCCAGCATGCCCAGCACGGCTTCGATGCGCCGGCAGTCCTCGGCCAGCGAGGCACCGCCGATTTTCATCTTGACCACCGAATAACCGCGATCCAGGTAGCTGCGCATCTCGGCCATCAGCTTGGCGTCGTCCTTGCCCGGGTAGTAATAACCGCCGGCGGCATACACAAACACCTTGCGGTCCGGTGTGCCCGTGCCGTAACGCTCGGCCAGCAACTGGTACAGCGGCTTGCCGGCGATCTTGGCGACCGCATCCCAGACCGCCATGTCGATGGTGCCCACCGCGACCGAACGTTCGCCATGGCCGCCAGGCTTTTCATTGGTCATCATCGCGGCCCAGACCTTGTGCGGGTCGAGGTTGTCGCCGCTGGCGTCGCGCAGGCTGTCCGGCGCAGCTTCGAGGATGCGCGGCGCAAAACGTTCGCGGATCAGCCCGCCCTGACCGTAACGCCCGTTGGAGTTGAAGCCGTAACCGATCACCGGCTTGCCGTCCCGGATCACGTCGGTAACCACGGCGACCAGGCTCAGCGTCATTTTCGAGAAGTCGATATAGGCATTGCGGATGTCGGACTTGATGGGCTGGGTGATTTCGCGGATATCGATGATCTTCATGGCTGCTCTCTGGTGGGGTAAGTGATGGGGCTATCATCGGCGCCACCTGGCCCGGCGTCCAATGCCGGATTTTTCTTGTTCCATGCCCGCAAAGCACCGCCCATGAACCTGACCTGGCTGGAGGATTTCCTGGCGCTCGCCGGCTCGGGCAATTTTTCGCGCGCCGCCACCGATCGCCACATGACCCAACCGGCCTTCAGCCGCCGCATCCGCGCGCTGGAAGAGTGGCTCGGTGTGGCCCTGTTCGACCGCAGCACACACCCGGTCACGCTCACCGACACCGGCCAGTGGTTCCAGGCGGTCGCCCAGGACATGCTCGCACGCGTGGCACGCGTGCCCGACGAGGCGCGCGCGGTGGCCGACGCCAGTTCGGCCACCCTGCGTTTTGCGTCCACCCATGCCTTGTCCTTCACCTTCCTGCCGGGGTGGCTGCGCGGGCTGGAGTCGGGCTCGCCGGTGGGCCCGGTGCAACTCGTCTCCGATGTGATGCAGCAGTGCGAAGCCCTGCTGCTGCAGGGGCGGGTGCAGTTTGTGTTGTGCCACTGGCATGCCCAGGTGCCGGGCCGCCTCGACCCCGGCAGCTACCGCTCGATGCGGGTCGGCGGCGACAGCCTGATGCCGGTTTCCGCGCCGGCTAAAAGCGGCAAGGCCCGCCACCTGCTGTCTTCAGGCAGCAAGCAGCCGCCCATCCTGGCCTACAGCAACGAGTCCGGGCTGGGCCGCATCGTGCGCGCGCTGCGCAGCGGCGCGCTGGAGCGATCCGGCAGCGAGCCGGTCATCACCGCCCATCTGGCCTCCGTGCTCAAGACCATGGTGCTCGACGGGCGCGGCGTGGCCTGGCTGCCACAAAGCCTGATCGCCGACGAAATGGCCAGCGGCCGCCTGGTCGCGGCCGGCAGCCCCGAATGGTCCATCGATCTGGATATCCGGCTGATTCGCAGCGAGAGCGCCCTGCCGCCCGCGGCTGAGGTCTTCTGGCGCAAGGTCAGCGGTCCCCAGCGCGGGACCTGAACATGACGCGGCGGTCGGGCTAGCCGGCTGAGCACGCCGACGGGCGCCGCATCCAGGACCTGGGCCGCCTGCGCGGCGACGCGCAATTGATGGCAGCGGCGCAGGCGCTGGAACAAGCGTTTGAATCAATGCCAGCACTCGCCGGACCAAGCCGGCCGTGGACGCCCTGCGCACGGCACGTTCCGAGCTCAGGTCCATCGCGACGCATCCGCCTGAAATCGCCGATCCGGGGAAAACTTCTGGCGGCATGGCGGCCGTTTAGCTACGGCCCTGGCATCTCGGGGAGGGCATGAACGTCAAAGCCGATTCCACCCTCACCGATTCGAAGCTCGAAGGGGAAGCTGCCGGTGCGAGGACAACATCTCACGATAACCCGTCCCCGCGCAATTCACGCACACCGCGCCCCAACCGCCCGCGCAGCAAGGTCCGCAGCGTCACCCCATCCGCGTAACCGACAAGACCGGCAATCTGCTCCAGGCTCTTGTTGCTGGTCTTGAGCAGGTGGACGGCGCGCTCGACCCGGAGGTCCTGCACATAGGACAGCGGGCTTTTTCCGAGTGTCTGCTGCATGCGGCGTGCCAGCGTGCGCTTGCTGGTACCGACTGCCTGCGCAGCATCATCGAGAGAAAACCCCTGAGCCAGCCGGCTGCGCGCCCACCGCTCAAAGTGTTCGACAAGAGGATCGGCGTGAGACAGGTGATCGGCAATAACGTAGGCAGACTGCGCAGGGCGCGAATCGACTATCAGATACCGGGCCACCAAACTCGCCAGCTCAGGACTCACCTGGCGCACCAGCCACAGCGCCATGTCCACGTGGCTCAACGCAGCGCCCGCGGTGATGAAGGACCCTGATTCGACAAGCATCCGGGCATCTTCCAGCAGCACGGCAGGGTAACGTTGCCGGAACAACGGCGCGAGCCACCAGGTGGTTGTGGCCTTTTGCCGGTCGAGCAGAGAAGACTCAGCAAGCAGGAAGGTCCCCACGCACGCCGCTGCAATGCGTGTGCTCGCCGCGGCGCTTTCCCGCATCGCGATGGAGGCTTCACGCACGTCGGAACGGCACAGTGCCGCTTCCAGCGCCTGAGGCATCTTGTATCCAAGCGCTGGCACCACAAGCCAGTCCGCAGCCTTCGTGCCCAAGCTTGCAGTCACCGGCACCAAAAAGCCTTGCGAGGTGCGGACCCTGCGACGCAGACCGACGATCGTGACTTCGAAGCGGGCCACATCCTGGGTGAGCAACTGCGCCAGTTCATTCGCCGTGGCAAACACGTCAAGCACGGTGGCCAGCCCGGTGTCGAACACGCCTTCAAGAGCAAGCACCTCCAGCCTCATGGCAATAATGGTACCAAAAGTGTCAATAGCGCCAATAGCTGAAAACGCCCGCGATGTTTACAGTCGGCCGTTTTCGGAGAAACTCATGTGTTACGACACCTTCATCGCGCTGTCCATCTACGCCCTCGTGACCTCGATTTCGCCGGGGCCAAGCAATTTCATGCTGCTTGCTTCGGGCGTCAACTTCGGATTCACGCGCACCATTCCGCAAGTGCTTGGAATCACCGCCGGCTTTACCTCCCTGCTGCTCGGCGTGGGGCTTGGCCTGGGCGCTATCCTGGCGGCGTTTCCTGCATTGCACGTGGTTCTCAAAGCAGCAGGCGGCGCCTATCTTCTCTGGCTTGCCTGGTGCATCGGCACGTCGCGCTCGCTGTCGGCAAGCGGCGAGAGCGGGGCGCGCCCATTGCGATTTGTTGAGTCGGCA
This sequence comes from Paenacidovorax caeni, assembly GCA_943370985.1. Classification (GTDB taxonomy): domain Bacteria; phylum Pseudomonadota; class Gammaproteobacteria; order Burkholderiales; family Burkholderiaceae_C; genus Polaromonas; species Polaromonas caeni_A. The sequence goes on from CALRTF020000039.1 coordinate 4,948, forward strand.
CTGTTCCAGTGGGTCAACCCGAAAGCCTGGGTGGTGGCAGTGACGGTGATAGCCATGTATATTGATGACAACGCGTCGCTCCGGTCTGTCCTGCTGATTTGTGCTGCTTTCGCACTCGTGAATCTGCCGGGCGTGGCAGTGTGGGCAGCGTTCGGTGTGGCCCTGCGGCAATTTCTGTCCCATCCCGGCAGGCTGAAGTACTTCAACATCTGCATGGGCCTGCTGCTTGCAGCCACCCTGCGGCCGATGCTGATGTGACGGGTGGGAAAACAAGCGGCATGCGCGTGCCATGCCTCCAGGCTGGAAAAGTGGGCTGGTGCGCAGGTTCTCTGAACCTGAACCCGCGATCACCGGCATCCCGCCGGCGCAGCCGTCACTCGGCAGGCGACTCTTTCGACGCCGGCGCAAACGTCATGAAAACCGCGGTGCCTTCATCCGGCGCCGACTCGACCCAGATACGCTGGTTGTGGCGCGCGACGATGCGCTGGCAGGTGGTCAGGCCGATGCCGGTTCCATTGAACTCACTCAGCGTGTGGAAGCGGTGAAAAGGCTGGAACAACTTTTCACCATCTCCCGCATCAAAGCCGGCACCGTTGTCCTGAATCCGGACAATCACTTCCTGGCCTTGCGCATCCGCCAGGAGCTGGACGTGGGCATCCTCACGCTTGCCGGTGAATTTCCACGCGTTGCCCAGCAGGTTCGTCAGCAATGGTCGCATCAGCCCGGCGTCCGCACTGACATGCAGCGAGGCCGGCGCGTCAAAGCGCAGCTTGCGATCGGGTTCCTGCTGACGGAGTTCCTCCATGATGTCCCGCGCGATGGGAACCAGGTCGACGTCCACCTGGGCCAGCACCGTGGTGGACACCCGCGACAGGGACAGCAGGTCATTGACCAGGCTGGACATCTGTTTGGCCGCGCCTTCGATGCGGGCCGTCAGACGCGCGCCGTCCTCGCCCAGCGCGACGGCGTGGCGCCTCTGCAGCACCTGCGTGAAGCCGACCACCGAGACCAGCGGTGACTTCAGGTCGTGCGCGATGGTTCGGGCAAATGCGTCAAGTTCGGCGTTGACACGCACGAGTTCCCAGGTTCGCTGCGCCACCAGCTGCTCCAGTTCGAGGTGGCTCTCCGTGCGGCGCGCCTCGTAGGCCTTGGCCTCGGTGATGTCCTTGAGAATGCCGCCCATCATGGTCACCAGCCCCTCGTCATCGACAATCAACCGCTTGCTGTCCGACACCCACTTGATGGCGCCGGACCTGACAACAATCCGGTATTCGCAAACGGCCTCCCCCGTGACCTGCAACTCGTCGCTGGAGGCTCTGGCAATGTGCTGATCTTCCGGATGAACCACCTGGAGCCAGAGGCCGGGATCGGCCATCATCCGCTCCGGAGGCAGGCCGCAAATCTGCTCGATGGCGGGACTGACATACAGCATGGTGCGCCCATCGGCCGAAGCGATCCACAACGCATCGGACAGGCTCTGGTGGAGCTGGCGAAACTGGGCCTGCTGGCGCTGCAGGGCCCGCCGCGACAGCACGTCGGCCGTGACGTCGATGGCCATCACCATGGCGGCCTCGCGCCCGAGAAACACGACGGTGTGCAGCGTGAGGTGCACAAAAACAAGTTCGCCGGACTTCTTGCGGTGACGCACCACACCGATGTCGTGGTGGCCCGGCACCGCGTCGCGCCTGGCCGCGAGCAGGACGTGCAGGTCCTCCGGTGGCCGGATGTCCTTCAGGGTCATCTGCAGGAACTCTTCATGCGAATAGCCGTAATAACGCGTGGCAGCCTCGTTCACCGCCAGGAAGCGAAGCGTCTCCCGTTCATACACCCACATCGGCTTGGGGTGCTGCACGAACAGGTCCCGGGCATGCAGTTCCATGGCATCGGCGCGGTCGCGCGCAGCGAATATCCGCCGGTAACCTGCATTGACCAGAAAAATCAGTCCCAGGGAAGTGCTGATGACATAAAACACCCCCTTGTAGCGCTGGGCCGCGGCCAGCCAGGCAGCATCGGTCGACAGGTAGGCGACAAAAGTATCCGAAGCGAGAATCCAGAGCACCCCCAGCACCGCGTAGAGCACGCCGATGCCCAGGGCGAGGCGAAACCCGTGCAGCGTCCAGGCCGCTTTCATTTTCTCCATCATGTGCATGCTCACGGGGACACAGGCCGAACATTCGCCGCGACAGGCCATTGTTCCGGCAGAAAGTGATGGCCGGCGTTTCGCATACAAGGCTCCTGGCAGGATCAGGCCATGCAGCTGCACGGCCCTGTACCACCATAGCACGGGTGCAAACGTTACAGCACTGCGGCCAACCCTGAAGGAGGCCCGTACCCGGGGCCTTATTCCCTGAACAGGTCCTCGATCACGCCGCGCAGCCAGCGGTTGCCGGGGTCGGTCTCGAAACGTTTGCTCCAGTGCAGGGACACCGTGAAATCGCGCAGCGGAAACGGCGGCTCGATGAGGCTGTAGCCGCCGTCGACCGCAAAAATTTTCGCAATGTTGCGCGGCATCACCACCGCCAGGTCGGTGGCACGCACGATCGAAGGCAGCACCATGAAGTGTTCGGTGGTCAGGCGCAGCCGGTCCTCGAGCTGCATCAACTCAAGGATGCGCAGCGTGTCCGAATGCGTGCGCACCGCGACAAACTCGAGCTGGCGCAGCGCGTCCAGCAAGGCCTGGCCGCTGCGCCGCGGCCGGGTGAAGGGGTGGCCGGCGCGCAGCAGCACAATGTAGCGGTCCTTGAGCAACTGGACGCGCTGCGTGTCTTTCACTGTCGGCAAAAAGCCGAAGGCGAAATCGATGCGGCCACTGTCCAGGCCGGCGGCGATGTCGCTGCTGGCCAGCGGCGTGGTTTCTATGCGCACACCGGGCGCGAGCCGGCGCAGCGCCACCATCAGTTCCGGCAGGAAGCGGCCCTCGCCGATGTCGCTCATGTGGATGCGGAACACCTTGCGCGACAGCAGCGGTTCAAACAGCGCGGACTCGTTGAGCGCCTGCTCCAGCGTCGCCAGCGCGCTGCGCACCGCATCGGCCAGCCGGTCGGCCCTGGGCGTGGGCTGCACGCCGCCGCCGGCCCGCACAAACAGCGGGTCCTTGATCAGCAGGCGCAGCCGCGTCAGGCCCTGGCTGGCCGCCGGCTGCGTCAGGTCCAGCAGTTCGGCGGCGCGGCTGACATTGCCCGTGCGATAGACCGCGTCGAACAGCCGCAGCAAATTCAGGTCGATGTCTTTTATATGCATTGAGTGAATACCAGATAGTCTTGTTATTTTATTGATGGATAGTCCGCCAGGCGCCAAACTCGCTGTTTCCCGCGATAAATAAAACGGAGACAGCCTTGGAAGTTTCATTCAGCAAGGAAATCGAGTCGCTGCGCATGGGCGCGGGCGAGACTTTCCACGGCGAGGGCATTCTCGCGATCACCAAGGCGCTGCTGCAATCCGGCGTCGCCTACGTCGGCGGCTACCAGGGCGCACCGGTTTCGCACCTGCTCGACGTGATGGTGCAGGCCAGGCCCTACATGGACGAACTCGGCGTGCATGTCGAAGCCTGTTCCAACGAAGCCTCGGCTGCCGCCATGCTGGGCGCGTCCATCCACTATCCGCTGCGCGGCGCGGTGACCTGGAAATCGATAGTGGGCACCAACGTTGCGGCCGATGCCCTGTCCAACCTCTCGTCCCCCGGCGTGACCGGCGGCGCGCTGATCGTGGTCGGCGAGGATTACGGCGAAGGCGCCAGCGTGATCCAGGAGCGCACCCACGCCTACGCGCTCAAGTCCTCGATGTGCCTGCTGGATCCGCGGCCGGACCTGGGCAAGATGGTGGAGATGGTGGAGCACGGTTTTCGCATTTCCGAAGCCTCGAACATGCCCGCCATCCTCGAGCTGCGCATACGCGCCTGCCATGTGCGCGGCAGCTTCGAATGCAAGGACAACCGGCCGCCAGCGATCTCGAAGCGCCAGCTCATGGAAGAACCGGCCGCTTTTGATTACGCCAAACTCGCGCACCCGCCGGTGACCTTCCGCCATGAAAAACTCAAATTTGAAGAGCGCATCCCGGCCGCACGGCGCTACATCGCCCTGCACCAGCTCAATGAATTCATGGACGGTCCGCGGCAGGACCTCGGCATCATCGTGCAGGGCGGGATTTACAACGCGCTGATTCGCGCGCTGCAGCAGTTCGGCCTGTGTGATGCCTTCGGCCAGAGCGAGATTCCGCTGCTGGTGCTCAACGTCACCTACCCGCTGGTGCCTGAACAGGTGGCGGAATTTGCGCTCGGCAAACGCGCGCTGCTGGTGGTGGAAGAAGGCCAGCCCGAATACATCGAGCAGGAGATCGCCACCTTTTTGCGCCGGCGCGACATCAACACGCCCTTGCACGGCAAGGACATGTTGCCCTCGGGCGGTGAATACTCGGTCGAGGTCGTGGCGGCCGGCCTCGCGGCTTTTGTCGCACGTTACGCCACCGACGTGGACACCAGCTCGGCCACCGGCTGGCTGCAGGGCAATGCCGAGCGCCGCAGCGCCGTGGGCACGCAGATCGCAGCCCAGTTGAACCAGGCGCTGCCGGTGCGTCCGCCCGGCTTTTGCATCGGCTGCCCGGAGCGGCCGGTGTTCTCGGCGCTCAAGCTGGCGCAGCAGGACGTCGGGCCGGTGCACATCGCGGCCGACATCGGCTGCCACGCCTTCGGCACCTTTGCGCCCTTCTCCTTCGGCCACTCCATCCTCGGTTACGGCATGAGCCTGGCCAGCCGCGCCGGCGTCTCGCCGATGATGGCGCGGCGCACGCTGTCCATCATGGGCGACGGCGGCTTCTGGCACAACGGCCTGCTGACCGGTGTGCAGTCGGCGCTGTTCAACGGCGACGATGCGGTGCTGCTGATTTTCAAGAACGGCTACACCTCGGCCACCGGCACGCAGGACATCATCTCGACACCGAGCGACGACGCCAAATTCAACGCCAGCGACAAGCTGCAGAGCCTGACCGAGACCAACACCACCATCGAGAAGACCTTGCAGGGCCTGGGCATCCAGTGGCTGCGCACGGTGCACACCTACCATGTCGAGGAAATGCGCCAGACCCTCAACGAGGCTTTCACCACGGACTTCAACGGGCTCAAGGTCATCATCGCCGAGGGGGAATGCCAGCTCGAACGCCAGCGCCGCATCAAGCCCTGGCTGGCCGGCCTGCTCAAGAAGGGCAAACGTGTGGTGCGCGTGAAATACGGCGTCGATGAAGATGTCTGCAACGGCGACCATGCCTGCATCCGGCTGTCCGGCTGCCCGACCCTGACGCTGAAGGACAACCCGGACCCCCTCAAGGTGGACCCGGTGGCCACGGTGATCGACGGCTGTGTCGGCTGCGGCCTGTGCGGCGCCAACGCCCATGCGGCCACCCTGTGCCCCTCGTTTTACCGCGCCGAAGTGATCCAGAACCCGAAGTGGCATGAACGGCTGCTCGGCAGCGTGCGCGGTGCCTTCGTCCGGGCATTGCAGACAACATGACCCCCACGCTTGCCATTTCGTGTGCCGCGCTGCGCCCCGAGGGGTCCGCATTTTTCCTTGGGGCGGCCCGGCGGAAAAACCCATGACCATGAACCAACAAAAACCCATCACTCTGCTCATTTGCGCCCTCGGCGGCGAAGGCGGCGGCGTGTTGACCGAATGGCTGGTCGACATCGCGCTGGCCAGCGGTTACGCGGCGCAAAGCACCTCGATTCCGGGCGTCGCGCAGCGCACCGGCGCCACCACCTACTACCTGGAAGTGTTCCCGGTGCCGCTGGCCGGACTCGGCGGCAAACGCCCGGTGTTCAGCCTGAACCCGGTGCCGGGTGCGCTCGACGGCTTGATCTCGTCGGAACTGCTCGAAAGCGCGCGCCAGGTTGGCAACGGCATGGCCTCGCCGCAGCGCACGCTGGTGATCAGCTCCAGCAGCCGCACCCTGACCACCGCTGAACGCATGGTGCCCGGTGACGGCCGTACCGACAACGCGCCGCTGCTGCAGGCGATTGCCGCGCAAAGCCGCGCCACCCAGGTCTTCGACATGGGGCAGATGGCAAAAGACTGCGGCACCGTGGTCAGCGCGGTGATGCTGGGCGCCATCGCCGGCAGCGGCCTCTTGCCTTTCGCGCGCCAGGCCTATGAAGACGCGATCCGCCATGGCGGCAAAGGCGCCGACGCCAGCCTGCGCGGCTTCGACCGTGCGTTTGCGCAGGTGTCCACCCAGCAGGCCCAGACCGCGCTGGTTTCCGGTTTGCTATCAAATCAGGAGCTGCCTGCCCCCGGCAGCCGGGAGCTGGAGGCCGATTTGGTCAAAATTTTCCCGCCCGCCGTGCATGAGATGCTGGCGCTGGGCCATGCGCGCATGCTGGAGTACCAGGACCGCGACTATGCCGACCTCTATGTGCAGCGCCTGCAGCAGGTGTTGCTGGCCGAGCAGCTGGCCGACCCTGCCGCCGCGCAGGGCTACGCCACCACACGCGAGATGGCGCGCTGGCTGGCGCTGTGGATGGCCTTTGACGACATCGTGCGTGTGGCCGACCTCAAAAGCAGCGCCAGCCGCTGGCAACGCGTCCACGGCGAGGTCAAGGCCGGGGACGGCGACCTGCTGCAGGTCTACGACCATTTCAAGCCCGGCGCGCCGGAATTCGCCGCGCTGCTGCCGCCCGGCCTGGCCGCGCGGGTGACACGCTGGGACCGCGCGCGGGTGGCCGGCGGGAAGGCGCCATGGGCCCTGCCGCTGAAAATCGGCACCCATTCGGTGTTGGGCATGTTGTCGCTGCGCCTGCTGGCCAGCCTCAAGTGGCTGCGCGTGCGCGGCAGCCGCTACGCCACCGAACAGGCGCTGATCACGCAATGGCTGGACGGCGTGGTGCGCGGCACGCAAACCCACTGGCAACTGGGCCATGAGATCGCCTTGTGCGGGCGCCTGATCAAGGGTTACGGCAGCACCAACGAACGCGGCAAGGACAACCTGATCCACGTGCTGGAACACCTGGCCACCGGTGCCTCCTTTGTGTCCAGCGAAGCACGCGCCGCAGCGGTGGCCCAGGCGCGCGAGGCCGCGCTGGCGGACGAGGCCGGCAAGGCGCTGGACCAGGCCCTGGTGCAACACGGCGCGCCGGCCCGGCCCGTCAAGGCCCAGCCGATACGCTGGATGGACAACCCGCACCGCAAGCCGCGCCCCGCCAAGGCGACCTGAACCGATATCCGAGTCACGACCGCAGATCCTCAACCCAAAAAAGGAGACAAAACCATGAGAAACCACTTCCACCCGCAACGCCGCGCCTTGCTTGCCTTGGCGCTTGCCGCCGGCGCCATGCTGCCGGCCGCCCATGCACAGACCGCTGCCACTTCGACAGGCTCAGGACAGGCCTGGCCCAACAAGCCGGTGCGCGTGATCGTCAACTTCCCGCCCGGCGGCGCAGCCGACCAGCTCGCGCGCGCCATCGGCGTGCCGCTGGCCGAAGCCCTGGGCCAGCCGGTGGTGGTGGAAAACCGTGGCGGCGCCAACGGCAACATCGGCGGAGAAGCCGTGGCCAAGGCGCCCAACGACGGTTACACGCTGCTGATGAGTTCGGGCGGCATGGTGTCGGTCAATCCGCACCTCTACCCCAAGATGTCCTTCGATCCGGCCAAGGACCTGATTCCCGTGGCCGCAGCCGCGCGGGTGCTGGTGTTCCTGGAAGTCAAACCCACACTGCCGGTCAACAACGTCAGGGAGTTCCTGACCTACCTCAAGGCCAACCCCGGCAAGCTGTCCTTCGGCACGCCGGGCAACGGCAGCTCGCCGCACCTGGCCGCCGAAATGATGAAAGCCCAGACCAGCACCTTTGCGGTTCACGTGCCTTACCGCGGCGCGGCGCCGGCCATGCAGGACCTGCTGGGCGGCCAGCTCGATTTCATGTTCGACCCGGGCATCGGCCTGCAGCATGTCCGGGCCGGCAAGCTCAAGCTGCTGGCCGTGGGCAGTTCCAAACGTTCGCCGCTGTTCCCCGACGTGCCGACGCTGGACGAAGCCGGGCTGAAAGGTTTTGACGCCGACACCTGGTTCGGCTTCTACGCCCCGGCCGGTACACCGCCCGACGTGGTCACCCGCCTGAACCGTGAAATCAACAAGATTCTCGGCAGCCAGGCGGTCAAGGACCGCATCCTGGCCATAGGCGGCGTTCCGGCACCGATGTCGCCCTCGGACTTCAACATGCGGGCGGCTATCGACGGCGCGCGATTTGGCGCGCTGATCAAGGCGCGCAACATCAAGGGCGATTGAGCCCACGGCGGTCCATGCCCGGCTTTCGGGCCGGGCGCCTGACCACATAATCGATCCATGAGCAAACAAATCACCCACACCCTCCGTGTCGAATTCGGCGACTGCGACCCGGCGCGGATTGTGTGGTTTCCCAATTTCTTCCGCTGGATAGATGCGGCCTCACGCAATTTTTTTGTGCAGTGCGGCGTGCCGTCCTGGCAGGAGACCGAAAAAACCATGGGCGTGATCGGCACGCCGCTGGTCGACACGCATTCGCGTTTCCTGCGTACCGCAACCTACGGCGACATGCTGGACATCCAGGTCACGATTCCGGAGTGGCGCGAGAAAAGTTTTGTGCAGCGTTACCGCATCATGCGCGGCAACGAACTGATCATGGAATGCGACGAAGTCCGCATCTTCGCCGGCCGGCGTACCGACAATCCCGAAGCGATACGCGCCTTGCCGATTCCGGCGGAAATTCGCGCCCTCTGCGAGTAGAAGCGGGACCAATTCGGCCAGGCGACCTGCCTGCGGCCGAACGTCACGCTGCGTCTCCCATGCGCCTGAGACAGTACTTCCAACTCCCCACTCCCACCCCTAACCCCTCCCTCGCCCCGCTGGGCGATGGAGGGGGACTTCATTTGGCCGCGTGTGCTGCGCTCGCGTGCAAACATGGCCGCCGCTTGGGATTCCCGTGCAGGAAGCGCTTTGCGCTTCCTGCACTCCGGATTTGAATTCGGACTTGGGTTTTGGATGTTGGTCTTCCTCCCCCACCCGTCGGGCCGGGCCGAGGAGCGCAACCGAAAACGGATCAGGTCGGGCGATTGTCTGAGCGAAGCGAGTTCGAGCCCGGCCCCGTTTTCGGCGAGCACCGCAGGTTGCCCGTAGCGAAGCGGAGGGACCCGGACCATCGGGTCGCCTTTCTTTTGCTTACTTTTCTTTGGCGAGACAAAGAAAAGTGAGTTGCCGCCGGGCAACCCCCGGCCAACAGGTGCAGGCACACCCAACAGTCTTGAAGAGAAGACGGCTTCGACAGGCTCAGCCCGAACGATGGTGGTCATCGCACGTGCATCCCGGATCAACTCCGGGATGACAACGATTTCTTCCCTCGGCCCTTATGCAGCAAGGAAAATCAGCTACAAAATCAATAGCGCCCGGAAATCATTGACATTGGTATGCGTCGGCCCGGTGACCACCAGATCGCCGAGCGGCGCGAAGTAGCCGTAGGCGTCGTTGCGGTCCAGGTAGCGGTCCACCTTCATGCCCTGGGCGAGCGCACGCGCCGGCGTATCGGGCGCGACAAAGGCGCCGGCGTTGTCCTCCATGCCATCGATGCCGTCGGTGTCTGCCGCCAGCGCATAAACACCGGGCTGGCCCTGCAAGCCCAGGGCCAGGCCGAGGCAGAACTCGCCGGCCCGGCCGCCCCGTCCGGGGCGGCCTTCATCGTTTTCGCCGCGGCCTTTGGCGTCGCCGGCTTGCCGCGGCCGCACCGTCACTGTGGTTTCACCGCCGCTCAGGATCACACAGGGCTTGCTGAAAGGCTGGCCCTTCAGCGCCACGGCGCGAGCCAGGGCGGCATGCACCTTGCCGACCTCGCGCGATTCACCTTCCATCTCGTCGCTGAGAATATAAGCGGCCAGTCCCGCGGCGCGTGCGGCTTGCGCTGCCGCTTCCAGCGACTGCTGCGGCGTGGCGATCATGTGCACCGCGTGGCCGGCGAAGGCGGTGTCGCCGGGCTTGGGGGTTTCCAGCGCGGCGCTCTCCAGCTGCGCACGCAGAGCCGGCGGCACATCGATGTTGTAACGCTTCAGGATGGCCAGCGCATCGGCGCAGGTGCTGGCATCGGGCACGGTCGGGCCGCTGGCAATCACCGAGGGATCGTCGCCCGGCACGTCGCTGATGGTCAGCGTCACCACCGTGGCCGGCGCACAGGCCGCGGCCAGCCGGCCGCCCTTGATGCGCGACAGGTGTTTGCGCACGCAGTTCATCTCACCGATGTTGGCCCCGCTGTTCAGCAAGGCCTTGTTGATGCCCTGCTTGTCTTCCAGGCTCAGGCCTTCGGCCGGCAGCGTCAGGAGCGCCGAGCCGCCGCCCGAGATCAGGCACAGGACCAGATCGTCCTTCGTCAGGCCCTGCACCATCTGCAGGATGCGCTGCGCGGCCTGCAGGCCGGCGGCATCGGGCACCGGGTGCGCGGCTTCGACAATCTCGATGCGCTGCGGCAGGCCTTCAGGGCGCGGCGGGATGTGGTGGTAACGCGTGACCACCAGGCCCTCGAGCGGCGCATCAGCCGGCCACAGCGCCTCGACTGCCTGCGCCATCGAGCCGCCGGCCTTGCCGGCGCCGATCACGACGGTGCGGCCTTTGGGCGGCGGCGGCAGGTGCGCCGCAGTGGTGTGCAGCGGCAGCGCGCGCAACACGGCGGCCTGGTACAGGTGTTCGAGAAAGGCGCGCGGGTCGCTGGCAGGATTCGGTGCGGTCATTCGGTGTCTCCAGACCCTATTGTGCCGCCGTAACCCGCTGGTAACCCCGCCCGGGGCCGCTGCTTCGCCTACTTCTTCCCGAGGCCGAGTCGCTGCGCGCCTTCGGTGTAGAGCCGGGTCTTGTCCTTCATGAAAGCCTCCATCTGGTCCGGTCCCACGTTGACCAGCTCGAAGCCGCTTTTGGCCGCGAGTTCCTTCATCTCGGGATCGTTGTTGAGCGCGGCCCACGTGTCGGCGATTTTTTTGCGCGCTTCCGGCGGCGTCGATCTGGGCACGCCGATGCCGCGGTAGGCGCCGTCGACCCAGTCCACACCGAGTTCCTTGAAGGTCGGCACATCGGGCATCAGCGGGTGGCGTTTTTCCATCGCGACCGCCAGCGCGCGCACCTTGCCCTTGTTGTTGATGGCGAAGGCGGTGTAGGTCACCGCACCGTCAATCTGGTTGCCGACCACGGCCAGCGCCATGTCCCCGGTTCCCTTGTAGGGCACATAGGTGCTCTTGATGCCGAAGGCCGCGTTGAGGCGCTCGTGCGAGGCATGGTTGGCCGAGTTCAGGCCGGAGCCGCCCAGGCTCATCTTGCCGGGGTCTTTTTTGGCCGCGGCGATGAAGTCGGCAAAGGTCTTGTGCGGGCTGGCTTCGGGCACCACCAGCGCATCGGGTGTGAAGTGGAACCAGAACACCGGCGTCACGTCGGCGGTCTTGTACTGCACCTGGCCCTCGATCGGCTGGAACACGATGTGCGGCAGGTTGACGCCGACGATGTTCAGCCCGTCCGGCGGAAGCTGGTTCATCTGCGACCACATCAGGGCCCCGCCGGCGCCGGCCTTGTACTGGATGATGGTGTCGACGGCCGGGCACTTCTTCTTGAGCACCACCTGCTGGTGGCGCGCCGACAGGTCGGACTCGCCGCCCGGCGGGAAAGCCTGCCAGTACAACACGTTTTTGTCGGGACAGGCCTGTCCTGAGCCTGTCGAAGTGGCCTGGGCCAGCGCCACGGGCGCCAGCAGCGCGAGGCTCAACAGGGAAATCAGCTTCTTCATGGTTTTGTCTCCTTCATTTTTTGTTTCCGGATCTGCTCGTTCATGCCTCAGGCGGCGCGGCGCTGCACCTCCCCGCCCGACAGGCGTTGACACACGGCCTGGGTCACCTGGTCCAGGGTGGCGCTGCCGCCCAGGTCGCGCGTGTGCAACGAGGTGTCGGCGGTGATCTGCTCGATCACCTGCATCAGGTGCTGCGCCGCGGCGTTTTCACCGAGATGTTCCAGCAGCATCACGCAGGACCAGAAGGTGCCGACCGGGTTGGCCAGGCCTTGGCCCATGATGTCGAAGGCCGATCCGTGGATGGGCTCGAACATCGAGGGGTAGCGCCGCTCGGGATCGATGTTGCCGGTGGGCGCAATGCCCAGGCTGCCGGCCAGCGCGGCGGCCAGGTCGCTCAGCACATCGGCATGCAGATTCGTGGCGACCAGCGTGTCCAGCGAGGCCGGGCGGTTGACCATGCGGGCGGTACAGGCGTCCACCAGTTCCTTGTCCCAGGTCACGTCGGGGAACTCCTTGCTGACCTGCAACGCGATTTCGTCCCACATCACCATGCCATGGCGCTGCGCATTCGATTTGGTCACCACGGTCAGCAGCTTGCGCGGCCGTGACTGCGCAAGGCGGAAGGCAAAACGCATGATGCGTTCGACCCCGGCGCGGGTCAGGATGGACATGTCGGTGGCCACCTCGATCGGGTGGCCCTGGTGCACGCGGCCGCCGACACCGGCATATTCGCCTTCGGAGTTTTCACGCACGATGACCCAGTCCAGATCCTTGGCCGTGCAGCGCTTGAGCGGCGCGTCGATGCCGGGCAGGATGCGGGTCGGCCGCACGTTGGCGTACTGGTCAAAGCCCTGGCAGATTTTCAGGCGCAGGCCCCAGAGCGTGATGTGGTCGGGAATGTGCGGGTCGCCGGCCGAGCCGAACAGGATGGCGTCCATGCCGCGCAGCGCATCGAGCCCGTCGTCCGGCATCATCACGCCGTGTTCACGGAACCAGTCGCCGCCCCAGCCGAAGGAGCTGAAGTCGAAACTGAAATTCTTCTGCGCGGCGGCCAGGACCTGCAACACCTGCTGGCCGGCCGGAATCACTTCCTTGCCGATGCCGTCACCGGGAATGCAGGCGATCTTGTAGGTTTTCACGGGTGTCCTTGGGGTTGATGCAATGCCCTTGACTTTACGGAGGGCAGTGTTCAAAAGCAGTGGCTGAAGTTATCCTATTGTTTACTTTGAGTTAAGGATCACCAGCCATGTCCACCCCTGTTTCCGCCCCCTCCGAGATGGCTTTTTTCAGCCTGCTGGCGCGTTGCGGCAGTTTTTCGGCGACGGCGCGTGAGCTCGATGTCACCACGCCGGCGGTCAGCAAACGCCTGGCCCAGATGGAAGCCCGGCTCGGCGCACAACTGCTCAACCGCACCACGCGGCGCGTCAGCCTGACCCCCGAGGGCGAGCTCTACCTGGGCCACGCCAGGCGCATACTCGCCGACATCGAGGACATGGAGCAGCGCGTGGCCAGCGCGGTCGCCGCGCCCAAGGGCCTGCTAAGGGTGAACGCCACGCTGGGCTTTGGCCGCAGCCACATCGCGCCGCTGATTTCCGGATTTGCCAAGCTCCATCCGGAGGTGCAGATCCAGCTTCAGCTCACGGTGAATCCGCCGCCGGCCGATGATGATGCCTTTGACGTGTGTGTGCGTTTCGGCGAGCCGCCTGATGCACGGGTGATCGCCCGCAAGCTGGCGCCGAACCGCCGCCTGCTGTGCGCAGCGCCGGCCTACCTGGCCAAACGCGGCACGCCCAAAGTGCCGCAGGACCTGGCGCAGCACAGCTGCATCGGCATACGCCAGGGCGGCGAGGCCTACGGCATCTGGCGCCTGAGCGCGGGCAAACGTGTGGAAACCGTCAAGGTGCGCGGCAACCTGAGCACCAGCGACGGCGAGATTGCGGTGAACTGGGCGCTGGCCGGCCACGGCATCGTGATGCGGGCCGAGTGGGACATTGCGCGTTACCTGCGCAGCGGCCGCCTGCGCCAGGTGCTGGAGAACTACCAGTCGCCGCCGGCCGACATCCACGCGGTCTGGCCGCAGCGGCACCAGATGTCAGTGCGGGTCAGGGCCTTTGTCGACTACCTGGCCGGCCATTTTGAAAAAACCTCGACGCGTTCGGCCGGCCTGGTGAGCAGCTGGTGATGCACCGCGCGGTGCGCCAGGCTTATTGCCGGATGCGGCCGCTGGCGGTCACGATGGTCAGCTCGACAAAACGCGAACCCGAACGCATGCCTGGCTTGAAGCCGACCTTGTAGCCGCCCAGATCGACGTCGACCGTGTCCAGCGCATTGGCAAACCCTTCGCGCGAGATTTTTGGCCCCATGCGGCGCGCAGCCTCGACGATCACCGCGCCGGCGATGTAACCCTCCATCATCGCGTAACTCACCGGCACCTCGAGATTCGGCGTGGCGGCAGCGAGGTCGCTGAACTCCTTGGACAGCCGGCCCGAAATCTTGTACGGGTTGGGCGTAACCTGGGTGATTGCCAGCCCCTTGAGCTGCTCCTCGCCAAGCCGCTGGGAGATCTGCTCGATGTCGGCGCCGGAGTGCGCAAACAGCTGCGCCGTGCCGCCGTCCAGCCGGTATTTTTCGATGAAGGCCGCGGCGGCGGCGCCGCTGGCGACCACGATGATGGCCTGGGGCGCGGCATTGATGAAGGTGTCGACCACCGAATTCGGAACCCGGTTCGTGCCCTGCACATAGGTCGCCTTGGCGGTGAGTTTGGCGCCGCGCGCTTTCATCACGTCTTCCATGGCCGCGAGCAGGGTGGCCGCACCGGCCCCATCGGGATAAAACAGGCCGAGGCGGGTCACGCCCACCGTGACCAGGTGTTCGGTGATCTTGTTGATCTCGTCGCGCAGGTTGGCACGCACGCTGTAGACCATCGGCGCTTCGGCGCGTATTTCATTGACGCGGTAACCGACCAGCGCGATGTTGTCGGTTTCCAGGAGTTTCGAGGCCACAAGGTCGCCAATGGTGCGGTCGCCAAAATAGCCGGCCAGCACCAGCGGCCGGTTTTCACTGAGCAGCGCCTTGGTGGCGGCCATGTTGTCGGCCGGCCGGCCGCCGTCGTCCTTGCGCACCAGCGTGAAGGTGTGGCCGTTGACACCGCCAGCCTTGTTGGCCTTGGTCAGGGCCAGCTGGATGCCGGCGGAATAGGCGCGGGCCTGGGTGCCTTCCAGCCCGGAAAGCGGGGCGACCTGCCCGACAACAATCTGGGCCGCGCCTGCCGCCAGCGAGGCGGCCGCGAGGCCCGTGATCGCGAAGCTGCGAACCAGCAGATGAACAGGTTTCATGTTTTTGTCTCCTCGGTATCAACGACAGCGGCACTTCGGCGAGTGCCTGCGCTGCCTGCAACAAGCGGTGTGCAGCGTTACCGCATTGAAACACGCCACGGGGCCCGCGTCGATACGCGAAATTACGCAGAACTTACAGCCTCAGTTGGCATGCCAACTTAATCACCAGGCGTGCGCAGGCCGGCGCGGCCTCAGGGCACCTTCGCGCCGCTTTCAAACCACTGCCGGACCAGCGCACGCTCGGCGTCCAGCATGCCGGTGGCGTTGTTCATCGGCATGATTTTGCTGACCACCACCTGCTGGTAGACCGCCTGGGCATGCTGGCTCAGCAGCGCCGGCGAGTCGAGCCGGATGTTTTTCATCTGCAACTGGGCGCCGTGGCACTGGTAACAGCGCTGTTCCAGCACTTTTTGCAGGCTTGCATAGTCATTTTGGCCTGTAGCCCCCGTCGTACCTGGGGGAGCAGCTCCTGAATTCATAGCAAACGGCGCGCCCGCAGGTGCCGGCGGCGGCCGCATCCAGACGATGGCGCCCAGAATCAGCACCACCCCGACCAGCGCATAAGGCAGGGGGTTGCGGTTGCGGCCCAGCTTGAAACCGTGCCGCATCACAAAAAACTGGCGGATCAGCGCACCGGCCAGCATCATGAGGATCAGCACCAGCCAGTTCTGCGGATGGCTGTAAGTGAAGCTGTAGTGGTTGCTGAGCATGGCAAACAGCACCGGCAGCGTGAAGTAGGTGTTGTGCACGCTGCGCTGCTTGCCGCGCTGGCCATGCACCGGGTCCACCGGCTCGCCGGCCTTGATGCTGGCGATCACCTTGCGCTGGCCGGGGATGATCCAGAACAGCACATTGGCACTCATGGTCGTGGCGATCATCGCGCCCACCAGCAAAAACGCGGCGCGGCCGGCAAACCAGTGGCAGGCCAGCCAGGACGCGACACAGACCAGCACCAGCAACAGCGCGCCGACGATGGCCTCGCCGTTCCTGCGTTTGCCGAAGATCTGGCAAATGCCGTCGTACAACATCCAGAACACCACAAAAAACGACAGCGCGACGCCGATGGCGGCGCCTGAGGACCAGTTCATCAGCGACTTGTCGATCAGGTAGGTGCTGGCGTTCCACAGATAGGAAACGGTGAACAGCGCAAAGCCCGACAGCCAGGTGCTGTAACTTTCCCAGTAAAACCAGTGCAGGTGTTTCGGCAGTTCGGGCGGCTTGACCGCAAATTTGACGGGGTGGTAGAAACCGCCGCCGTGCACCGCCCAGAGTTCGCCGCTGACGCCCTGCTTCCTGAGGTCTTCATCGACCGGCGGCGTCAGGCTCGAGTCGAGGAAAACAAAATAGAAGGAGGAGCCGACCCAGGCAATCGCGGTGATGACGTGGACCCAGCGCAGCAGCAGGTTGGCCCAGTCGAGGTAATAACTTTCCATAACCCAGCTTTCAAACCTGCTCACCACTGCGGGCGCTCTGAGCAGAATTCCGGCCGCGAACACAAACGGCTCCGCTGCGACCTGTCCACGAAAGTGTATACAACTTGATGGCCTGAGGCAAAAGTTCAGGCCTTGTTCACCGCTTTCTCTGCAGATTCCAGGAGCAACAACTGTGCCGCCACAGACACCGCGATCACCTCCGGCTCCTTGCCATGGATGCCCGGCAGGCCGATCGGGCTGGTGACATGGCCCAGTTCTTCGTCGCTGAAACCGCGCGCCTGCAGCCTGTGCCGGAAGGTCGCCCACTTTGTTTTGCTGCCGATCAGGCCGATGTAAGGCAGGTCATGATTTTCACGCTGGCGCTTCAGGCATTCAGCCACGATGTCCAGGTCCTCGGCGTGGCTGAAACTCATGATCAGCACGCGCGACTGCGGCGCCAGGCCACGCACCGCGCCCTGCACCGGCTCCGAATGTTCGCCGACCACGTTGGGCGGCAAGGCCAACGGAAAAATCCCGTCCCGGCTGTCAATCCAGCTCACAGCAAACGGCAGGCGCGACAACACCTGCACCAGCGCGTGACCGACGTGGCCGCCGCCGAACAGGGCCAACGGCTGCAAATTCCCAGGCAGTCGCTGTCGCAGTTCTGCCACATCGGCCGGTCCGACTGATGCAAAACGTAAACTCATCACGCCGCCGCAACACTGGCCCAGCGAGGGGCCGAGCACAAAGCGGCTTGTGGTTTGGGCGGGCCCATCGCGCAACTGCGCACGGGCTGCGGCCATGGCCTGGTGTTCGAGGTGGCCGCCGCCAATGGTACCGATCACGTCATTGGCAAAAACCGCCATCCAGGTGCCGGTTTCACGCGGCACCGAGCCTTCGGTGGCCGCAACCTCCACCAGCACGGCAGGCGCCTGCGCGAGCCTCTCCAACAACACATTCTTCAGCTGACTCACGGTATAAACCCTCTGATACACGGCCTCTGTCGTGGGCCCGCAGAACGCATAATCCGGGGAAACCCGGTTCCACCGTTGTTACATCGCCGGCCCCTGGACAGCCCGCACAATAACAGCCGAGACCCGACGAACCACAAGGATACGTGTATGTCTGAGCCCCATCCCCGACGTTTCTGGCTGCTGGCCCTGGCCGCCGCAGGTGTCGCCGCCCTCGTTTCCGCCTGCAAGACGCCGCCCGAGCCCGCGCCCGTGGCACAGCCCGAGCCCGCGCCCAGCCCGGTGACCGGGCCGATCGCCGGCCCCAGCGGCTCGGCCCGCAATTCGGCCGCCCCGACCCCGCGCCTCTACCGCGAAAGCGGCGCCACCCACATCTACGGCCTGAACGCTGATCGCATTTACAAGGGCCGGATGCCGCCGCTGCTGTATGCCATCGGCGTGATCAATGTCGAGATCAACCAGGTCGGCATCGTCACCAAACTCGACTGGATGCGCGCACCCCGCCATGCGCCGGAAGTGATCGCCGAAATCGAACGCACCATCAAGGCCGCCTCGCCTTTTCCCGCGCCCGTGCGCATGGGCAAGGTGGTCTACACCGACACCTGGCTGTGGCACAAAAGCGGCAAGTTCCAGCTGGATACGCTGACCGAGGGGCAGAACTAAAGCACCGCTCTTAATGCCGGGTTCGATCCGGTATTTATGTCTCGCTGAAGCGGCGATGTGAAAATCACACATGGATTGCGGATCAATCCCGCAATCCACCGCTGCCCTTTACGGCCCGCGTCCAAGAGACGTCGTTACATGT
>CALRTF020000040.1:0-23183 GCA_943370985.1 Paenacidovorax caeni
AGATCGGCCGGCGCCTGTTCATCTCGCCCCACACCGTGGCGACCCACGTCAAGAACATCTATCGAAAGCTCGAGGCGCATTCCAAGATCGAGGCCCTGAGCATCGCCCGCGAACGCGGCCTGCTGGTGTGAGGCGCCTGCTGCCTGCGCTGGCACGGCTGCTGGCCGCGCTGGGCTCCCTGCTGCTGGCGGGCCTGGCGCCTGCGGCGCCTGCCGCGCACCCGGACGTGGTCGAGATCCGCAGCGCCTGGTTTGTCAAATCCGATGCGCCTGGCCTGCCTGATGTGTCGGCACCGTGGCAGCCGCAGGCGCTGCCGGACAGCTGGCGTGAATCCCGGCCCGGGCAGCAGGGTTACGGCTGGTACCGGGCCGGGTTCACCCTGCCCGAGCGCCCGCGCGGCATGCACGCGATCTACATCTCGCTGGTCAACAGTGCTTATGCGGTGTTCATCAACGGCGTGCAGGTCGGCGACAGCGGCGGCATGAGCGGTGCCATCGGCAGGAACGGCGGCTTTCCGCAATGGATCACTGTGCCGCCCGAAGTCCTGCGTGAAGGCAACAACGAATTTGCGCTGCGCCTGCGGGTGGCGCCCAACCTGCGGGGCGGCCTGACCCCGCCTTTCATCGGACCGCAGGCCGCGATCGAAGCGCTGCACGGCAACGACGAGTTCTGGCGCACCATCGTGCCGCGAGCGCTCAATACAGCGGTGCTGGCGCTGGGCCTGCTGGTGCTGCTGCTGTGGTCCAGGCACCGCTCCGAAACGGTGTATGGCTGGTTCGGCGCCTTTCTGGTGTTGTCGGCCTTGTGGGCGCTGCGCAACTTCCACCAGAGCGTGACCTTGCCCGAGATTCCCTCCCGGGCCTGGGAGACTTTTGTGCTGGCTGGCCACGCGCTGGGCCGCATGGCGCTGCTGATGTTTGTGTTGCGCTACACCGGCCAGCAGAGGCCACGGCTGGAGCCTGCGCTGTTATGGGGCATGGCGCTGCTGCCGCTGCTGCTGTTTGCCGCCGGCGAAACCCTCATGAGCCAGGTACGCAGTGCGTTTTATGCGGCCACCGCGCTGCCCATGTGGTACAGCATTTACCTGCTGGCGCGTTATTCGCCGTGGCGCAGCGGCGCCGGCGCGCGCCTGGTGCTGCTCGCGCTGCTTGCCAGCGAGGTCCTGGCCATCCACGACTGGATGATTGCGGTCAACCTGCTGCCCTTCGGCACCGTGCAGTGGCAGGCCTACGGCGCGGCGCTGCTGATGAGTGCCATGACGGTTGCGCTGGCCGGGCGCTACTTTGCCGCTTTCGCCACCGCGCGCACGCTCAACCGCGAACTGGAGCAACGCGTGGCACAGAAAAGCCGCGAGCTGGACGAGAACTACCGCAAGGTCGCCGCTTACGAACAGGCTGCGGCGCTCGAGGAAGAACGCCGGCGGCTGATGCGGGACATGCATGACGGCATCGGTTCGCAGCTGATCACCACCGCCAGCGCGGTCGAGCGCGGCCAGCTCACGCCGGCCGAGATCGCCGGCCTGCTGCGCGACTGCATGGACGACCTGCGCCTTGTCATCGACTCGCTGGAACCCGGCCACAGCGATCTGGCGCTGGCACTGGCCAGCCTGAGGTACCGGCTGGCGCCGCGTCTGCAGGCGGCCGGGCTCACGTCGGACTGGAAGCTGGACGGCCTGCCTGCCGGTATCGTGCTGTCACCCGCCCAGGTGCTGCAGATTCTTCGCATCGTCCAGGAGGCCCTGGGCAATGTGATCCGGCACGCCGGGGCCCGCCACGCCACGCTGGAGGCGCGGGCCGACACGGCCGGGATCCGCATCTGCGTACGTGACGATGGCCATGGACTGGCCAGGCGCGCCGCGCGGGAGGCACCCGCCGTCGCGGGCAGGGGGCTGGAGAACATGCGTTACCGCGCCGTCCAGCTTGGCGGCGCGGTGTCCGTGACCTTCAGCGCCACCGGCACCGAGCTGGTGTTCACGCTGCCGGCCTCACGTCTTCCCGGCTGAGGGTCTGGCGTTGAACACGATCAGGATTTGCGCGAGGTAATAACTCGTCAGCACCCAGAACGGCGCCATCGGCAGCGGCTGGGCGAATTTGTTAGTGGCCAGCAGCGCGTCGCTGAGCATGAAAAAGCCGGCGCCAACCGCCACGCCCAGCGAGGCCCTGTCACGCAACACCGCGGCGCGACCGATCGCCTGCGCAGCCATCAGCGCAATCACCACCACGTAAGCCGCCACCGCGACACGCAACACCGGGTTCAGGCCGGCGAATAAAAACGCGTACATCAGCGCGCCAATTGCCAGCGTAGCCACCAGCGCGCGCCGGCTGGCGAACCAGGGCACGCCCTGGCTGAACAGCGCGATGTAAAACAGGTGCGCGATCAGGAAGGCCACCAGGCCGGGAATAAAAAAGCCCGGGAACATCAAAAAGCAGTCGCCCGCCAGCGAAAACACCAGCGCGGCCAGCAACATGGCATCAAACCGGCCACCAGCCCCCGGCCGGTGGGAGCGGACAGCTACCAAAACAATAGCAAGGCCCAGCGCCAGCGGCTTGGCCACGCGGTGTGCGTCGACGAATCCCAGCGCTGCGGTGGCGGTCGCCAGCACCGCCGCCTCGATCAGCAGCAACTGCAGCACCGACAGCCGCCCCTGCAGCAGGCCGCCCACCGCCCAGAGGCCGGCGCCCAGCGCGGACAGCCAGACCAGCGACGGCCCAGTCGCCATCGCGTCGGCATGCCAGAGGAAATACGCCACACCCGCCAGCAGCAGCAGAAACTGGACACCCCCGAAAACCGCGACCGCAGGCGACACCGGGGGGTGGAAATACTGGACGCGCGCCATGTCGAAAGCATCTTTCGGGAAACGCGCGGCGAGGTCGGCCGGCCGCCAGCCCGGCGGCTTGAACCAGATACGCAACTTGTCGCCCCAGTTTCTGGCGTGCCAGGATTCCCGGCCCAGCGCCCAGTAAACCTCGGCATTGGCCCATAGCGGGTCCCAGCTGTTGAGCGGGCTGCGTGTGCCGTAGACACATTTTTCGTCTTCTTCGCGGAAGCTGCCGAAGATGCGGTCCCAGACGATCAGGATGCCGCCGTAGTTTTTGTCGAGGTAGCGGTCGTTGACCGCGTGGTGCACCCGGTGGTTGGACGGCGAGCAAAACCAGCGGTCGAACCAGCCAAGCCTGGGCACGTGTTCGGTGTGCACCCAGAACTGGTAGAGCAGGTCGATCAGCGCCACGATGCCGAAGATCAGCGGCGGCACGCCGGCCACCGCCATCGGCACATAAAAAATCCAGCCCAGCAAAACGCCGCTGCTGGTTTGCCGCAGCGCGGTCGACAGGTTGTAGTCCTGGCTCTGGTGGTGCACCACATGCGCGGCCCAGAACACCGCGCTTTCATGGCCGGCGCGGTGCAGCCAGTAGTAGCAGAAGTCGTAAAACACCAGCGCGATCAGCCAGCCATACCAGGTGTTCCAGAACTCCGGATTCGGGTACAGCGCGACGCTGGAATAAATGGCCGTGTAGATGCCGATGCGGAACAAACGCGTGAACACCGCGCTGACCTGGCTCAGCATGCCCAGGCCGATGCTGCTGATGGCGTCATTGAGCCGGTAGGTGTTGCGGCCTTTGGCCAGGCCCCAGGCAAATTCGACGGCGATCAGCAGAAGGAATACAGGCGTGGCCAGGACGATGATCTGGCTCGGGGAAAGGTTCATGCCGCCATTCTGGCGGGGTTCCGCCCGGCCCGGCGCTGGCATCAACCCTGATGAGGGTTCCCGGCATTTTTACGGCAGGATAATTGGGGAGATCCACCACCTGTCCCCCACAAGGCGCCATCCCATGCTTTCTGATCCCTGGCTCCAGCGCTGGTTGGCCCTGGCTGTTTCCCATGCCGGCAACGATGCTGTGCTGGAGATAGGCTGCGGCCATGGCGACGACACCGCGGTGCTGGCCGGCGCCGGCCTCAAGGTCACGGCGTTTGACCTCTCGCGCCCCGCCGTGGCCGTGGCGAAGCTGCGGGTGCCCTCGGCGAACATCGAATGCCGCGATATTCGCGATCCGTTTCCGCTGGCGGCCGGGCAGGCCGGCCTGGTGGTGGCCAGCCTGTCCCTGCATTACTTCGGGTGGGAAGAAACCGAGACCATTGTCGAACGTGTGCGGCAGGTGTTGCGTCCCGGCGGCCTGTTGTTGTGCCGGCTGAACTCCACCGAAGACTACCACTTCGGCGCCAGCGGCCACCCCGAAATTGAGCCCCATTTCTTTCGGGTGGACGGCGAGCCCAAGCGCTTTTTTGACGAGGCCGATATCAACAGGCTGTTCGGCAACGGCTGGCGGCGTCAGTCGCTGGAGCACTTCGTGACGCGCAAGTACCTGCTATCCAAGGCGCTGTGGGAAGTGGTGCTTGAACGGGACACGTGAAGCCACGTCTCCTGTAGCGACGTCAGGTCAACGCGCCCCTGGCGTCCACCCGGATGATCTGTTCGACCTTGCCGTGCTGCAGGCCGCCGCGCACGCCCAGCAGGTGCTCGTGCAGGTTGACGGTCGGGTCGCAGTGGCCGGGAATCAGCCACACCGTCTCGCCGATGGCCGGCAGCTCCGCGCCGCGCAGGATGCCGTGTTCGTCGCCGCCGTTGAAGTAGTCCAGCGCCAGCCCGTGCACCGCCGGCAGGCCGGAGTCGATGGCATGGCTTTTGTGGCCGGCGTCCACCACCACATGGTCGGCGCAGGCACTCATGACCTGGCTTTTGACAAACAGCGCATGTTCGAAAGACGGCTGGGCCGGGTCGCGCTCATTGCCGGCGTAATCGCGGTCCATCAACAAATAGGAGCCGGCCTGCAGCTCGCCGTAAACGCCGCTGGCGGTTTCCAGAGAAAAGGTGCCGGTGCCCGCGCCGGTCACCAGCGGCACCTCGAAACCCGCGGCCAGCAAGGCCGCCTTCGTCGCCTGCACATGCGCGACCACCCGGGCGATGCCGTCATGGCGTTCGGCCACGGCGCGAAAATGCTGGGCGCGGCCATGGTAGGCCTGCAGGCCGCCGAACTGAAGCGCGGCATGCCGGGCGATCTCCGCCGCCAGCGGCACAGCCGCGTCACCGGGCGCCAGGCCGCAGCGGCCGTGGCCCACATCGATTTCGATGAACACCCGCAGGATCTGGTGCTGGTCGCGCGCGGCATGGGCCAGCCGCTGCAGGCCTTCGGCGCTGTCGACCGCAATTGCCAGTTGCCCGCCCAGCGCTTCGAGTTCGCGCGCCAGCGCCACCACACGTTTGAGCTTGAACGGTGACACCACCTCGTTGCTGATGTAGATGTTGTTCACGCCGAGTGCGGCCAGCGCCTCGGCTTCGGACGTCTTCTGCACACAGACGCCGACCGCGCCATGGGCCATCTGCAGTTTGGCCAGAGTCGCGCTTTTGTGCATCTTGGCGTGCGGGCGCAATTTGACGCCGTGGTTTGCCGCAAAGGCCGCCATGGTGGCCAGGTTGCGCTCCATGGCGTCGAGGTCGATCACCAGCGCCGGGGTGTCGATATCGGCCGCGGGGCGGCCCAGCAGGTCAGACAGCAAATACATCAGGTGCTCGTTTCGTCCAGGGGTTGGACATCGGCTGCGGCCTCGAGGTGCTGCGTGTCGGCCCAGCCAACCAGTGAAAAGCCCTCGGGCGTCCAGAGCAGGCGGTTGATGGCCGCGTTGCCGAGCGCCCAGGTGCGCGGTGCCTGCAGCTCCAGCCGGGTGGCGGCGCGGTACAACACGTCGAGCACCCCGCCGTGGCCGACCATGACGATCAGCTCGCCCGGATGCCGGGCGGCCAGCGTGTGCGCGGTGCTGACGACACGTTCGCGCAACTGCGTGAGCGATTCCCCGCCGCTGGGCGCAAAGTCCGGATCGCGCGTGCGCCACAAGCGCGCCTGCTCCGGCAAGGCGGCTTCGATGTCGGCAAAAGTTTTGCCCTGGAATTCGCCGAAATGCCGCTCGCGCAGGCCGGGTTCGGGCGTCACCGGCACGCCGGTGGCGCGGCTCACATGCTCGGCGGTTTCAAAAGCCCGGCCGAGGTCGCTCGCATAAATCGCGGTGATCGGCTCGCCCGCCAGCGCCTCTGCCAGGCGCGCAGCCTGCCAGCGCCCGGTGTCGTTCAGGCCGATGTCGAGCTGGCCCTGGATGCGTGTGTCCACATTCCAGGTGGTCTCGCCGTGGCGTATCGCGAGGACGCGCGCGGCCTCACTCACCGTGCAGGGACCTGTTCCGCAAACCCTTGGACAAGCTCGGCACGAACGGGATATCCGTGAGCGCAAGTGGAGGTTTCATCGAAGGATCTCGATGCTGATGCGCCGCGTGCCGACCGGCGGCACCGGGAAGTTGCGCAGCGCCGCGTCCAGCATGGTGGCAATCACCGGGCCGTCGTCGGCCCAGGGGTCTTCGCTGAAGGCGCGGGTTTCGTAGACCGCGGTGTTGCCGCGCAACTCGCGGATCACCAGGTTCACATCGCGCCGGTACAGCGGCGGCTCCATGCCGCCCCCGCCCAGCGGCACGCCGAAACCAAACCCGATGCTGCCGCCGCCCCCGCCTATGCCGCTGCCGATGAACACACTGGAGCCGCCGCCATAGGGGTAACCGGAGTTCTCCCAGCGCGGCCGCAGGATGGGCTGGGTGGTGGCGCTGACCTGCACGCTGAAGGCAGCGGCCTGCGGGTTGTGCTGCAGGCCGACTTTGGCGAGCGCGGCCTGGGCCAGGCCTTCGAGCGCCGGCTGGCGCGCATCGGGCTGTTGCTGCGAGGGCAGGCGCTCGAAGCGGTAGCTCGCGCCCGGCGCCGGTGGCGCCGGCACCCAGCGCGCAAAACTCGTGACATCGCTGTTGACCAGCCGTGAACTCGCGCAGCCGCCCAGCAGGCCAAGCAGCGTCGCTCCGAAAATGATAGCTGTCAGTGCACGTTTCATAAGACCTCCAGGCACAAATGGCTTGAAATTACTGAAGGGTGACAACACCCAGGCCGGGCCGTACCGGCATGGCAAATTCTTCCTCGTCAAAGGCCTTGTCGCCGTCCAGGTCCGGCATGCCGGTGCTGCGAATGCCCTTGAAGTCGTGCTGCTTGCCGTCCATCAGGTGCGAGGGCACGACGTTCTGCAGCGAGGTGAACATGTTCTCGAGACGGCCCGGAAACTTCTTGTCCCACTCGCGCAGCATGTTGCCGACCTGCACGCGCTGCAGGTTCTGCTGGCTGCCGCACAGCGTGCACGGGATGATGGGAAAGTCGCGCACCCTGGCCCACTTGATGATGTCTTTTTCCGTGACATAAGCCATGGGTCGGATCACCACATGTTTGCCGGTGTCGCTGACCAGCTTGGGCGGCATGCCCTTCAGGCGCGAGGCAAAAAACATGTTGAGGAAAAAAGTCTGCAACATGTCGTCGCGGTGGTGGCCCAGCGCGATCTTGGTCGCGCCCAGCTCCCCGGCCACACGGTACAGGATGCCGCGGCGCAGGCGCGAGCACAGCGAACACATGGTCTTGCCTTCGGGAATCACGCGCTTGACGATGCTGTAGGTGTCCTGCGTCTCGATGTGGAAGGGAACACCGAGCTTTTCCAGGTACTGCGGCAGGATGTGGTCGGGAAAACCGGGCTGCTTCTGGTCCAGGTTGACGGCGATCAGGTCGAAGTGGATGGGCGCACGTTTTTGCAGCTTGAGCAGGATGTCCAGCATGGCGTAGCTGTCCTTGCCGCCCGAGACGCAGACCATGACCTTGTCGCCTTCCTCGATCATGTTGAAGTCGACAATCGCGCGGCCGACCTCGCGGCACAGGCGTTTTTCGAGCTTGTGCTCCTCGCGCTCGATTTTGAGGCCGGCCGCCTTGGCATCGGCCGCGTTGCCGGTGTCGGCAGTGTCGTTCAGCACATCATTCAATACGGCATTCATGTCGTTTCCATCCATCAGGTTCACCACTGTCCGGTCTCGACGCGAATGGCTACTTCGCAGTCGTCAAAAATTTCAAGTTTCGCAATTTTCACCCGCACCCCCAGCACCCCGGGCAACAACATCAGCCGGTGCGCCAGCTTGCCGATCAGTGTTTCCAGCAGGTTCACGTGTTCGGCCCGGCACTCGTTGATGATGATCTGCCGCACCTTGCGGTAGTCCAGCACATGACTGATGTCGTCATCACTGGGCAGCAAGGGCTGCGTGCCCAGGTTCAGCTCGGCATCCACCTGTATCGGCTGGGGCGCGGTTTTTTCCTGGTCAAGAATGCCGAGGTTGGCGTCGAAACGCAAACCGGTCAGCGTCAGTATCTGGTTGCCCCGTGTATTGAACATGGTCGGTAGTGGTGTGCGCCGCGTTTGTAGGAATGCACGCTCACATCAGTGAGAAATCGCGCTCGAATTTCATCAAATGCTGGCCGCCATCGACCAGCAGCGTGGTGCCGGTGATGGAGCTGTTTTCCAGCGCAAACCTGACGCTGGCGGCCACATCGGCCGCGCTCGACGAGCGGCCCAGCGGCGACAGCGTGTGCAGGGCCCTGAATTTCTCGTCGCTGAGCAGATGGCTGGTCAGGGTCAGGCCGGGCGCGACACCGACCACGCGCAGCTGCGGCGCCAGCGCGATGGCCAGCATGGTGGTGGCCGCTTCCAGCGCGGCCTTGGACAGCGTGTAGCTGAAAAAATCCGGGTTCTGGTTCCAGAGCTTCTGGTCCAGCAGGTTGATGACCGCAAACCGGCCGCTGGGCCCGGCCGCCCCGTCCTGCGCCTGCCGCTGGAGCGCGTGGGCATGCAGGGCCTGCGCCAGCACAATGGCCGCGCCGGTATTGCTGCGCATGTGTTTTTCCAGGGCCGCAAAGCTGAAACTCGCCGCGCTGTCGTGTTCAAAGGTCGAGGCGTTGTTGACCACCGCATCGACCTGGCCGAAATGCGTGATCACCCGGGGCAGCAGCGCCCTGACTGCCGCCTCATCTTCAAGATCACAACAAAAATGAGCCGCAGCCCCCGCCAGTTCTGCACAGTCAGCTACTGTTTTGATAGCGTCCACTTCGGAACTGCGGTAATGCACAGCCACGCGCCAGCCGCCTGCGGCCAGCGCGAGCGCGATCTCGCGGCCCAGCCGTTTTGCGGCGCCGGTGACGAGAACAACAGGGGCGGGAGACACAGGGGTCATGGCGGGGAGGGGGGGAAAACAATCGCCGACAATCCGGGGGTGACTCCCCCGACCCTGACGACACCCCCTAGTTTAACGAGCGCCCTCGCCGGGCACATCCGTGAGGCCATCGCCGCCGCGGGCGGCTGGATCGCCTTCGACCGCTTCATGGCGCTGGCGCTGTACACACCCGGCCTCGGTTATTACGCCCATGATTCACGCAAGTTCGGCCTGATGCCGGGCTCGGGCAGCGATTTTGTGACCGCACCCGAGCTCTCGCCGCGCTTCGGCCAGGCGCTGGCGCGGCAGGTCGCGCAGGCGCTGCAGGCCACCGGCACCACGGAAATCTGGGAGTTCGGCGCCGGGTCCGGCGCGCTGGCCGAACAACTGCTGGGCGCCCTCGGCCCGCAGCTCACGCGCTACACGATTGTCGATCTGTCCGGCAGCCTGCAGGCGCGGCAACGCGAGCGGCTGGCAGCCTGGGGCGACACCGTGCGCTGGGTCAGCGAATTGCCGGCGCAGATGCAGGGCGTGGTGGTCGGCAACGAGGTGCTGGACGCAATGCCGGTGCAGTTGCTGGCGCGCGTTGATGGGACCTGGTTCGAGCGCGGTGTCGCGGTCCGGGATGGCCTGTTTGTCCACGCCGACCAGCCGACGGCACTGCGGCCGCCTTTTGAAGTGGTGGGCCAGCACGACTACCTGACCGAAATCCACCCGCAGGCCGAGGCCTTTGTCGCGACGCTGGCCGACCGGCTGCAGGCCGGCGCGGTGTTCCTGATCGACTACGGCTTTCCCGAGCACGAGTATTACCACCCGCAGCGCAGCATGGGCACGCTGATGTGCCACCGCGGCCACCTGCTGGACGCCGACGCGCTGCAGGATGTGGGGGACAAGGACATCACCGCCCATGTCAACTTCAGCGGCATCGCGCTGGCCGGGCAGGACGCCGGCCTGCAGGTGCTCGGTTACACCAGCCAGGCGCGTTTCCTGCTGAACTGCGGCGTGCTGGACGGCATGGAAGACGCCGCGCTGGCCGAACGTGTGATGGTGCAGAAACTGGTCAACGAACACGAGATGGGCGAGCTGTTCAAGGTGATCGCCCTGGTGGTCGATTCACCGGACCGGCCCTGGGATGGGTGGCAGGCAATGGGGTTTGCGCAGGGGGATCGAACCCACACCCTGTAGCGAGGTCGCGGTGTTCGATCCACCGGTCGGAGTGAGTCAGTTGGAAGCCGTCTTTTCTTCAACCCCTTCGGTCCGCCCACGCCTGTAGGCCGGGGGTTGCCCGGCGGCAACTCACTTTTCTTTGTCTTGCCAAAGAAAAGTAAGCAAAAGAAAGGCGACCCGATGGTCTGGGTCCCCTGCGCTGCGCTCCGGGGCAACCTGCGGTGCTCGCCGAAAACGGGGCCGGGCTCGAACTCGCTTCGCTCAAACAATCGCCCGTCCTGATCCGTTTTCGGCTCCGCTCCTCGGCCCAGCCCGACGGGTGGGAGAAGAAAACCAATACCCGGATACCGGACCCCGTTCGGAGTTCTTGAAGCGCAAAGCGCTTCAAGAACGGGAATCCCAACGAACGGTCATGTGTGCACGCGAGCGCAGCGCACGCGGCCACATGAAGTCCCCCTCCATCGCCCAGCGGGGCGAGGGAGGGGTTAGGGGTGGGAGTGGGGAGTTCGTCTTGCTGCCGTTTGCATAACCGGCTACCAGGGCTTGCCAAAGCCTGCTGGCCGGGGGTTGCCCGGCGGCAACTCACTTTTCTTTGTCTCGCCAAAGAAAAGTAAGCAAAAGAAAGGCGACCCGATGGTCTGGGTCCCCTTCGCTTCCGCTCAGGGGCAACCTGCGGTGCTCGCAAAAAAATGGGGTCGAGCTCGAACTCGCCTTCGGCTCAGACAATCGCTCGCCCTGATCCATTTTTTGCTGCGCTCCTCGGCCCAGCCCGACGGGTGGAGGAGGAAGACAAACATCCGAATACCAAGGACGAGAATCCCAATGAACGGTCATGTTTGCACGCGAGCGCAGCGCACGAGGCCAAATGAGGCTCCCTTCTCTCGCCCAGCGGGGCGAGGGAAGGGCGGGGGGTTGGGAGTGGGGAGTTAAGCTTCCACCGTTGAAGGCGGACCTGCACAGCAGGAAGGACTTGGTCGCTATAAATTCAATAGCTTTTCGCCCAATCCGGACGGGGGCTGCAGGCCTGAAACATGCCCAAATCAGGCTTTGGGCGATTTCACCGGCCGCTGCCAGTTCGCCAGGCTGACCTGCTTGCCGCGCGCCACGTTCAGAGTGCCGGGTGGCGTGCTTTTGGTGATGGTCGAACCGGCGCCCACGGTGCCGCCCGCGCCTATGGTGACCGGCGCGACCAGCACGCAGTTGCTGCCGATGTGCACGTCGGCCTCGATCACCGTGCGGTGTTTGTTGGCGCCGTCATAGTTGGCGGTGATGCTGCCGGCGCCGTAGTTGACACGTTCGCCCAGCGCCGCGTCGCCGACATAGGCCAGGTGGTTGGCCTTGGCGCCTCTGGCCAGGCTGGCGTTCTTGATTTCGACAAAATTGCCGATGTGCACCTCGGCGCCCAGCTCGGCGCCGGGCCGCAGCCGTGCAAACGGGCCGACCAGCGCACCCTCGCCGACCTGCACGCCCAGCTTTTCGCCGTCGATGTGGGTAAAGGGGTGGATCACCGCGCGAGCGGCGATACGGGCGTTGGCGATCATGCAGTTGGCGCCTATGGACACGCCTTCACCCAGCGTCACCGCACCGGCGAACACACAGTTGACGTCGATCTCCACGTCCTGCGCGCAGTCCAGCGTGCCGCGCACATCGATGCGCGCCGGGTCGGCCAGCCGCACGCCCTGCTCCATCAGGGCGGTGGCGATGCGCAACTGGTAGACCCGCTCGAGTTCGGCCAGTTGCACCGGGCTGTTGACGCCGGCCACCTGGGCCGCGTCGGTGATCTGGTGAGCCACCACAGCCACACCGTCGGCCACCGCAAACTTCACGATGTCGGTCAGGTAGTACTCGTTCTGGGCGTTTTTGTTGTCCAGCCGCGCCAGCCAGGCGCGCAGCAGCCGGGTCGGCACCGCCATGATGCCGCTGTAGATTTCGCGGATGCCGCGTTCAGCCTCGCTGGCATCCTTGTGTTCGACGATGGCCCGTACCTGGGCCGAGGCTTCCTGGCCGGTGCGCACGATGCGCCCGTAACCGGTGGGATCGGCCATGCTCAAGGTCAGCAGGGCCAGCCGCTGGCCGCCACATTGGGCCAGCAGCGCCTGCAGTGTCTCGACCCGGGTCAGCGGGACGTCGCCCGACAGCACCAGGGTGATGCCGTCATCGGCCAGCTGCGGCAGCGCCTGCTGCACGGCATGGCCGGTGCCGAGCTGGGGTTCCTGGCGCGCAAAACGGACGCCCAGCCCGGCGGGAACTTCGCGGGCGATGGCCGACTCCACCTCTGCAGCGCCGTGGCCGGTGATCACCACCGCCTGGCGGGCCGATAACCGCGCTGCACAGTCAATCACATGGGCCAGCAGCGCACGGCCGCCCAAACGGTGTAACACTTTGGGCAGGCGGCTTTTCATCCGGGTGCCCTTGCCCGCTGCCATGATGACGACATCAACTGGAGTTGCCATGAAGTTTCCTGTGCCTTGTTGGTGGGGCGCGCGTACGGCGCCATCCGTGTCCTTGCTGCGGATTATCGGCCTTGCCGCGCTGCTGCCGCTGGCCGGTGTACTGACCGCCTGCAGCGTGGTCAAACTCGCCTACAACCAGGCGCCCGAACTGGCCTATTTGCAGCTCGACGGCTACTTCGATTTCAGCGATGCGCAAACCAGCCGGGTCAAGGACGAACTGGTCAAGGTCCAGCGCTGGCACCGCAACACCCAGTTGCCCGCCTACAGCGAGTTCCTGAAGAAGTGGCAGGGGCTGGTGCCCGGCGACGTCGACGAGGCGCAGGTGTGCAGCGCGGCCGAGGAGGGGCGCAACAGCCTGCTGGCGATCTCCGGCCGCATGGAGCCCATCGCGGCAGAACTTGCGCCCACACTGGAGCCGCAGCAACTCAAATTCCTGCAGCGCAAATTTTCAAAGTTGAACCGGGACTACCAGCGCGACTTCATTGAAGGCACGGCTGCGGAACGGCTGGAAAAACGCCTGGACAAGGCGGTCAGCCGCGCCGAAATGCTGTATGGCACGCTGGAGGAAAAGCAGCTCGCGGTCTTGCGTAAACAGATTGCGCAGTCGGTCTTCGACGCCAACATGTCACTGGCCGAACACCGGCGCCGTCAGCAGGATGCGCTGCAGACGCTGGCGCCGCTGATCAACGGCGCAGCCACACCCGTGCAGGCGAAACCGGCGATCAGGGCCTATGTCGAACGCTCCATCAATTCACCGAGCGCCGCTTACCGCAGCTACCAGGACAGGCTGACGCGCGACAACTGCAGAACGCTGGCGCTGCTGCACAACAGCACCACCCCTGCGCAACGCGCCAGGGCGGCGGAGACGCTGGGCAATTACGCGCGCGACTTCACGATTCTGGCGTCGCAGGACGATGCGGCGGGCCGCAGGGTCTCCGGTGCCGCGACCAGCCAGTTACTGGCCCTTGGCTTTTGAATGTGAGCGGCCGGCGTCTTCGGCGGCCTCGAGTTCTGCGGCCTCGGCCGCGCTGCGGGGCTGCGCTGCTTTCGCGTCGGCCGCGACATCTGCGTCCTGCAGGTAGGCGCTGATGTTCTTGCGGTAGTCTCGCGCGCCTTCATAACTGCCTTCACCGATCTGCTGTCCGGTGGCTGGCGGTCTGGATTTGCTTTTCATGACATCTCCTTGCGAGGGTGGCGCGGCCTGGCCGTGCTGTCACATGGCCTGTGCCGGGTTGCTGCTGTTGCGCCGGCCCGCACCGGCGATGCTGCCGTCCTGCCCCGGCTGCCTGCTGCGCGGCGGCTGGAATTCGCCCGAACCGCTGCTTTGCTGCTGTTGCCGGTCGACGCGCCGCTGCGGCTGCTGCTGGAGCGGGCTGGACCGGAAAAGGATTTTGCTGTTCATCGTCTCGGCTTTCTGCGGGTCTGGTGCGTCCTTGACGCAGGACGTCCAGCTTAGAAAACCGCCATCGCCCGAGCTGTCGTCTGGCGCAGCGTGGCCCTGTCAGCGCCGGCCTACAGCAAAGGTACGCGTCGCAAGGGCAGGTCGTAATAGTCCGCCAGGCGGTGCAGGGCCCGGGGATTGATCAGGTGCAGCCGGCCATCACGCAGCTCGTGCAGGCCCAGTTGCGCCAGCCGGCGCAGGGTCTTGTTGGTGTGCACCAGCGACAGGCCCAGCGCGTCGGCGATGTGTTGCTGGTTGATCGGGAACGCGATCGACCCATCGGTCGCCAGGCCCAGGCGTTCAACCCGGCGGTACAGGTGGATCAGCAGCATGGCCACACGTTCCGCGGCCGTGCGCCGCCCGTTGGTCAGCAGGTTCTCGTCGACCATGCCCTCCTCGCGCGCCGACAGCCAGGTCACGTCGTAACCGAGGCTGGGAAACTGCCGGAACAGGTCCCACAAGCCCTCGCGCGGGAACACGCAGAGGGCGACATCGGTCAGCGCTTCCACGCCGTGGCTGGCGCCATCGGCAAACTCCTGCTGCAAACCGATCAGGTCGCCAGGCAACAGGAAATTGAGGATTTGCCGCCTGCCGTCGCTCAGCGTCTTGTAGCGAAAGGCCCAGCCGGCGTAGAGCGTGAACAGTTTGCCGTTGGGGTTTTGTTCGGAAATGATGGACGTGCCGGCTGCAGCACTGCCCGTGCCGCTGCGGAAGTCCTGAATGAAGGCCAGTTCCTGCGGCGTCACGGCGTTGAAGGCGTTGAGGCCGCGCAGGCGGCAATCCCTGCAATGTTTCGGGCAGGGGCCGGTACTGGACGGAGGGGTGATGACCACGCGGAATTCTAGTACTGAAGCCCTGTGTCTTTTGACATTGTTGGGTGTGAAGTCGCTGGCTACATTACACGCCACCTATGGACAAAGCCTTGCAATTGCACGAGGTGCTGTATGTCAGCACCCTTTCACCCGACTCCCCTGTCAAAGTTGTTTCCCAGATTGCGGCCAAAGCCCGGCTCGCCAACCAGGAAACCGGCATCACCGGCCTGCTGATCTTCGACGGCATGCGTTTTTGCCAGCAGATTGAAGGACCGCGCAAGCCGGTACTGGCGCTGATCGAACGGATCCGGCAGGACCCGCGTCATGTCAATGTGGAAATCCTTCATCACGGGCCGCTGCAGGAGCGGCGCTTCCGGCGCTTCAGCCTCGGTTATGCAGCCACGGATGATGCAGAAGTGCTGGCGCGCATCGAGGACGCCGGACCGGCGCAGGCCATGGCGCAGTTTCTGGCCCTGCTGCCCAGCGTCGACCTGGACAGCTGAGCCTGACCAGCGGGTCAGGCTTGCAGCGCGGCCCACATTTCCTTGTCACGCTCGGCCGTGCAGATGCGCGGCGAGCCCTTTTGCGACCTGCGAGGGGCCCCGCTTGCGGGGATAGCAGCGCAAAAGGGTGAGGATAATCCGCGCGAGACCGATCAGGCAGATCAGGCTTGCAGCGCGGCCCACATCTCCTTGTCACGCTCGGCCGTCCAGATGCGCGGATTCTTGATCCCGCTGGCTTCGTCGTAAGCCCGGCTCACGTCAAACGGCAGGCAGTGTTCGTAGATGAAGACCTCGCCGAAGATCGGGTCCATGCTTTTGCGGGTGTGGGCCATCGCGCTTTTCAGGTCCATCTTTGCAGCGGCGGCTTCCTTGCCGCAGCGGTACAGCGTTTCCACCCACTGCACGGTGTAGTCGATGGCCTTGTTGACATCCTCGCGGCCTTTCATGGCTTCGCCGCGGCCCGGCACGATGGCCTCGGCGCCGAGCGCGCGCAGCGCTTCCAGGGTGGCCGGCCATTCCTCGAGCTGGGCATCGCCGGTGTAGACGCCGGCCTTGTACTCGACCAGGTCGCCTGAGAACAGCACTTTTTCTTCGGCGACCCAGGCAATCGTGTCGCCGCGCGTGTGGCCGGGGCCGGGGTGCCAGATCTGCACCCGCACACCGCCGAGGTCGATCACCAGCTTGCCGGGCACCTCGCCCTTGACCGGGTCGCCACCGGCGATCACCATGGTCGGCCAGGTCAGGCCGGGCACACTTTCGGCATTGCGGAACAGGCGCGGGAAACGCTCCATCTCGCTTTGCATGTCTTCGGCGCCGCGTTCGACGATCAATTCGTAGGTGCCCTGGCTGGCGATGACCTCGGTCGCGCCCTCGGCCGTATAGGCGCTGGCGCCGAGCACGCGCACCGCATGGTAATGCGTGAGCAGCACGTATTTGATCGGCTTGTCGCTGACTTCGCGGATGCGCGCGATCAGGTCCTGCGCCATCGCCGGCGTGGCGGTGGCATCGCTGACCATGATGAACTTCTCGCCGATGATCACGCCGGAATTCGGGTCGCCCTCGGCGGTATAGGCCCAGCAGTGCGCGCTGAGCTGTTCAAACGTGATTTTTTTGTCGGTGAGGTCGGACTGCGAGGCAAAAGCTTTGGACATGGGGTCTCCGTGGGGTGGCCGCAGAAAAAACGGCTGTTGGCGCGATTTTACTATACGTAACTTATTACGAATAGTAAAACGACCGGGCGTTCAGCTCAGGCCGCGTTCTAGCATGGCCACCACCTCTTCGGAAAACGCGCGGTAACTCATGGGGCCGTCGGGCCGCATCCAGGTGAAGGTCCAGTTGATCATGCCGAACAGCATCATGGTCACCGCGGTCTGGTTCGCCGGCGTGATGCGCTGCGGGTAGGCGCGCTTGAGAAAACGCGTCATGGCCGAGACCACATCACGCTGGCGGTCCAGAATCAGTTCACGCTGGACGTCGCCCAGGAATTTGGTGTCGCCCAGCAGCGCGACATGGCGGGTGGCCGAGCTTTCATACTGGTCCAGGAAGTTGCGGATCAGCTCATGCAGCGCCGCGCGGTCGTCCAGGTTCTTGCGCTGCGCGCTGGCTTCGGTCTGGCCGATGATGGCCAGCAAATGCTGGGTATAGCGGTCCAGCAGGTCGAACAGGATGGCTTCCTTGCTGGTGTAGTAGTGGTACAGCCTGGCCTTGGAGGTGCCGCAGGCCGCGGCAATGTCGTTCATGCTGGCGGCCATGTAGCTGCGCTGCGCAAAACACTGCGCTGCGACATCGAGAATGGCTTCGCGCTGAAGCTCGTGGGTGGCGGATTTGGGACGGGCCATGCGCTATTGTGAAGCAGCGCCGGCCGCCGCTACACTGCCGCCATGGCCGCCGACCTGTCTTTCGCCCGTTACTGCTGCGAGCTGCTCGCCAGCGCCGGCCCCTGCACGGCGCGCCGCATGTTCGGCGGTTTCGGCATCAGCACCGGCGGCCTCAATATCGCGCTGCTGGCCGATCTCGGAGGGGGCGACACGCTGTGGCTGAAAGCCGATGAGGAGAGCCGCAGCGTCTTCGAAGCCGCGGGTTGCCTCCCGTTTGTCTACCAGGCCAAAGGCAAGGCCATGAAGCTGAACTATTACAGCGCGCCCGCGGACGCGATGGAGTCGCCTCAGCTGATGGCGCAGTGGGCCCGGCTGTCGCTGGAATGTGCCTTGAAAGCGCGTGCCGCCAAGGCAGCGCGGGCACGGCCGGTGACCAGGTCGGTGGCAAAACGCGGCACCAGCACCAGCAGGGCAGTGCCCAGCACACCGGCCAGGCCGAAGGCGAGCCGGCCCGAAGCGGCTGCCGCCAGGCCCAGGGCGCCGCGCAAATCGCGCAGCGGCTGAGCCACCCCGGCGCGCCAGGGCAGGGCGACCGCCCGTTGCGCCAGCGCGTGCCGGGACGAGAGGGCCAGTGCCACCCCCGCCGTCGCAGGCAGCGGGTCCCAGCTGAAATAGGCGGGCGCAGCACCGGCCGCGTGCCAGGATTCCATCACCAGCATCTGGCCCGGCAGCAGCTTGAGTTCCTCGCCGGCGCCCAGGAAATGGTCACCGCCGCGCACACCGTCGTCCTGGTGCGCGTTGTCGAAGGTCAGCCAGACCTGGCCGTGAGCGATACGCAACACACCGGCCTCGGTGGGCCGCAAGGTCAAGGCCCGGCCGCTGCCCAGCTTCCAGCAGCCCGACAGCGCGTCCGCGCCGCTGAATGATTGCAGGGGGAGCTTGGTTGAGGTTGTCATGGCGGTTCTCCATCAAGAGCTGTGAGGGTGAGTGGATGATCGCTGGGCGGTGCTTGGCAGTCCAATGAATTCGCGCTACGCTATTCATTCCATAAACGCATGAATCAAGATTTCCGCCATGCAGCACTCCCAGACCCATTTACGCTCGCGGCCCATCTCCGCCGGGCAACTGCGCGCCTTCGAGGCGGTGGCCCGGCACCTGAACTTTCGCGCCGCCTCCGAAGAACTCGCGCTGACCCAGTCGGCCGTGAGCCGCCAGATCCAGACGCTCGAAGACGAGGTCGGCCTGAGCCTGTTTCACCGCCACACGCGGTCTGTAGAACTCACCGGTGCGGGCGGCATCCTGCTGCGCGCCGTGACCCCCTCGCTGGAACGCATCGACGGCGCAGTGCGGCAGATCCGCCAGAGTGCGGGGCGCAAAAGTGTGGCGCTCACCACCTTCGCCTCGTTTGCGTCGATGTGGCTGATCCCGCGGCTCGAGGCTTTCCAGCGCGACAACCCCGATATGGACATCCGGATTGATGCGTCGGACTCGGCGGTGGACCTCGAGACCTCGGACCTGGACATCGCGCTGCGTTACGGTCCGGCCAGCCGTCTGGGCACGGCCGGTGCGATCCGGCTGTTCGGCGAGCAACTGACACCGGTGGCCAGCCCCTGGCTGCTCAAAAGCAGCCCGCGCCTGAAAAAGCCCGAAGACCTCGCACATTTCGCATTGATCGAGGCCGGTGATTCTCATGCCACCCATATGGAATGGCTGACCTGGCGGCGCTGGCTGGAAGTCAACGGCACGCCCAAGCTCGAAGGCAAGCGCTGGCTCTACTTCAACTATGCCTACCAGATGGTGCAGGCAGCCCTGACCGGCCAGGGCATTGTGCTGGCGCGCCTGCCGCTGATCGCCGAGAGCCTGGCCTCGGGCGACCTGATCGAGCCGCTGCCGCAACTGCGGCTGGACTCCCCCATGGCCTACTGGCTGATCGTCGGCCCGCGCAGCGCGGCCCGTCCGGAGGTCAAGGCCTTTTGCGACTGGTTGCAGGTGCAGGGCGCGCTGACGCGGCAGGCCATTGGCGATGTGCCGGACCCGGACACGCTGGACGACATCGATTGATCCGCGCCGCGCCGTTGCGCTGGCGACGCCCGGCCGGACCCGCTGCCGAAGGCGCTAGGCGTAGCGCTTGCTCCGCAAATTGTTCTTCATCTCCTTGAGCAGCGGCTGCAGCTTCTCACCGCCTATGCGCAGCGCAACACAGGTCGCCAGGATGTCGATGATCATCAGGTGCAGCAGGCGCGACACCATGGGGCTGTAGCGGTCGTAACCCTCGGGGTGGTCCGCCGCCAGGTGGATGTGGCCGGCCGAGGCCAGCGGCGAGCCGCTGGCGGTGATCACGATGGTGGTGGCGCCGTTTTTGCGCGCAATACTTTCGGCGTCCATCAGGTCGCGCGTGCGCCCCGAGTTCGAGATGATCACCACGCAGTCACCGGGCCTGAGCAGCGAGGCGCTCATGACCTGCATATGGCCGTCGCTGCAGGCGACCGAATGCACGCCGAGGCGGAAAAACTTGTGCTGCGCGTCCTGCGCCACGATGCCGGAGTTGCCGACGCCAAAAAACTCGATACGCTGCCCGGCCTGGCAGGTGGCGGCCAGCGCCAACACGGCTTTTTCGATCGCGACCGAACTCGCGTCGTTGCGGTATTTCAGGAAAGCCGCCACCGTGTTGTCGATCACCTTGACCAGCACGTCGCTGGTCTTGTCGTCCACGTCCACGCTGCGGTGGATAAACGGCACGCCTTCGCTGACGCTGCCGGCCAGCTTGAGTTTGAAGTCTGACAGGCCGTCGTAGCCCACGCTGCGGCAAAAGCGGATCACCGTGGGCTTGCTCACATGTGCACGCGAGGCCAGTTCGGTCACCGGCAGGTTCGCAAAAGCCCGCGGATCGCCCAGCACCAGATGCGCGACCCGCTGCTCGGCCGGCGCCAGCGAGGGAATGGACGCTCGAATGCGGTCAAGCACGGGAATTCCTTCCGCGATGCGAAGCGAGCCGACCCAGACCAGTTCGAGCCGCGGAACCGGCTCCGCCGGGCCGCAGGCGGGTGGCCCCCTCGGGGCTGGTGCCTGCGGCTGCGAACCTGCTTGAGCAGGTTTGGACAGGCAGCAGAAGCGAAGCCTCTGGCGAGCGGCGGCCTGCAAGGTGCAGCGCAGTACGCGAAGCGACAAGCGTGGGGGCTAACATTCCTCGCTCCAGCAATAGTCGTCCCTGGCAATCATCGCGCTGGAGGCGCTCGGTCCCCAGGTGCCGGCCGCGTAGGGACGCGGCCCCGAGGCGTCCTGTTGCCAGGCGTCGAGAATCGGCTCGACCCAGCGCCAGGCTTCCTCCTGCTCGTCGCTGCGCACAAACAGGTTGAGCCGGCCGTTGATCACGTCGAGCAGCAGGCGCTCGTAGGCGCCGACGCGTTCGGCGCCGAAACGCTTGTCGAAGTCGAGGTCGAGCTGCACCGGTGCCAGTGTCTGGCTGGCTGCACGGCTACCTCCCCGGTTGTCCTGCCCCTGGGCGAACAGGTGCAGCTCCAGCCCGTCCCTGGGTTGCAGGTTGATCACCAGGCGGTTGCCCGCGCCCTGCGGTGACTTGAAGATCGCATGCGGTGTCGGGCGGAAGTTGACCTCGATATGTGCGTCGCGGTCGGCCAGGCGTTTGCCGGTGCGAATGTAAAAGGGCACGCCGGCCCAGCGCCAGTTGGCGATCTCGGTGCGCAGCGCCACAAAGGTCTCGGTCCGGCTTTCGGGGTTGACGCCGGCTTCCTGCAGGTAACCGGGCACCGATTCGCCGTCGATGGTGCCGGCGGCGTACTGGCCGCGCACCACATGCTGCTTGAGGGTTTCCGGCGTCCAGGGCTTGAGCGAACGCAGCACCTTGAGTTTTTCGTCGCGGATGGCGTCGGCATGGGCATTGATGGGCGGCTCCATGCCGATCGCGCAGAGCAGTTGCAGCGCATGGTTTTGCACCATGTCGCGCAGCGCGCCGGTGCTGTCGTAGAACGCGCCGCGTTTTTCGACGCCGAGTTCTTCGGCAATCGTGATCTGGATGTTGGCAATCGTTTCGCGGCGCCACAGCGGCTCGAACAGCGAGTTGCCGAAACGCATGGCAAACAGGTTTTGCACCGAGGGTTTGCCGAGGTAGTGGTCGATGCGGAAGATCTGCCGTTCCGGCAGCACCCGCAGCACCGCTTCGTTGATGGCGCGGTTGGAAGCCAGGTCATGGCCCAGCGGTTTTTCCAGCACCACCCGGGTCTGCGGGCCGTTCAGGCCCACCGCCGCCATGTTTTCGCAAATGCCGGTAAACAGCGCCGGCGCTGTCGCCAGGTACATCACCACGGTCCCGGCCTGGCGCGCCTTGAGCACATCGGCCAGCTGCGCATAGTCGGCCGCTTGCGACAGGTCCATGCGCAGGTAGTGCAGCAGGGCGGCAAAACGCTCGAATTCATCGCCGGTCGGCCGTTTGGCGAGCTCCACACTGTCAAAACGCGACTGGATCAGTGCGCGGTACTGCGCATCATCCATGGTGTCCCGGCCGACGCCGATGATGCGCCCGCCTTCAGGCAGCGAGCCATGCCGGAAGGCCTGGAACAGGGCAGGCATGAGCTTGCGCCAGGTCAGGTCGCCCGTGCCGCCGAACAGGACCAGGTCAAAACTCATCAATGAACCGCCATGTAATAAAGTTTCATATTCTGTGCGCATAATCGTAACCCAATCGCGACCTCCTCCGACAGGCAGGCCGTTCCCACCGCCCTACACTTGGCCCCATGAACCAACTCGACGCGCTCAAACAGTTCACCACGGTGGTTGCCGACACCGGCGATTTCAAGCAGCTCGATGCCTTCAAGCCGCAGGACGCGACCACCAATCCCTCGCTGATCCTCAAGGCAGTGCAAAAGCCGGAGTACCAGCCGCTGCTGGCCGACACCATGGCCCGATTCCGCGGCCGGGCGCTCGACGAAACCATGGACCGCCTGCTGGTGCGTTTTGGCTGTGAAATCCTGTCCATCATCCCGGGCCGCGTCTCGACCGAGGTCGATGCGCGCCTGAGTTTTGACAGCAACGCGACGTTCACCCGCGGCGAACGCATCATCGAGCTGTACCAGGCCGAAGGCATCCCTGTCGACCGCGTGCTGATCAAGGTGGCCGCGACCTGGGAAGGCATAGCAGCGGCGCGGCGGCTCGAGGACCGCGGCATCCACACCAACCTGACCCTGCTGTTTTCCTTCTGCCAGGCGGTGGCCTGCGGCCAGGCGAAAGTGCAGTTGATCTCGCCTTTTGTCGGGCGCATTTATGACTGGTACAAGAAGTCGGCCGGTGCGGCCTGGGACGAGGCCGCGCGCGCCGGTGCCAACGATCCGGGCGTGTTGTCGGTGCGCGAGATCTACAACCATTACAAACATTTCGGGATTGCCACCGAGGTCATGGGCGCGAGTTTCCGCAACATCGGCCAGATCACTGCGCTGGCCGGCTGCGACCTGCTGACCATCAGTCCCGAACTGCTGGCACAGCTCGCCGCCAGCGACGCGCCGCTGCAGCGCTCACTGGATGCCAAGGCCGCCCAGGCGCTGGACCTGCCGGCCGTGAACTTCGACGAGGTGACTTTCCGTTATGCGCTCAATGAGGATGCCATGGCTACCGAGAAGCTCGCCGAGGGCATACGTGCTTTTGCCGCCGATGCGGTCAAGCTCGAAAAGTTGATGCTCGCCGCATGAACGCCGAACGCCGCGACGGGCCGCCCCGAGCAAGTTCAGCCCCCCCGGGGGGCAGCGCAGTACGCGAAGCGACAAGCGTGGGGGCTTCAGGACCCAGCGACGGGCCGCCCCGAGAAGGTTCAGCCCCCCCGGGAGGCGGCGCAGCACACGAAGTGGCAGGCGTGTGGGCTGCAGGACGCCGCTGCGACC
>CALRTF020000041.1:0-23172 GCA_943370985.1 Paenacidovorax caeni
TGCCGCGCTGATGGACCACAAGATCGCGCTGTACGACAAGTGGCTGGCGCGTGCGGCAGACCCCAACAACAAGCTGCGCCAGCCCTGAGCCAGCCCAGCGGCCCCGCGCGAAGGGCAAGGCGGTGATTCGCGTCTTCTCGCCGCGCACCGCGCTTGAGGTCCGGGTCAAGGAACCCGGCGCCCAGCCGGCGTCAGGTTTCTAGGGATGAAACTTGTTCCAGCCGGCTTCACGCTCGTAGGCGTCTGCCAGCTGGTACAGCTGCGGCTCCGCCCCGTGTGCGGCCGCGAGCTGGATCGCCAGCGGCAGGCCCGTCGCGGAAAAGCCCATGGGCAGCGTGATGGCCGGGCTGCCTGTCAGGCTGTAGATGCGGTTGGTGATGCCGCGCTTGCCGGCCGGGTTGGCATAGAGCTGCGCCATGGTCTCGGCCGGCGCCTCGCGGCCCGGGCTCGCGATGGCAGCCAGGCCATCGGCGAACAGCGCGGTGTAAGTCTGCTTCAGTGCCGCCGCACGCTGGCGCGCCGCGCTGTACTCCGCTTCGGTGTACGCGGCGCCGCGCAGCAGCCGCTGCCGCAGCGCCGGGCCGAACTTCTCCGGCTGACGCTGCAGGTCGTCGCGGTGATACTGCGCGGCTTCGTAAGCGATGATCACATTGCCCGCCTCGAAGGCCGCGTCCAGTCCCTCGGGCGCGATCGGGACCAGCTCCACGCCCAGAGCCTGCAGAACCTGGAGCGCCTGCCCGAAGGCGGCAGACACCTCGGCGGTGTGATCAACCGTCGCGATGAAACGCTCGGGCACCCCAATACGTTTGCCCCGGACCGGCGAGCCAATAGACGCGGAAAAATCCGGCGCGCCCTGCCCGGCCAGCACCTGCAGCATCAAGGCGTTGTCCCGCACGTTGCGCGTGAGCGGGCCCACATGGTCCAGGCTGGGCGCGAGCGGAATCACGCCTTCGAGGCTGACGCGCCCATAGGTCGGTTTCATGCCGACAATGCCGCAGGCTGCAGCGGGGTGCCGCACCGAGCCACCGGTATCGGTGCCGGTGGCGGCCATCACCATGCCCGCCGCGACGGCCACACCCGAACCGCTGCTGGAGCTGCCGGGCATGTGCTCGGTGTTCC
The DNA here is from genome assembly GCA_943370985.1 of Paenacidovorax caeni. Classification (GTDB taxonomy): domain Bacteria; phylum Pseudomonadota; class Gammaproteobacteria; order Burkholderiales; family Burkholderiaceae_C; genus Polaromonas; species Polaromonas caeni_A. Next base: position 1,120 of record CALRTF020000041.1, read on the forward strand.
AGGGGTTGCGCGCCGCCGGAAACGGCTCGTCCGGATCGGGCGTGCCGAAAGCGAACTCGTGACAGGCGGTCTTGCCCAGGCTGATGGCGCCGGCCTGGTCCAGCAGCTGCACGGCGACCGCGTCTTCGCTGGGGACCCAGTCCTGCAGCAGGCGCGAGTGCGCCGTGGTGCGCACACCGGCGGTCAGCAGCATGTCCTTGTGGGCAATCGGAATGCCATGCAGCGGACCGCGGTAGCGGCCCGCCGCGATCTCCTGCTCAGCGATCCAGGCGGCGTCGCGCGCGGCCTCGAAGGTGGAGGTGATGAAAGCATGGTGGGTGGCCTGCAAGGCGGTGCAACGCGCGATGCATGCTTCCACCAGGATCACGGGCGACAGGCTGCGGTCCGCGATCCGCGCCGCCGCCTCCTGCAGGGAAAGGTAATGGAGATCGTCGGTCATCGGCGAAGCGCTGCGCTTCAATCGAGCTGGATGTTGCCCGCCTTGACGACTTCCCGCGCACGCACCAGGTCCTTGGCCAGGTACTGGGCATGGGCCGCCGGTGAACGCTCGGCGGCCGGGAACAGCTCGGTGCCCATGTCGGCCAGGCGCTTCTGTATCGCCGCGTCTGACAGCGCGACCTGAAGCGCCTCGTTGAGCTGACGCACGATGGCGGCCGGCGTGCCCTTGGGCGCGTACACCCCATGCCACACGGCGGTGTCCACCTGCGGCAGACCCAGTTCACGCATGGTCGGCACGCCCGGCAGATTGGCGCTGCGCTGCGGTGAGGTGATCGCGAAGGCCTTGACCTTGCCGGCCGCCAGATGCGGCAGCGCATTGGTGGTCTGGTCGCAGAGCACGTCGCTGTGGCCGGCCATCACGTCCTGCAGCGCCAGACTGGTGCTTTTGTAGGGCACAAAGGTCGGTTGCACACCGAGCGCCTGCGACAGCATCACGGCGCACATGTGCGAGCCGGTGCCCACACCGGCGTTGGCCATGTTGACCTTGGCGGCGTCTGCCTTGAGCGTCGCGATCAGGTCCTTGCCGTCCTTGGCGCGAAAGGCCGGGTTGGACACGAACACATAGGGACCGATATTGACCAGGCCCACCGGCTCGAAAGCCGTGGCAGTGTCGTAAGGCAGGCTTTTGTACAGCGCGGCAGACAGCGCAATGGTGGTGTGGATCAGCACCGTGTAGCCGTCGGGCGTCGCACGTGCGGCCTTGGCCGCAGCGATGGTGCCGCCGGCGCCCGCCACGTTGTCGATGATGATGGGCTGGCCCAGCTTCTCCGACATCTTCTGGCCCAGTGCGCGCGCCACGGTATCGGTGGCACTGCCGGCCGGAAACGGCACGATCATCGAAACGGGTTTGCTGGGGTAACCCTGGGCGTGCGCCGGTACGGCCAACACCGAGGTGGCGATGGCGCAGGCGGCGGCCAGGAGCCGGTAAGACGATGCTTTCATGGGATTCCTCGAAAGTTGGTGAAGGTGAAGGTTTAGGGATGGATCAGGGCATGGGTTGCTGGCGCTTGAACCAGTCGTGGATGCTGTCGCCGTTCCAGAAGGCCACGCCCGGGCGCGACGCGAACAGGTCCAGCATTTCCTCGAAATAGCGGATGCGGTGGGCGGCGCCGGAGACGTAGGGATGCACGCCGAAGGCCATCACGCGTACCGACTGCTCACTCTCGGCGTACAGGCGGTCGAAGGCGTCGCGGGCACGGCGCAACAGCGCGTCCGACTCATGCTGCCCGCTGACCATCACGGTGATGTCGTTGATCTCGACCGTGTACGGAATCGACACCAGCGGTTTGCTTTCGGTGCGCACCCAGAAGGGCTGGTCGTCCAGGATCCAGTCGCCGAACCAGTCCATGCCGGCTGCCGCGACGTGGTCCAGCGTTTCCAGGGTCTGGGTGCGGCCCGGGCCGAGCCAGCCGCGCGGCCGGTGGCCCAGAAAACCTTCGAGCGTGTCCAGCGACTGCTTGATCATCGCGGGCTGGTCCTCGATCTTGTGGATGGGCATCTGCACGTAGCAGTGGGCCATGAATTCCCATCCCGCATCGCGGGCCGCCGTGGCCACGGCCGGGCAGGTGTCCACCACCTTGGCATTGATGGACATCGTCGGTTTGATCTTGCGTTTCTCGAAGGCCTGCAGCAGGCGCCAGAAGCCCACGCGCATGCCGTATTCGTGCCAGGTCCAGTTCGGCATGTCCGGAATCGCGCCGGTGATGCCGCCCGGTGGCGGTGAGGCGTGGCGCGGCATGGCGCGGTCCAGCTCCCACTCCTCGATGTTGACCACGGGCCAGATGATCAGGCGGGTGCCGTCGTCGGTGCGCAGCGGTGGGCGGTCAAAGGGGTTGCTGTACTCGAACCGTTGTCTGGGGTGCATGGAATGTTCCGTGGGGCGGCAGTGCCGGGTTGCCTCCACTTTATTCCATCATGGAATTTTGTGTCAAGTCTTATTCCACGCAAAAACCGGGCCCATCCGATGGCAAATCAGGCCTTCAGGACCTCGATCAAAGCAGAAGCCGTGCCAGACAGCGGAATGGACTTGCTGCGCACCACCCCTATCGTCTCGGACGGCAGAAACGGCGCGAGCGTCACCACCACCACCCCGGTCCACGACTCGGTGGCCTTGGACCCGCGCAGGCCCACGGCCAGCCCCACACCCATTTCGACATAACGTTCGATCAGCTCGATGCTGTCCAGCTCCACAGCGATCTCGTAGGGCACGCCGAGCCGGCGGAATTCGCTTTCCAGCAAGGCGCGGGTCTGCGTCTGGAACCGGGGCAGGATCAGCGGATAACGCGCGATGTCCTGCAGTGCTTTCGGCGGCTTTTTGGCCAGCGGGTGTCCGCGTGGCACCAGCAACACCCGCTCCGAAGGAAACAGCGGCGTGAACTCGAAGCTGCGCGACGGCCCCGGATCGGGCGCGATCGCAAAGTCCACGTTGCCGGTCTGGACCAGCTCATAAATCTCTTCCTTGGTGCCCGACAACACGCGCACGCGCGCGCCGGGCGAGCTGCGCCGCAAGTCGCGCAGCGCCTGCGGCAGCACGTTGCCGATGAAGCCGTGCGGCACTCCGACCGCAACCGGCGAGGCGGCCGGCAGCGGCCCGCGCTGCACCAGCGTCTCCAGGCCCTCGACCAGGGGCTCGGCCATGCGCAGCAAGTTGGTGCCGGCGGCGCTCAGCCGCAAGGGCCGGGCACCGCGCTCGAACAGCGAGCGGCCGACCTCCTGCTCCAGCCGCTGCACATGTTTGGTCACCGCCGGCTGGCCCAGGTCCAGCGCCTGGGACGCTTTGGAAAAGCTCCCCAGCTTCGCCACCATGCAAAAGCTGCGCAGTTCCTTAATGTCCATGGCAGGCTCCGGGGTGGCGGCGCAGTCCGCGGGAAGTGAAGATACTTGTTGTTGTCATGGCCCCGATTGTGGCGTCAATCGAGGGCCCGTTCGCCGGGTCCAGGCGAGGGGGTGGATCCCGGTCCGATTGGCAGACGCCAAGCACAAACTCAGGAACAACCTGCACCAGCCCGGAGCTGCATCACATCTTCTCGCCCGGCAACTTGCTGGCCTGCTTGATCCAGGCAATGAGCTGGGCTTCGTCCCATTCCGCGTCTTCACGGATGTCGAAGTCACGCGTGTCCTGGCTTTTCGATTCGCCCGGCGGCACGGGCGACAGTGACTGCCCGCGGAAGAAGGTTAGCTTCACGTAGTGGGTGAAGCAATGGAAGCTGATGAACCAGCCCTCCTGCCCCGGCGCGCCGTACAAGGGCGAGTTCCATTTGACCGCCTTGCGCGCACCGGGCACGGTGGCGGCGATGAGTTTGTCCAGCTTGCGCCCGATCGCCTGCTTCCAGCCCGGCATGGCAGCGATATAGGCTTGCACCGGCGCGTCGCCCCCGCCTTTGGGGATCTGCGGGTTGCCGCCGGAGAGGAGGACGGGTTTTCCTGTTTTCGCAGCAGGGTTGGCCTTGCGTTTCATGTTGGTCGACTCCGTGAAGACACTGCCCCCATTGATCGGAGGTCCCCGGTGCCGGAAACACCCGTCCAAACGCTCGGGAAATACGCTGTCAAGGCAATAGACTACTGAAGTTATACCCAAACAATACTCGACACCTAAAAAAAAACCGTAATGGCCATCAAGAAATCCGATCTCTATTCCTCGCTCTGGGCCTCCTGCAACGAACTGCGCGGCGGCATGGATGCCAGCCAGTACAAAGACTACGTCCTGTTCCTGCTGTTCATCAAATACATCAGCGACAAATACGGCGACAGCGATGACTTTGCCCCGCCGGTCACCATTCCCCCGGGGGCCAGCTTCAAGGACATGATTGCCCTCAAAGGCAAGAGCGACATTGGTGACAAGATCAACACCCAGATCATCCAGCCCCTAATCGACGCCAACGCCCGTTTGGCCCGCAGCGATTTTCCCAACTTCAACGACCCCGAGAAGTTGGGCGAAGGTGCGGCGCTGGTGGAGCGCCTCTCCAACCTGATCGGCATCTTTCAGAACCCGGTGCTCGACTTCTCGCAAAACCGCGCCGAGCATGACGACATTCTCGGAGACGCCTACGAATTTTTGATGCGGCACTTTGCCTCTGAGAGCGGCAAGAGCAAGGGCCAGTTCTACACCCCGTCTGAGGTCAGCCGCGTCATCGCCAAAGTGATTGGCATCGCGCCGGAGAACACCAAAGCATCCACCACCGCCTACGACCCCACCTGCGGCTCCGGCTCGCTGCTGCTGAAAGTGGCCGCCGAGGCAGGTAAGCACATCACGCTGGAGGGGCAAGAGAAAGACGTGACCACGGCGGGCCTGGCGCGCATGAACATGATTCTGCACGACTTCCCCACCGCCAACATCCTCTCGGGCAACACGCTTGATTCGCCCAAGTTCAAAGACGGTGAGCAACTGCGCACCTACGACTATGTGGTCGCCAACCCGCCGTTTTCAGACAAAAGCTGGAGCACCGGCCTCACCCCTGAAAAAGACCCTTACCAGCGTTTCGCCTGGGGCGTGCCCCCCACCAAACAGGGCGACTACGCCTACCTGCTGCACATCATCCGCAGTATGAGAAGCAGCCGCGGCAAAGCCGCCTGCATATTGCCCCACGGCGTGCTGTTTCGCGGCAATGCCGAGGCGATTATCCGCGAGCAACTGGTGCGCTCGGGCATCCTGAAAGGCATCATCGGCCTGCCTGCCAACCTGTTTTATGGCACTGGCATCCCGGCCTGCATCCTAGTGCTGGACAAAGAAAACGCCAATGCTAGAGCAGGCATCTTCATGGTCGATGCGTCCAAAGCCTTCATCAAAGACGGCAACAAAAACCGCCTGCGCGAGCAAGACATTCACAAAATTGTGGACACCTTCACTCGCCAGGACGGCAGCAATCCGAAATACGCCCGTATGGTGCCCCGAAGCGAGATTGCCGATCCCAGGAACGAATACAACCTCAACCTACCGCGGTACATCGACAGCACCGCGCCCGAAGATCTGCAAGACATTGACGGCCACTTGCGCGGCGGCATTCCCGAGCGCGACTTGGATGCCTTCGCTGCCGATTGGCAGGTTTTCCCTGGCGTGCGGGCCCATCTGTTTGCGCCTGCGGGTCGCCCCGGCTATGCCCGCCTCAAGCTGCCCATTGCTGAAGTCAAGCCCGCCATACTGGGCCACGCCGAGTTCACCGCCTACAACCACAGCGCGACGACCATGTTTGCCAAATGGCGCAAGGCCATCACACCACGCATCACCGGGTTCAAGCAAAACGACCATCCCAAAGAACTGATAACCACGGTGTCCGAGGTCTTGCTTGCGGCCTTTCAGGCGGTGCCCTTGATTGACGCCTACGACATCTACCAGCACCTGATGGACTACTGGGCCAGCACGATGCAGGACGACGCCTACCTGATAGCCGCAGACGGCTGGGTAGATGGCGCGCAGCCACGCGAAGTCAAACAGCTCAAAGACAAAAACAACAAACTCGTCTGGCCCGAGCCGCACGACTACCTCAAAGGCAAACGCCGCTTAAAGTCCGACCTGGTGCCCGCCATCATTTTGGTTGCCAAATACTTCGTCCCCGAGCGCGCCGCCATCGATGCGCTGGACAACCTGCTGGCCAAACTGGAACAGAAACTCGATGAAATGTTGGAAGAACACAGCGGCGAAGACGGTCTGCTGGCCGAGGTGATAGAGGGCGAAGGCGACAAGCAAAAGATCAACGCCAAAGCCGTGAAGGCGCGCCTTAAAGAAATACCCAAAGACCCGAACTACGCCGACGAGCGCAAGGCACTCACCGCCTATGCCGACGTGCTGGACCAGCAAGCCACCACCAAGGCCAAGCTCAAAGCCGCACAAGAGGATTTGGACAAAAAAATTGACATCAAATACCCCACGCTGACCGAGACCGAGATCAAAACCTTGGTGGTGGACGACAAGTGGATGGCTCACCTGGCCGCCGCCGTGCAGGGCGAGCTGGATCGCGTGTCGCAAACCCTGACTGGCCGCATCCGAGAACTGGCCGAGCGCTACGCCACGCCGCTACCCCAACTCACCGACCAAGTGGCTACGCTCGCCGCCCGGGTGGATGAACACCTGAAACGCATGGGGGCGACATGGCACTGAGCCTGAGTGATGCTGAATTCGCGATTGTTTTGGTAGCTGTATGTGTAAGTTTTACTCGGGCGAGAAGGCGATTTGAAATGAATTTTGCGCAGCAGGGCCCTTTTGGCCGCTCGTTGGCGGGTGCGGTATGAGCGCTGGATTGCCGGCGGGCTACAAGCAGACTGAGGTGGGGGTGATTCCGGATGATTGGGAGGTGAAGTCGCTCAGAGCTGTTCTGCGCAAAGGGAGGCTCGGTGGGAACTACCCAAATCAAGATGCAGAGGCCGCCTTTCCGTTGATGAAGATGGGCAACCTCGCCCGTGGACATATCGATTTATCCAAAGTCCAATTCGTAACGCCCGGTTCGATGCTAGAAAACGTACACCGACTTAGCTATGGAGATGTGTTATTTAACACCCGCAACACGTTGGACTTGGTTGGAAAAGTCGCGGTTTGGCGAAACGAGTTGCCGGTCGCTTACTACAACTCAAACCTAATGCGGTTGGAATTCGATCCCGAGGAGGTTTGCTCCAACGAGTTTGCGAACTACTTTTTGAATACAGAGAGCGCGGTCACGAGACTTCGTTCTTTGGCGACGGGCACGACGAGCGTCGCAGCCATCTATACGCGCGATTTAGCGAAGTTGCAGGTAGTCGTTCCACCCCTCCCCGAACAACGCGCCATTGCGGCGGCGTTGGGTGATGTGGATGCGCTGCTCGGCGGACTAGATCGGCTCATCGCCAAGAAGCAGGACCTCAAAGTAGCCGCCATGCAGCAACTACTAACCGGCAAAACCCGCCTACCCGGCTTCAGTGGGAAGTGGGAGGTGAAGCGGTTGGGGGATGCCGGTAAGTGCTTGCGCGGCGTGAGCTACAAAGGCGATAGTGATCTATCGACTCACGACACATCCAACACAAAACGACTTCTCCGCTCGAATAATGTACAGAGCGCTATCGTCGTCACCGATGATGTGCAGTATGTGAATGCCGCCAGGGTTTCGTCGCACCAAATCCTGAAAAAGGACGACATTCTGATTTGCATGGCAAATGGCAGCAAGGCCCTCGTCGGCAAGGCTGGTGTGTTCAATGAGAGCAAAGGCTACGAATACACCTTTGGTGCGTTCATGGGCTGCTTTCGCACTGACGCGACCGAGGCAAGCCCGACTTTTGCCTTCTATCTCTTTCAGACGGCACGCTATCGGGATTACATCAACAACCTACTCGCAGGATCAAGCATTAACAACTTGAGGCCAAGCAGCATTGAATCTCTTGAGTTCGACATGCCGCCTGCGCCCGAACAAACCGCCATCGCCACCGTCCTCTCCGACATGGACACCGAACTCGCCATCCTGCAAGCCCGTCGGAGCAAAACCCAAGCCCTCAAGCAGGCCATGATGCAGGAGCTGCTGACCGGCAGGATTCGGCTGGTCGAGCCGCAGTGAGCATCCGCATGAGCACCACCATAAAGCACGATGCAGGCGGCAAATCGCGCCCGGCCTGGCCAAGTGATTCCAAAGTATCCGCGCGATTTTCGGAATGCGACCAATACCGCTATGAACTCTCAGAGGTATGGGACAAGTCCAAGCCAATCGTGTTGTGGATTCTGATGAACCCGAGCGTCGCCTGCCTGGACTATGCCGACCCCACCCTGATTAAGACTGGAAAATTTGCCCGCTATTGGGGCTTCGGTGGGCAACTGATTGGCAATGTGCATGCATACCGATCGACGAACAAGAAGGGGTTGCTGCAAGTTGAAGACCCTATTGGTCCCGAGAATGACAAGGCCCTTCGGCGCATGGCCAAACGGGCCCAAACGGTTGTTCTTGCCTACGGGCACCCCCCAAGATCACTCAAGGACGGCGGGCGCAAGGTGGTCGAGATGCTGAGTGACCACCCGGCGCTCTGTTACTTGAAGTTGGCAAAGGACGGAACAACCCCATGGCACCCGCTGTACCTTCCAGATAACCTGCGGCCAATCTACCAAACGAAGCAGAATGAACCGGGCCGACCCGTATGACAGATTACGCTGTATCGCCTACGGCCTCGGCCAGCGTTGAGGGGCTGCCCAAGGGGATCATCAGCATTGGTGAACTGCTCACTGATTCGTCGTTATTCATTCCCCAATACCAGCGACCCTACAAATGGACTGGCAAGAACATTAATCAACTGTTCTCCGATATTGCGACACACAAGGACAAGTCCTCCTATCGTTTGGGAACGATTGTGTTTCATCAAGACGGTGAGAAGAAGAACATCGTCGATGGTCAACAACGAACCATTACGCTTTTACTGGCTGTGAGAGCACTGATTGCCCTTCGGAGGGAAAAGCTCGACCGAAAGGACCTCAAGGAGCAGCTGACCAAGCTGGAAACCGTCATGGTGAACCCCAGCTTCAAGAGTGCGATTTCCAAGGCCAACATTCACAACAACTACCTTGAAATTTCTCGCATCGTTGATCGCTCTGACTTCACAGAAGAACACATCAACTTTTTGCTGAACAAGTGTGCGGTCGTCACCTTCGCGCTGAACGATGTCTCGGAGGCGTTTCAGTTCTTTGACTCCCAAAATGCGCGCGGACGGGATCTGGAACCGCATGACCTGCTAAAAGCCTTTCACTTGCGAGAGTTCAGTGCCGAAGATGAGCCTTTGAAAGCTCGCACGGTAGGCCATTGGGAAGATAGCGAAACGGAGGAACTGGTTGCCCTTTTTTCGCAGTATCTGTATCGCATCCGGAACTGGTCTAAGGGCGCTTCGGCGCGCTACTTTGGCAAGGAAGATACGGCATTGTTCAAGGGTGTCAATCTAGAGACTGTGGCCCGTTATCCCTATGTTGAGCAATTGCGGATGGCGCACCATTTTGTCGATCATTACAACGGCCAGTATGAGCGTCGGATTGACGGTCGTCCTCTCGGTTTTCCGTTTCATCTCGACCAGATCATCATTAACGGGCGCCGCTTTTTTGAGATGACGGCGCACTATCAGGAAAAGGTGCGCATGTTCAATAAGCCACCTACCACTGGCGAGTCGTTTCTCGGCAGTGTGCAACTGGATGGTTTTGCGGTGAGGGTCATGCAAATGATCAACACATATGAAGGGCACCGCCGAACGGGTGACCGCTATGTGCGGAGCATCTTCGACTGCCTGTTGATCTATTACATCGACAAGTTCGGTCAGGTTGAAATCTCCCGGGCCATCGAGAAGATTTTTGTCTGGGCCTACAGTCTGCGTTTGACGATGCAGGTGGTTCAACTCGCGAGCATGGACAACCATGTACTCGAGAACAATCTGTTCAGGCTGATCAAGGACGCGACCCGCCCTGGCGATTTCATCAATTGCAGCCTGCCTGTGATTAGAGGAAACAGGTCGACCAAGACCGGGGGAATCGAGTCATTGTTCAGGGACATGAAATACTATGAGTGACGAGATCGCCCAGCTTTCGATTAGGGACCTACTGAGTGGAGACGTGCACTACGTCATCCCAATGTACCAGCGGAACTATGCCTGGGACGAAGGGGAGATAACGCAGCTGATTCAGGACGTGATCGATTACCTCCCGGCGGGCAGGAATTACTACATAGGCACGCTGGTGGTCTTTGCGAGAACGGAAGGCAAGCACACCGTTTTTGAGACCATAGACGGCCAGCAAAGGCTGACGACGCTCTCACTAATCGCCTCCTACCTCAAGAATGCGAAGGTCTGCGATGTCTCCTGGTATCAAAATTTGGCCATTGATTTCGACAGCCGGGAACATTCGCGCCGAACTTTCAACGCGATTTTCAAAGGGCAGTTCACAGACGATCCTTCTGAGGTCCTCGGGCAGAAGGAGATCAACACTGCCATTCTGAACGGCTATCGTCTGATCAAGAAAATCCTGCCGCAGAAGCTTGCAGAAAACAAGATTGCTCCAGAGAAGTTTGCCGATTTCTTGTTCTCAAGCGTTCATATCATGCGCGTCATGGTGCCCAAAGACACGGACTTGAACCACTACTTCGAGATCATGAACAACCGTGGTGAGCAGTTGGAGAAGCATGAGGTGCTCAAGTCCCGCATGATGGAGCTGCTCAAGGACGACAAGGATGCCCAGAATTGCCTCCAGGTGGTCTGGGAAGCCTGCGCGAATATGGAAAAGTATGTGCAGATGGGCTTTACCCCTGCCCAGCGCGACGCCATATTTGGAGCGAAGGATTGGGGGCAATACAAGGTCACTGATTTCGACGGGCTGGCAACAGTGTTGAAGCAGCCCGCTGGCGCAGACTCGGATTCAGGGAGTGAGCTAACGCTGGGAGAGATTATTCGGAATGCTGGTTCCGGCACCAAATTTGGGACCGGCAGCGACGAGTCACCTGAGCGATTCAATACGGTGATCAACTTTCCGAATTTTTTGCTGCATGTTTTGCGCGTCTCAACAGCGCAGGACATTCCCCTGGATGACAAGCGACTCATCACAACCTTTGAAAGTTGCGTGTTGAAAAGCACCAGTCCAGTCGAAGCGGTGAAAAAATTCACCTTCAATCTACTTCGCTGCAAGTACCTTTTTGATCAATACGTCATCAAGCGCGAGTTCATTAAGGGTACGGACGGCTGGAGTCTTAAGCGTTTCAAATGGAATGATGGCGGCGAATCGAGCCGTGTGGGACGTGGCAACTACGTGAACACCTTTGGGGATGAGGAAATAGTCGGTAGTGAGAATCGTCGAATATTGATGTTGCTTTCGGCATTTCATGTCTCTACGCCAACATTGGTTTACAAGCACTGGCTCAATGCGGCGTTGCATCACCTTTTCGCCGCTGAAAAAGTCATCGCACTTTCCTATCTGAGCTATCTGGAGTCTGTTGCAAAAGCCTTTGTTTTCGATAGGTTTCTGGCCCCCAATGGTGGGATGGAATACTTCGAGATGATTTATGACAACAAGGGGTGTTGCCAGACAGCTCATGAAGAAGTCTTGGCAGATGAAATGAAGGCCCGGTTATCTTTCGACAACATAGAAAATAATCTGGTTTTCAACTACCTTGACTATCTCCTTTGGCTGGAGCATCAGCCGACCGACGGCACCGTCAAGGCCTATGAGTTCACCTTCCGAAGTTCCGTGGAGCACTATTATCCTCAGCATCCCCTGCCCGGGCATGATTCACTGCCAGCCGATATGCTCAACTCATTCGGTAACCTCTGCCTGATCAGCCATAGCAAAAACTCACGACTCAGTAACTTCATGCCTGAAGCGAAGAGGGAATACTACCGAAATAACACCATCGATAGCGTAAAACAGCACCTCATGATGAAACTCCAGCCCTGGGATACAGCCGCGATCTCCAGACACTACGACGACATGAAAACGGTGTTATTGAAAAGCCTTGCGGTTGGAGTTGGCGTCGAAGGCGTACCGAAAGTCATAGATGTCTGAAATCCGCCGTTCCGAACGCAAAACACAAAACCGCGTCATCGAGCTGCTCACAGCCAGGACACGGCCAGACTACCTCGGCTACCGCTATCTGGGCGAGTGGAACAAGCGCGCGAACAATCGGCCCATTGAGGCCAAAGAACTGAGCGACAACCTTGCGGCCCGTGGCTACTCACCCGCCCACATATCCGCCGCTTTGCAAAAGCTGGAAGCGGCGGCTGACACCACCGGCATCACGCTCTACCAAGCCAACCTGCGCACCTACCAATGCCTTCGCTACGGCGTGCAGGTTCAGATTGCGGCGGGGGACGCACACAAAACCGTTGATGTGATCGACTGGGCAAACCCCGAGAAGAACGACTTTGCCCTGGCCGAAGAGGTCACGCTCAAAGGCGGCTACGAGCGGCGGCCGGACATCGTGCTTTACATCAACGGCATCGCCATGGTAGTGATCGAACTCAAGCGCAGCTCCGTGGAGTTGGCCGATGGGGTGCGCCAGCTCATCACCAATCAAGAAGAGATTTTCAACAAGGGCTTCTTTAGCACCGTGCAGTTGGTGCTTGCGGGAAACGATTCGCAAGGCTTGCGTTATGGCACAACCGGCACGTCAGAGCAGTTTTTTGTGGAGTGGAAGGACGAAGTGCCACTTGCGGCCGGCACCACACCCGCCGCCGGGGCGCTGCTAGACCGGCCAATGGCGCTGCTCTGCGACAAGACCCGGCTGCTGGACCTGATTCGCAACTTCATCATCTTCGACGGTGGACAAAAGAAAGTGCCGCGCCCGCACCAATACGCCGGCGTGAAGGCGGCGCAAGAGCGCATTGCCAAGCGCGAGGGCGGCGTGATCTGGCACACCCAGGGCAGCGGCAAGAGCATTTTGATGGTGCTGATTGCCAAGTGGCTGCTGGAGCACGACCCCGAAGCCCGCATCTTGGTGGTGACCGACCGCGACGAGCTGGACAAGCAAATTACAGGCGTGATGCGCAACGCGGGCGTGATTGGCGCGGGCTCGCCGTCGCCACGCATTACCTCCCGGGCGGAGTTTGTGGAGAAACTGGGCTCCACCACCACGCGGCTGATGTGCGCGCTGTTGCACAAGATCGACCCTTCAGACCTGAACGGCCCGCCGCCCACGGTGCATGGCCGCATGTATGTGTTTGTAGACGAGTGCCACCGCAGTCAGGGTGGCGACATGAACAAGCAGATGAAGCGATGGCTGGAAGGGGCCATCTTCATCGGTTTTACCGGCACGCCGCTGTTGCGCAAAGACAGGAAGATGACGCGCGATGTATTTGGTACTTATATCCACACCTACAAGTTTCACCAGGCGGTAGCCGACAAGGTGGTGCTGGACTTGAAGTATGAGGCGCGCGATGTGCCGCAGCGGCTCACCTCACAAGTGGCCGTTGACCAGTGGTTTGAAACCCGTACCAAGAACCTGAACAACTTCCAGAAAGCCCTTGTGCGCGCGCGCTGGGCGACGATGGAAGAGTTGATGAGCTCTGAGGAGCGCAAGGCCCGCATTGCGGCCAGCATCATCCACGACTTCGGCGTACTGCCACGGCTGAGCAACAACCGGGGCACGGCGATTTTGGTGGCGGCCAGCATTTATGACGCCTGCCACTACTTCAGGCTGTTTCAGGCCAAGACCTTTGGGCAGTATTGCGGGATCATTACCTCGTTTGAACCTAGCCCCGGCGCTATTGTGCTGGAGCCAGCGGACAGTGATGAACGCTACAAGTTCGACACCTATACGAAGTTCGTACTCAAGGGGTTCGCCACTACCGAGAAGTACGAGACAGAGATGAAGCGCCGCTTCATTGACGAACCGGCTAACATGAAACTGTTGATTGTGGTGAGCAAGCTGCTGACCGGCTTTGACGCACCAAGCTGCACCTACATCTATCTGGACAACCAACTGCGCGACCACAACCTGTTTCAGGCTATCTGCCGCACCAATCGGCTCGACGGCGACGACAAGGACTACGGCCACATCGTTGATTTCAAGGAACTGTTTGGCGACGTACAGCAGGCCATTGCGGTGTACAGCTCCGACGAGCTGGACATTGATGCGGGCAATGGGGGGGACAATAATGTGCACCTGAAGAACTGGCTGGAAGAAGGCAAGAAGCAGCTTGACAATGCCCGTCAAGCGATTGGCTATCTGTGCGAACCCGTACCGCAGCCCTGCGAGGTGGAGCAGTATTTGCACTACTTCTGCGGCGATGCCGCTAACCCCAATGCATTGACCGAAACCGAGGCGCTGCGGTTGTCGTTTTACAAAGCAGTTGCGATCTTTGCCCGCTGTTACGCCGATATTGCGCAGGACATGGCAAAAGCCGGCTACAGCGACGCAGAAGCAGCAGCGATCCACAAGGAGGTGGACTGGTACGCCGAACTTCGCTCTGCCATCAAGAAGCACTCGGGCGAAGAGCTGGATATAAAGCCCTTTGAGGCAGACATGCGCTACTTGATCAACACCTATATTCAGGCCGACGCCGCGACCGAACTAGGCGCGTTGGGCGAACTGTCGCTCACCGAGCTGATCGTCAAGACCGGCATCCACGATGCGATTGCCAAGAAGCTCAATGAGAAGGGCAAGCTGTCACGAAATGCCGTTGCCGAAGGCATCATCAATAACGTGCGCAAGACCATCATCCGCGACCAACTCACTGATCCAAGGTTTTACGCGCAAATGTCCAAGCTGCTGGATGACTTGATCAAGCAAAGCCGCACCGATACGGCGGCGTACGAAGAGTTTCTGCGGAAGGCTGAGGATTTGGTGAAGCGGTTAGCCGCCAAGCAGCCCGAAGACGGTCTTCCGGCGGAGTTGCATGGACGGCGTGAGGCGACGGTGATTTTCAACAACTTGGAAGGCCTGCCGAGGAGCAACTTTCAATACCCAAGTCGTGATGAGGACAAAGCCTTGTTGGCAGTGCGGATCGACAGCGTTGTGAGGGAACATGCACCTGCTGGCTGGAAAGGCGACCAAGCGCGTGAGGCGCAGGTGCTCAATGCCCTGTTTCCGATCCTTGATCGTGATCGCGAGGCGACCAAAGCACTGTTCGAGATCATCAAGAACCAGCCGGGGTACTTGTGACTGAGACCATCAAGCTCGGCGACGTCGTGATTGCCTTGAACCGCAAGGCCGTTAAGAACGTGCACCTCTCGGTGCATCCGCCGGCTGGTCACGTCACGCTCGTCGCCCCCACCGGAACGCGGTTGGAGGTGGCCCGCGCCTATGCCATCTCCAAGCTCGGCTGGATTCGAGACCAGCAGGTGAAGTTGCTTGGTCAGGCGCGCGAGACACCGCGCAAGTTTATAGAGCGGGAGAGCCATTACCTCTGGGGCCGGCGCTATCTACTGTCCGTCGCCGAAAAGGACGCGAAGCCTGCCGTGACGCGGGATCACCGTCGGATCACGCTTATCGTGCGCCCTGGCAGCACGCTGGCGAAGCGGGAAGAAGTCGTGAATGAATGGCACCGCGCACTGCTGCATGAGGTGATACCTGCGCTGATCCGGAAATGGGAGGCGACGCTCGGCGTGAAGGTTTCCGGATATTTCCTCCAGCGCATGAAAACCAAATGGGGTGGCTGTAACCACCGGGCGGGGAACATTCGCCTGAACACCGAGCTTGTCAAGAAACCCAAGGATTTGCTGGAGTACGTTGTTGTGCACGAAATGCTGCATTTGATAGAGCCAAACCACAGCGAGCGCTTTGTGGCGCTGCTGGAGAGGCACTATCCGACCTGGCGGGAAGCGCGAGCCGAACTGAATGAGTTGCCGCTGACCGCCGAAACATGGAGTGTTCAATAGCCTTAGTGGCGGCTTGTAGGTTGACTGAAGGACCTTGCTCCTCACCCACCCCTCTTCAACGCCACCCCAAACCCCCGCCCCACCCCATCCCGCGCCATCATTCCCTGGTACCACCGCGCCACATTCGGAAAATCCGCAAGGGCTATCTTGTGCCGCTCATGCCGCCAGACCCAGCCGACGATGGCGAAGTCGGCGATCGAGATTTCTTCGCCTGCAAAGAAGGTGTGGTCGGCCAGGCGGCGGTCCATCACGCCGTAGAGGCGGGTCGTCTCGGCCATGAAGCGCTCCAGGCCGTAGCGGCGCTCGGCTTCGTCTTTAAGTGCAATGAAGTGGTGCACCTGGCCGGGCATGGGGCCGAAGCCGCCCATCTGGAACATCAGCCATTCCATCACCGCCACGCGGGCGCGCGGGTCTTTGGGCAGGAAGGTGCCGGTCTTTTCGGCCAGGTAGACCAGGATGGCGCCGGACTCGAACACGCTGATCGGTTCACCCCCCGGGCCGTCGGGGTCGAGGATGGCGGGGATCTTGTTGTTGGGGCTGATCTTCAGGAAGTCGGGCGCGGTCTGCTCGCCCTTGGTGATGTCCACCACATGCACCTCGTAGGGCAGGCCCATTTCTTCCAGGGCGACACTGATCTTGCGGCCGTTGGGGGTGTCGAAGGCGTAGAGCTGGATGGGCATGGTGTGTTGGTTAGGGTGTTTCGGGTGGAAGGCAGTCTGCCACAGGATGGGGGATGGTGCTGGGGGCTACGTCACCGTTCGGGCTGAGCCTGTCGAAGCCGCTTCTGAACTGGCGGGGACCCTTCGACCCCTTCGACGGCGCTCAGGACAGGCGGCTCAGGGCGAACGGTGAACGCAGGTTTGTGGCGGAGCTTTCGGCCCTTACCCTTCGACCCCTTCGACGCAGCTCAGGGCAGGCGGCTCAGGGCGAACGGGAGAACGATGCCGGTAGATGTGGGTGCGACAACCGTTCGGGCCGAGCCTGTCGAAGCCGCTTCTGAGCTGGGCGGGGGCCCTTCGACAAGCTCAGGACGAACGGAGGGGTGGTCGCGCGGGGGGTCGGGTGAGTCCAACCGTTCGGGCTGAGCTTTGTCGAAGCCGTTGTTGCGCGGGCCCGGTCCTTCGACAGGCTCAGGGCGAACGGCAGTGAGAGGCCAAGCTCAGGGCGAACGGTGGAAGTTGCCCTTCATGCTTTGTGGAAGACACAATAGGCCCATGACGCGCCGCCTCCCTGCACTTGCCGCCTGCTGCCTTGCCCTGCTGCTAGCCGCCGTCGGCAGCTTCTCGCTCGCCGCGCCGCCCGCCAACGACACGCTGCGCATAGGCTCCAAACGCTTCACCGAGTCCTACATCCTCGCGCAGGTGCTGGCGCAGACGGCGGCGCCGCACACGGGCACGCCGCCGTCGGTGCTGCAGGGCCTGGGCAACACCGCGATTGTTTATGAGGCGCTGCGCTCCGGCAGCATCGACCTCTACCCGGAGTACGTGGGCACCATCAGCCAGGAGATCCTCAAGGGTGAGGCGTCCATGACAACGCAGGCCATGAATACCGCGCTGGCGCCGCTGGGCCTGGGGGTGGCGGTGCCGCTGGGCTTTAACGACGGTTACGCGCTGGCCATGCGCGAGGACACGGCGCAGCGCCTGGGCATCAGCTCGCTGAGCGACCTGGCCAAACACCCTGAACTCAAGCTGGGCCTGTCCAACGAGTTCATCGGCCGCGCCGACGGCTGGAAGGGACTGGCGCAGCGTTACGGCGCGCCGCAGACGCCGGTGGCGCTGGACCACGGGCTGGCTTATGACGCGATCGCACAAAAGCAGGTGGACGTGATCGACATCTACACCACCGACGCCAAGATCGGCCACCTGGGCCTGCGTGTGCTGAAGGACGACAAGGCCTACTTCCCACGTTATGACGCGGTGTTGCTGTACCGGCTCGATGTGCCGCAGCGTTTTCCGCAGGCCTGGGCGGCGCTGCAAAAGCTGGGCGGCAGCATCGACGAAAACGCCATGATTGCGATGAACGCGCGGGCCGAGCTGCAGGGCGTGGCTTTTGACGTGATTGCACGCGATCACCTCGCCGCGAAAGCAGGCGGGACTGCCGCAGTCACCGATGCCGGCCAGCGCGGCTTCTGGGCCAAACTCTTCGGCCCGGACCTGGCGCGGCTGACGCGCCAGCATTTGGCACTGACCCTGATTTCTGTCGGTCTGGCGGCGCTGGTCGGCATCCCGCTGGCGGTGTGGGTGTTTCCGCACCCGCGCCTGCGCGCGCTGGTGCTGGGCGCGACCAGCCTGCTGCAGACCGTGCCTTCGCTGGCGCTGCTGGCCATGCTGATCTCGCTGCTGGGTGTGATCGGCACCGTGCCGGCGCTGATCGCGCTGATGTTGTACGCGCTGCTGCCCATCATGCGCAACACGGTGGCGGGCCTGGCCGAGGTCTCCGGCGGGCTGCGGCTGGCTGGCCAGGCGCTGGGCATGACGGATGGCCAGCGCATGCGCCTGGTCGAGCTGCCGCTGGCGCTGCCGACGATGCTGGCCGGGATACGCACCGCCACCGCGATTGCGATCGGCACGGCGACGATTGCCGCCTTCATAGGCGCAGGCGGTTACGGCGAACGCATCGTCACCGGGCTGGCGCTCAACGACCGCGAACTGCTGCTGGCCGGCGCCCTGCCCGCCACCCTGCTGGCGCTGCTCAGCGAGGCGCTGTTTGAAGCGGTGGAGGGGCTGCTGCGGCGGCGCAGAAGCGGGCCCGCCTGAACAAGGGCCCGGATCAGGCCCTGGACGCGCTGCCGCCCTGATTCATGGCCAAATCGGCCGCCAGCCCCCGTCCGGCAAGGGGCGGCAGCTATCAAATCAGGAGTCATTGGGTAACTTGGTGGGTGGACAAGGTGACATTGGCCGTATAAACTTCAATTTCAACAAATCTACGGCTAATGGACTACCTCCCTCTTTCAGACAACGCCGCGAGGCAACTGATCGACTCGACCACGGTGTTCGATGAGTTTGTGCGGGTCCACACCCAGGCGCGCAACTATGCCGGCGGCATGTACTGGAAGCGTCAGGGCGACTACGAGTACCTGGTCAAGACCCAGCCTGACAACCGCCAGAGCCGTGTCGGGCCCCGCTCGCCTGACACTGAAAAGATCCACGAAGAATTCACGACCCGCAAGCGTGAGGTGGAGGTGCGGCTGAAGTCACTGCGCGATGCGCTGAAAGACGCGGAGCGCCTGAACAAGGCGCTGAAGGTGGGGCGGGTTCCGTCGGCCGTGATTGCCGTGTTGCAGGCCATCGAGGACGCGGGACTCGGCCAGCATTTCACCGTGGTGGGAACCCATGCCCTGTATGCGTATGAAACAGCCGCGGGGGTGCGCATTGTGCAGGGCGCACTGGCCACCCAGGACGTCGATTTGTTGTGGGACGCGCGACGGCGCGTGCGCTTCATGACCGACATCGGCAAGCTCGACACATCCATGCTCGGTGTCCTGCAGCGGGCTGACGCCAGCTTTATCCGCAAGGAGGGTCAGAACGAGACCGCGATCAACGCCAAAGGGTTTGAAGTCGACTTTCTGCGGCGCCAGCCCGAAGGCGATGATCCCCATCCCTTTCGCTTCCCGGATGACGAGGGCGACTTGTGGCCGGTGCAGGCCGTGCGTGCGTCGGTGCTGACAAATGCGCCGCGTTTTGAGCATGTCGTGATCTCTGCGACGGGTCGCATGACACTGATGCGCACCATCGCGCCGGAGTCGTTTGTCGAGTTCAAACGCTGGATGGCCGGGAAGGCGCCGCAGCGGCCGGAAGCCAAACGCCGGCGCGACCTGCTGCAGGCAGACATC
Source organism: Paenacidovorax caeni (assembly GCA_943370985.1). GTDB lineage: Bacteria > Pseudomonadota > Gammaproteobacteria > Burkholderiales > Burkholderiaceae_C > Polaromonas > Polaromonas caeni_A. The sequence goes on from CALRTF020000041.1 coordinate 20,736, forward strand.
GTGCAAAAGCTGCTCGACCAAGGCCTGCTTGTGCCTCAGGCTCGGGCCGATCAAAGCCCGGACAGACCGTCATAAAGGCGCAAAGCCGGACAGCCAGCCGTTCGTGCAAACCAAATCGGCCGCCAGCCCCCGTCTTGCAAGGGCGAGCAGCTATCAAATCGATAGTGCAGCGGGAGCCGGATCAGTCCAGCTTGATGCCGGCAGCGGCCACCACCGACGCCCAGCGCTTGCGTTCGTTGTTGAAGAAGGCGTCCTGCTCGGCCGGTGACATGGTCGCGACTTCGGCGCCCTGCCCGCTGAGCCTGGCGCGGATGTCCGGGCTGCGGATGATCCTGATCAGCTCGGTGTTCAGGCGATTGACGATGGGCTGCGGCGTTCCGGCGGCGACCAGCACACCCTGCCAGGTGCCGGACTCGAAACCGGCGATGCCCTGCTCCTGCAGCGTCGGCACATTGCCGATCAGCGGCATGCGGGTGGCCTTGGAGACGCCGAGGATCTTGAGCTGGCCGCTCTGCACAAACGGCAGCGTGGCCAGCATGCCGTTCATCAGCACCTGGGTCTGGCCGGCGACGGTGTCGTTGACGGCCTGGGAGCCGCCCTTGTAAGGGATGTATTGCCACTTGGCGTTGCTGGCACGTTCGACGGCGACGCCGGCGAGGTGCGGCGCGCTGCCCATGGCGGTCACGGCGAAGTTGAGCTGTTTGGTCTGCGACAGCGCCACCAGCTCCTTCAGGTTGTTGGCGGGCACCGAGGGATGCACCACCAGCAGGTGCGGCGAGTAGGCCAGCATGGTCACGCCGCGCAAGTCCTTGCTCGGGTCGAACTGCAGCTTGGTGTAGACCGAGGGGCTGATGGCCAGCGCGCCGGTGTCGCACAGCAGCAAGGTGTAGCCATCGGGCGCGGACTTGGCAACCAGGTCGGCGCCGAGGTTGCCGTTGGCGCCGGCGCGGTTTTCCACAATCACCGGCTGCTTGAGCGCTTCCGACAGCGCCTGGCTGATGGAGCGGCCGATGATGTCCGACGAACCGCCCGGCGGGTAAGGCACGATCAGGCGTATCGGTTTGGACGGCCAGGCGGCGGTCTGCGCCTGCACGCCCGAAGCGGCGGCCAGGCCCAGGGCCACGGAAGAAGCGAGAAGCTTGCGGCGATGGATGCTCATGTCTTGTCTCCTGAATAAGGGCTTGGAAATGCCCGGTTTTGTTGTTGAATAAAAGCGGTTCAGCGCTTCCTCATGCCTTGGCAACTTCGTGATCGGCCATCAGCTCGAGTGCGCGCACCAGCGCCGAGTGGTCGAGGTCCTGCATGCCGTTGGCGCTGCAGACCTGCATCAGCTGTGCGGCGCTGGCGGTTTGCGGCAGCGCCACACCGAGGCTGCGCGCGCCGCTGAGCGCCAGGTTGAGGTCTTTCTGGTGCAGGCCGATGCGAAAGCCCGGGTTGAAGGTGCGCTTGATCATGCGTTCGCCGTGCACCTCGAGAATGCGTGAGGCGGCAAAACCGCCCATCAGCGCCTGGCGCACCTTGGCCGGGTCGGCGCCGGCCTTGCTGGCAAACAGCAGGGCTTCGCCGACGGCGGCGATGTTGAGCGCAACGATGATCTGGTTGGCGACCTTGCAGGTCTGGCCGTCGCCGTTGCCGCCGACCAGCGTGATGTTTTTGCCCATCAGCTCGAACAGCGGCTTGACGCGCTCGAAGGCCGCATCGGGGCCGCCGATCATGATGGTCAGGCTGGCGGCCTTGGCGCCGACTTCACCGCCGGAGACCGGCGCGTCGAGGTAGTCGGCGCCGAGCTCGTTGATCTTCTTCGCAAATTCCTTGGTGTCCATCGGCGAGATCGAGCTCATGTCGACCACGGTCTTGCCCTTGGCATGGCTCTTGAGGCCGGCGGCCACGCCCTTGTCGCCGAACAGCACTTTCTGCACATCCGGCGTGTCGGGCAGCATCATGAAAATGATGTCGGCCTTTTCAGCGATTTCCTGGGCCGAGGCACAGGCGACGGCCTTGCCCGTCAGCAGCTCGGCGGGCACCTTGCTGCGTGTGGTGAGAAACACCTCGTGGCCGGCCTTGATGAGGTGGGCGGCCATGGGCGCGCCCATGATGCCGAGGCCGATAAATCCGAGTTTGCTCATGAAAATACTCCTTGTTCAACAAAAATTCCTGCGGCGACAAGCCGCGATTCAAAAAAAGGCGGCGGCGTATGCACCCGGTGTCATCTCATCTCCGTTCGCCCTGAGCCGCCTGTCCTGAGCTCCGTCGAAGGGGTCGAAGGGTTCTTCGTCGGGCCAGGGACCGGCTTCGACAAGCTCAGCCCGAACGGTGGGGTATCCCCCTCGTCGAGTGCCTGGAAATCAGGCCAGGTATTTGTCGCGCAGCGCCTGGGTCGCGCCGCGGAACACGCCGAGGTCGCTGCCGACGCCGACACAGGTCGCGCCCATCTCGA
>CALRTF020000042.1:0-22913 GCA_943370985.1 Paenacidovorax caeni
GGGCGGCGCGCTGATTCACCTGAAGTCGCTGCGCAGCATGAAGGACGACGAAGGCTGGATACGCCAGCTGCTCGACGAGGCCGAGAACGAACGCATGCACCTGATGACCTTTGTGCACATCGCCAGACCCAGCACGCTGGAGCGCTCGATGGTGATGCTGGCGCAGGGCATCTTCTACAACCTGTTTTTTGTGCTTTACCTGGTGTCGTCCCGTACCGCGCACCGGCTGGTCGGTTATTTCGAGGAAGAAGCCGTCTACAGCTACACCGAGTACCTCGCAGGCATAGACAGGGGGGTCTACGAAAATGTGCCGGCGCCGCAGATCGCCATCGACTACTGGAAGCTGGCGCCCGATGCGCGCCTGCGCGATGTGATCCTGGTGGTGCGCGACGACGAAGCCGGCCACCGCGACGTCAACCACGCCTTTGCCGACCAGCTCACGGCCCGGGCCGGGGCCGCCTAGGCCTCTTCAGGGCGTCGCTGCCGGTTCTTTCCAGCCGCCGCCCAGCGTCTTGTACAGCGTGACCTGGTTCTGCAGCTGCAGCAGCCGGGTCTGCACCACCGCCTGGCGCGCCGCAAACAGCGAGCGCTGCGCATCGAGCAGGTCAAGCTGGCTGGCGATGCCGTTCTGGTAACGCAGGTCCGACAGCTTGAAGCGTACACCCTCGGCATCGGCCTGCGCCTGCTGCGCGCGCAACTGCTCGCCCAGCGTGGCGCGGCCGGCCAGCGCGTCGGCCACCTCGCGGAAAGCGGTCTGGATGGCTTTTTCGTACTGCGCCACCGCGATGTCGCGGTTCACATTGGCCGTGTCCAGCCCGGCGCGGTTGCGGCCCGCGTCGAACAGCGGCAGGAACAGTTGCGGCGCCAGCGTCCAGCCGTAGCTGCCGCTTTCAAACAGGCCCGACAGACTGGTGCTGACGCTGCCGGCCGAAGCCGTCAGCGAAATGCGCGGGAAAAACGCAGCGCGCGCGGCCCCGATGTTGGCGTTGGCAGACAGCAGTTGCTGCTCGGCCTGGCGGATGTCGGGCCGCTTGGTCAGCAGGTCCGAAGGCAGGCCAGCCGGCACATCCACCATCAGCGGTGCATCGGCCAGGGCCTGGCCGCGCGGCAGGGCCGCCGCCAGTTCGCCGCTCAGCGGCTGGCCCACCAGCAGGGTCAGCAGGTTCTCGTCCAGCGCGCGCTGGCGCTGCAGTTGCGCCTGGCTGACGCGGGCGGCTTCGACCAGCGACTCGGCCTGGCGCAGGTCGAGTTCGGAGGTGACGCCGTTGTCGAAACGCAGCTGGCTCAGCTTGAAGGACTCCTCGCGCGTGGCCAGCGTCTGCGCGGTGATGGCCAGCAGCTCTTCGTCAGCCAGCAGCGCGAGCCAGGTGTTGGCCACGGTCGCAATCAGGCTGATCTGCGTGGTCTTGCGGCCCTCCTCGGTGGCCAGGTACTGCGCCAGCGCGGCGTCCTTGAGGCTGGCGACACGGCCGAAGAAATCAATCTCGTACGAGGTCATGGCCAGGCCGGCGGTGTAGACGCTGGAGATGCTGCCATTGCCGCTGGCATTGGGCTGGCGTGTGCCGGTCGCCGACGCGCCTACCGTCGGGAACTGGTCGGCGCGCCGGATCTGGAACTGCGCCCGGGCTTGCTCGATGTTGAGCACGGCGATACGCAGGTCGCGGTTGTTGCTCAGCGCCGCGGCTATCAGCAGGCGCAGCCTGGCGTCGCTGAAAAAGCTCTGCCAGTCGATGTCGGCAGCCGACACCGTCTGCACCGCCGGCGAGCTTGCAGGCGCGCTTGCCAGCGAGGTCGACAGGCGCAGCCCGGGCCAGTCGGTGGCAATCGGCGCGGCAGGCCGCTCATAGGTGGGCGCCATCGAGCAGCCGGCCAGCACCAGGGCCGCGCCCAGCGGCAGCAAGCGGGCCAGTGCGGGCTTACGCATGGGGTTTGGCTTCATGGGAGTCCTCTGCGTCAATACCGGCCGCGTGAGCGTGCTCGGCATACATCCTCTTCTGGCGTTCGCTGCTTTTGAACAGGCCGCGAACCACCACAAAAAACACCGGCACAAAAATCACCGCCAGCGCGGTACCGGTGATCATGCCGCCGATCACGCCGGTGCCGATGGCGCGCTGGCTGGCCGATCCGGCGCCGGTGGCGATCGCCAGCGGCAGCACACCCATCATGAAGGCCAGCGAGGTCATCACGATGGGCCGGAAACGCATGTGCGCGGCGGCCAGTGCCGATTCGATCGCGCTTTTGCCCTGGGCCTCGAGGTCCTTGGCAAACTCGATGATCAGGATCGCGTTTTTTGCCGACAGGCCGATGATGGTGATCAGCCCGACCTGGAAATACACGTCGTTGGAATAGGCGCGCAGCAGCGTCGCCAGCAACACACCAAGCACGCCCAGCGGCACGACCAGGATCACCGCCAGCGGGATGCTCCAGCTTTCGTAGAGCGCGGCCAGGCACAGGAACACCGCCAGGATGGCGAAGCCATACAGGATCAGCGCCTGCGAGCCGGCCAGTTTTTCCTCACGCGACTGCCCGGTCCACTCGAAACCAAAGCCCGCCGGCAGTTGGGCTGCCAGGTTTTCCATCTCGGTCATCGCCGCACCGGAGCTGTAGCCGGGCGCCGCCGAGCCCGAGATGCGCATCGCGGGATAACCGTTGTAACGGATGGTCTGCTGCGCGCCCGTGACCCAGCGTGTGGATGCAAAGGCCGACAGCGGCACCGGCCTGCCCTGGGCGTTGTTCGCATTGAGCTGCAGCAGGTCATCGGGCTGCATGCGTGCCGGTGCATCGGCCTGCACCACCACGCGCTGCAAACGGCCCTGGTTCGGGAAGTCGTTCACGTAGCTCGAGCCAAGCGCCGTCGACAGCGTGGTGTTGATCGCATCGAAGGACACGCCCAAAGCATTGGCCTTGTCGCGGTCGATGTCGATCTGCAGTTGCGGGCCGTCTTCCAGGCCGTCCGGCCGGACCTGGGTCAGCACCGCGCTTTTGCCCGCCATGCCCAGCAACTGGTTGCGCGCATTGACCAGCGCATCGTGGCCGGCACCGCCGCGGTCCTGCAGGCGGAAGGTGAAGCCGCTGGCGGTCCCGAGTTCGGGTATCGGCGGCGGGCTCAAAGGAAAGATGAAGGCATCGCGGATGCCCGAAAGCGCACCGAAAGCACGGCCCGCGAGCCCGGCCGCCGACTGGCCTGCCCCCTCGCGTTCGCCCCAGTCCTTGAGCGTCACAAAAGCCAGTGCCGCATTCTGGCCCTGCCCGGAAAAGCTGAAGCCCAGCACACTGACCATGCTTTGCACTTCGGGCTGCTTCAGGAGGTAAGCCTCCACCTGTTTCATCACCGACAGCGTGCGCTCCTGCGTGGCCCCCGGCGGCAACTGCACGTTGACCAGGATGTTGCCCTGGTCCTCGCCCGGCAGGAAGGAGGTCGGCAGGCGCGTGTAGACCACGGCCACCGCAGCGATGATGGCGACGTAAATGATCAGGTAACGTGCGGCCCGCTTGAGCACCCGGGCGACAACACTTTCGTAACCCTTGGCGGTGCGCGAGAAACCGCGGTTGAACCAGCCGAAAAAGCCGCGTTTTTCGTGGTGATGGCCGGCCTCGACCGGCTTGAGCAGCGTCGCGCACAGGGCCGGCGTGAGCGACAGCGCCAGGAAAGCCGAAAAGCTGATCGATGCCACCATCACCGCCGAGAACTGGCGGTAGATGTTGCCGGTGGAGCCGGCGAAAAAGGCCAGCGGCACAAACACCGAAATCAGCACCACCGTCACGCCGATGATGGCGCCGGAGATCTGCTTCATGGCCTTGCGCGTGGCCTCCAGCGGGGGAAGGCCCTCCTCGCTCATGATGCGCTCGACGTTCTCGACCACCACGATGGCGTCATCCACCACGATACCGATCACCAGCACCATGCCGAACATGGTGAGCACATTGATCGAGAAACCCAGTGCCAGCAGCGTGCCGAAAGTGCCCAGCAGGGCAATCGGCACCACGATGGTCGGGATCACGGTGTAGCGCCAGTTCTGCAGGAACAGGAACATCACCAGGAACACCAGGGCCACTGCCTCCAGCAGCGTCACAGCCACCTGCGAAATCGAAATCTGCACAAAACGCGAGCTGTCATAGGGAATGCTCCAGCTCACACCCTGCGGGAAGTAGCGCTCGAGGTCGGCCATCTTCTGGCGCACGGCCTTGGCCGACGCCAGCGCATTGCCGCTGGGCGACAACTGGACACCGACACCGACCGCCGGCTGGCCGTTCAGCCTGGCCGATGTTGCATAGGTCTGGCCGCCGAGTTCGAGGCGGGCCACATCCCTGAGCCGCACGGACGAGCCGTCGGTGTTGGCACGCAGCACGATGTTGCCGAACTGTTCGACATTGGCGAGTTGGCCGTTGACCACCACCGTGGCGGAGATCCCCTGACCGCCGATATTGGGCAGGTCGCCGATGGTGCCGGAAGCGACCTGGGCGTTCTGGGCGCGAATGGCATTCGTCACATCGGCCGAGGACAGGTTGAGACCCGCGAGTTTGGCCGGGTCGATCCAGACGCGCATGGCGCGCTCGGAGCCGAACAACTGGGCCTGGCCGATGCCGGGCAGGCGCTGCAGTTCAGGCACCACGGTGCGCGACGCGTAGTCGCCCAGCGCAATCGGGTCGATCGCCGGGTTGCTCGACGACAGCATGGTGAACAGCAGGAAGTTCGAGCGCGACTTGTCCACGCGCACGCCCTGCTGCGTCACGGCCTGCGGCAGGCGCGGCGTGGCGCGCGAGAGGCGGTTCTGCACATCGACCTGCGCCAGGTCGGCGTTGGTGCCCGGCTGGAAACTGATGGTGATGGTGCCGGTACCATTGGCCTGCGCCACCGACTCCATGTAGATCAGGCCGGGCGAGCCGTTCATCTCGCGCTCGACCACCGACAGCACGCTGTCCTCCAGCGTCTGGGCGGAGGCGCCGGGGTAGGCGACGGTAATGACGATGGCGGGCGGCGCCACCGGCGGGTACTGCGAAATCGGCAGCTGCGTGATCGACACGGCGCCCATCACGATGATGAACAGCGCAATCACCCAGGCAAAGATCGGCCTGTCGATAAAAAACTTGGCCATGCGCCGGGCTCCTTATTTCGCGGCTGCCGAAGCAGCAGCTGCTGGCGCGGACGCGGAAGCCGCAGGGGCAGAAGCTGCACCGGCCCGGGCGGCCACCACCGGCTGCCAGGGCACCGGTTTCACGGTGGCGCCGGGCTGCAGTTTCTGGAAGCCGTCCACCATGACTTTCTCGCCCGTCTTCAGGCCCTCCAGCACCACCCACTGGTTGTCCTTGGCCGAGCCGATCTTGATGGTGCGCGGGCTGACCTTGCCGTCCTCACCCACCACCATCACGGTGTCGCCCTGGGCGCTGCGGGTCACGGCCTGCTGCGGCAGGGTGATGGCATTGGTGGCCTGCGCCTGCTCCAGCCTGACCCGCACGTACAGCCCCGGCAACAGGTCGCCGGTCGGGTTGGGCACTTCGGCGCGCAAGGTGATCTGGCCGGTGGTGGCATCGACCGTGAGGTCGGAAAACAGCAGGCGGCCGGTTTTGGCGTATTCCGTGCCGTCTTCCAGCACGATACGCACACTGGCCGCCTGGCCGCTTCCGGCCCGCTTGAACCGGCCGCTTTCCAGGCCGCTGCGCAGCTTCATGACTTCCGAGGCGGACTGCGTGAAGTTCACATACATGGGGTTGATCTGCTGGATCACCGCGAGCTGGGTCGCGTCACCCTGCCCGACCAGTGCGCCTTCAGTCACCAGCGCGCGGCCGATACGGCCCGAGATCGGTGCCGTGACCGCGGCGTAACCGAGGTTGATGCTGGCGGTCTGCACATTCGCGCGGCCGACGGCCACATCGGCCTCGGCCTGTTTCTGCGCCGCCACCGCATTGGCATATTCCTGCTTGCTCACCGCATTGGCGGCCACCAGCGGCTTGTAACGCTCGGCCAGCGCGGTCGCCTGGGCCAGGTTGGCCTCGGCACGCGCCTGGCCGGCTTTGGCACTGGCGACCTGGGCTGCGTAGGGCGCGGAATCGATGGTGAACAGCGGCTGGCCGGCCTTGACGTCGCTGCCCTCGCGGAACAGGCGTTTTTGCAGAATGCCGGCTGCCCGCGCGCGGACCTGCGCGACGCGTGAAGCTTCGAGCCGGCCGGGCAGCTCGGTCACCAGGCCCACATCCCCCTGGCTGACCGTCACCACGCCGACTTCGGCCGGCGGGGGCGCCGCGCCGGCGCCAGGCCCGGCTCCACTCCCCCCCTTGCCGCAAGCCGCCAGCATCAGGCCCAGCGCCGCAGCCAGCACGATTTTTTTCAGACGGGCATGTCCCGGCGCTTGTAGCGTGGATGAACAGGGCTTGATCAAGCTCAACGTAGGCATGCTGCTTCCTTGAAGAATGGCGGGTGCAGGAATGAGAAAAGGGAATGGAAAGCTGTTCAGCAGGGAAAGCTTGCCCAAAAACCAAGGGTTTTCACGAAGGCGAATTTTACATACATTTATGAATGTATATTCGACATCCTTGCAAAATTAAATCACAGGACAAGAATTTTGGCTCGCCGCACCAAAGAAGACGCCCTGGCCACCCGCCACAGCCTGCTCGATGCAGCCGAGTTGCTGTTCCAGGCACAGGGCGTGTCGCGGACCTCGCTCAACGACATCGCCAGACAGGCCGGCACCAGCCGCGGCGCAATTTACTGGCACTTCAAGGACAAGGCCGACCTCTTCAATGCCATGATGGAACGTGTCACGCTGCCGCTGGAGCAGTCCTTCCAGGCGCTGGGACGCCAGGCACCCAAGGATCCGCTGGCCCATATCTGCCATGGCGTGCGGCAGGCCCTGGTGCGTATTGCAACGGACCCACAGACGCGCCGGGTGTTCGAGGTGGCGACGCAAAAGGTGGAATATGTTGACGAGCTGCAGGCGGTCCGGCAACGCCACCTGAAGTCGCGCCACGAATTCCTGACGCAAGTCCAGCACGGTCTGGTGGCGGCGGCCGAGGCGCAATCCATGTCACTGCCCGTTCCGCCGGCCACGGCCGCAGAGGGCCTGCATGCCATCATCGATGGACTGATCCAGAACTGGCTGCTCGACAGCGCCGCGTTCGACCTGGTGGGCGTGGGGCAGGATGTGATGCGCGTTTATCTGCGCGGCCTGGGCCTCAGGCTCGAGGAAAGCAGCGCGACTTAGTGCAGGTGGCGCGGCTTGCGGCCACCGCCACCATGGCCGGAACCGCCCTGCGGACCGCCCATCCCGCGCGGAGGCCTGCCGAGCTGCATGGAGTTGACCAGGGTTTCAAAGCGCTGCTCGAACAGCTTGTCGACCGCCGCGACCACGTCGCCGAGTTCGGTGGCATCAAAATGCCGCTCCATCAGGCCAATCATGTCCTGCACCAGCAGGTCACGCTGGACCTGCATGATGGCAGCCGGGGTGGGACCGACAAAATACATCGCGAAGTCATCGCGGGCCTCTTCACCCTCACGCCCTTCCTCTTCATCGAAATCGGCGTCGTAAAAAGTCACCTCGATGGGTGCACCGCTGACAGCCATTTCATTGAGGGCCATGCAGACTTCATCGAGCACCTGCCGGAAGTCTTCATCACCCGCAACCGTCCAGCACAGCTGCAACAGGTGCTGGTGCGCGTCGAAGCGTATGCCGGGCTCCTCCTCGTAGACGCTGGCCGCGCCATCGGCCAGCGACTTGGCGCCGGCATAAGCCCACAGCGGCTTGAGCGCATCCTGCAACTGCGCAAAGCCGACATCGTCACGCAGGGGCACATCGCCGTGCACGTGGATTTCAAAGGGAGGGGTGTTGTAGCGGGCCATGGAATCTATCTTAACCAGTTGGCGCCCGGGGTGAGCATCAGCACGGCGGGAGCGATGACGCACAGGCGTACCGGTTCACGGGAATCCTGTGTGGGGTAGTTGGAGGAGGTGGTGCCCGGGACCGGAATCGAACCCGCGTACGAAGTGCGCTTTGTCAAATAACGCCAAAAGGCGTACCGGTTCACGATAACCCTGTGTTGGGAATTAGAGGAGGTGGTGCCCGGGACCGGAATCGAACCGGTACGCCCCTTATGCAGGAAAGCGGCGGATTTTAAGTCCGATGTGTCTACCAATTTCACCACCCGGGCAGGGTTTGCCATTGTGAAACAAAAAGGCCCCGTCATATCGACTGACGAGGCCCGGATGACCAGAATTCAATACGCATGATCTGGAGGCGCGGGGCGGAGTCGAACCGCCCTGGATGGATTTGCAATCCACTGCATAACCGCTTTGCTACCGCGCCCTGTCGTGTCTTCCATGCATGCCACAGCGTGATCACCGTCGCACCAAAGAAAAAGGACAGCATTTTAACGTGCTGCCCTTTTGAATTGGAGCGGGAGAAGAGTCTCGAACTCTCGACCTCAACCTTGGCAAGGTTGCGCTCTACCAACTGAGCTACTCCCGCGATTACAGCCTCAAATTATAGCGTACTTTTTTGCCCGATTTGAAGACCGTGTGAAAATTTGCGCAATCAATGTTTGACGCTGCCGGCCACTTCAGCGGCAGGCGCCGGCGCAGCCGCTGACGCCACCGCCGGATCCTCTTCCGGCAAGGGCACGGGCTGGTGCACCAGCGCGATCTGCAACACCTGGTCAATCCATTTGACCGGCACAATCTCGAGGCCGTTTTTCACGTTCTCGGGGATCTCCTGCAGGTCCTTGGCGTTTTCTTCCGGAATGATCACGGTCTTGATGCCGCCGCGCAGCGCGGCCAGCAACTTTTCCTTGAGCCCGCCAATGGCCGTGACTTCACCACGCAAGGTGATCTCGCCGGTCATGGCGACGTCGCCGCGCACCGGGATGCCGGTGATGGCCGACACGAAGGCCGTGGTCATCGCTGCACCCGCGCTCGGGCCGTCCTTGGGCGTGGCGCCATCGGGCACGTGGATGTGGATGTCGCGCTTCTCGAACATCTCGTCCTTGATGCCCAGCACGCGGGCGCGGCTGCGCACCACGGTGCGCGCGGCCTCGACGGATTCCTTCATGACGTCGCCCAGCGAGCCGGTGCGGGTGATCACGCCCTTGCCGGGCATCATGGCCGCCTCGATCGTCAGCAGGTCTCCGCCGACCTCGGTCCAGGCCAGTCCCACCACCTGGCCCACCTGGTTGTGGTTCTCGGCGCGGCCATAGTCGAACTTGCGCACGCCCAGGTAATCGTTGAGGTTGTCCGCCGTCACGATGACCTTGGGTTCCAGCTTCCTGAGCTGGATGCCCTTGACCACCTTGCGGCAGATTTTGGAGAGCTCGCGTTCCAGTGAGCGCACCCCGGCTTCACGCGTGTAGTAGCGCACGATGTCGCGCACCGCCTGTTCCTGGATCTCGAGCTCGCCTTCCTTGACGCCATTGTTCTTGAGCTGTTTGGGCAGCAGGTAACGCATGGCGATGCTGGTCTTCTCGTCCTCGGTGTAGCCGGACAGGCGGATCACTTCCATGCGGTCCAGCAGGGCCGGCGGGATGTTCATGGAATTGGAGGTCGCCACAAACATCACGTCGCTCAGGTCGAAATCGACTTCGACGTAGTGGTCACCGAAGGTGTGATTCTGTTCCGGATCCAGCACCTCGAGCAGCGCGCTGGAAGGATCGCCACGGAAGTCGGTGCCCAGCTTGTCGATTTCGTCCAGCAGGAACAGCGGATTGCGCGTGCCGGCCTTGGTCAGGCTTTGCAGCACCTTGCCCGGCAAGGCGCCGATATAAGTCCGGCGGTGGCCGCGGATCTCGGCTTCGTCGCGCATGCCGCCGAGCGCCATGCGCACGTATTTGCGGCCGGTGGCCTTGGCAATCGACTGGCCCAGCGAGGTCTTGCCGACGCCGGGAGGGCCAACCAGGCACAGGATGGGCGCCTTGAGCTTGTCCACACGCTGCTGCACCGCGAGGTATTCCACGATGCGGTCCTTGACCTTCTCCAGCCCGTAGTGGTCCTCGTCCAGCACCGCTTCGGCATTGGCCAGGTCATGCTTGATCTTGGTTTTCTTGCTCCATGGCAGGCCGGTCAGCACATCGATGTAGGTGCGCACCACGGTTGCCTCGGCCGACATCGGCGACATCAGCTTGAGTTTTTTCAGCTCGCTCTCGGCCTTTTTGCGGGCCTCCTGCGGCATCTTGGCCGTCTTGATCTTTTTCTCGATCTCCTCGATGTCGGCGCCCTCTTCGCCTTCACCGAGCTCTTTCTGGATCGCCTTGACCTGCTCGTTCAGGTAGAAGTCGCGCTGGTTTTTCTCCATCTGGCGCTTGACGCGGCCGCGGATCTTCTTGTCGACGTTGAGGATGTCGACCTCGCGCTCGAGCTGCTCATAGAGGTTTTCAAGGCGGGCCTTGACCGGGTCGAGGTCGAGAATGACCTGCTTGGCATCCAGCTTGAGCGGCAGGTGCGCGGCGATCGTGTCGGCCAGCCGGCCGGCATCGTCGATGCTGGAGATCGAAGTCAGGATTTCGGGCGGGATTTTCTTGTTGAGTTTGACGTAGTGGTCGAACTGCTGCATCACCGCGCGGCGCAGTGCTTCGATCTCGCTGGTCTTGTCGCCGGGCAAGGCGACTTCCGGCTCGACCGGGGTCACATTGGCGCTGAAATGCAGCTCGCCTTCCTCGATCTTGTTGACCTTGGCGCGCTGCTGACCCTCGACCAGCACCTTGACCGTGCCGTCGGGCAGTTTGAGCATCTGCAGGATGGTGGCCACACAACCGACTTCGAACATGTCCTCGACAGACGGTTCATCCTTGGCAGCGGTTTTCTGGGCCACCAGCATGATGCGGCGTTCGGCTTCCATCGCCGACTCGAGCGCCTTGATGCTTTTGGGCCGTCCCACGAACAGCGGGATCACCATGTGGGGGAACACCACCACATCGCGAAGCGGAAGCAGCGGCAGGTCGATCGGGCTGGAGGGCAGTGTGGTTTGTGCGGACATATAACCTTAAAGGTAAGCCTTGAACGAAAGCCCTGGCATGGTGACGGGTATCAGGCTTTCATGTTCGGCAACAACAATAACCTCGAACGTGGGGGACGCTGGCCGCTTTTCAACCCGGCCAGCTGGCTTTCAGGCCTGCTTGGCAGACTCGCGGTAAACCAGCAAGGGCGGCTTGTTCTCCTCGATGGTCGATTCATCGACCACCACTTTCTCGACATTGCTGGTGTTGGGCAGGTCAAACATGGTGTCGATCAGGGATTGCTCGAGAATCGACCGCAGGCCGCGCGCGCCGGTCTTGCGCGCCAGCGCCTTGCGGGCAATCGCCTTGAGCGCGGAGGGACGGATCTCGAGATCGACCCCTTCCATCGACAGCAGCTTGCTGAACTGCTTGACCACGGCATTTTTTGGTTCGGTCAGGATCTGCACCAGCGCGTCTTCCGTCAGTTCGGCCAGGGTGGCGACCACCGGCATGCGGCCCACCAGCTCGGGGATCAGGCCGAACTTGATCAGGTCTTCCGGCTCCACGTCCTTGAAGGACTCGGTCAGGCTGCGCGCCTTCTTGCTTTTGACGGCAGCGCCGAAACCGATGCCCGAGGCCTCGGTACGGTTTTCAATGACTTTTTCCAGCCCGGAGAACGCTCCGCCGCAAATGAACAGGATGTTGGTGGTGTCCACCTGCAGGAAATCCTGGTTCGGATGTTTGCGGCCCCCCTGGGGCGGCACCGATGCCATCGTGCCCTCGATCAGCTTGAGCAGGGCCTGCTGCACGCCCTCGCCGGACACGTCACGCGTGATCGACGGGTTGTCGGACTTGCGCGAAATCTTGTCGATTTCGTCGATGTAGACAATGCCCTGCTGCGCGCGCTCGACTTCGTAGTTGCAGCTTTGCAGCAGCTTCTGGATGATGTTTTCGACGTCTTCGCCGACGTAGCCGGCTTCCGTCAGCGTGGTGGCGTCAGCCATCACAAACGGCACGTTGAGCGTGCGCGCCAGGGTCTGGGCCAGCAGGGTCTTGCCGGAGCCGGTCGGGCCGATCAGCAGGATATTGCTTTTGGTCAGCTCGACCTCGTCTTTTTTGGCCTTGTCCTTGTGGCGCAGGCGTTTGTAGTGGTTGTAGACCGCCACGGCCAGCGTGCGTTTGGCCGGTTCCTGGCCAATCACATAACCGTCCAGCGTGGTCTTGATTTCCAGCGGCGTCGGGAGGTCGCCGCGCGTTTCGCGCACATCTTCCCCGGCGGGCAACTCATCACGGATGATTTCATTGCACAAATCGATGCATTCATCACAGATGAAGACCGACGGCCCGGCGATCAGCTTCTTGACCTCATGCTGGCTTTTGCCGCAGAAGGAGCAGTACAGGGTCTTTTCGCTGGAAGAGCCTTTTTTCTCGGCCATTGATGGAGTGCCTTTGTGGGTCCCCGAAAGGGGCTTTGTCTAATGATAACCAAATAAAAACGGCGTTTCCTGTTACAGAAAACGCCGTTGCCGTGCCGCAACTGGCCGGTTTTTGCGGCTGGGGACTAGGGACGCTTGCTGATCACCTCGTCCACCACGCCGTAGGCCTTGGCCTCGTCGGCAAACATGAAGTAGTCGCGCTCGGTATCACGCTCGATTTTTTCCACGGTCTGGCCGGTGTTGTTGGCCAGGATGCGGTTGAGCTGCTCACGCGTCTTGAGGATGTCGCGGGCATGGATTTCGATGTCCGTGGCCTGGCCCTGGGCGCCGCCCGAAGGCTGGTGAATCATCACCCGCGAGTTCGGCAGCGAAAAACGCTTGCCTTTGGTGCCTGCAGCCAGCAGGAAAGCACCCATGCTGGCAGCCATGCCGGTGCACAGCGTGGAGACGTCGGGCTTGATGAACTGCATGGTGTCGTAAATCGCCATGCCGGCCGTCACCGATCCGCCCGGTGAGTTGATGTAGAACGAAATGTCCTTGTCGGGGTTCTCGCTCTCCAGGAAGAGCAACTGCGCCACCACCAGGTTGGCGGTCTGGTCATTGACCGGGCCCACGAGGAAAATCACGCGCTCCTTCAGAAGGCGCGAATAAATGTCATACGACCGCTCACCGCGGCCGGACTGCTCGATCACCATCGGCACCATGCCGAGGCCCTGAATTTCCTGTGCGCTGCTGTAAATCATGTGTTCTCCGATGTGTGGGGCTACTTTACCCAAAATAAATGGGGCTTGAAGCCGTAGCCGCAAGCCCCTGTTCCGAAAAATCGGCCCGCTGCTGCGCACCGGCACCCGGAAGATTTAGTTCTGCGCCATCAACTCGTCGAAAGCGACGGCCTTTTCCACCACTTTGGCCTTGCCCATCACGAAGTCGGTGACATTGTTCTCAATCACCACGGACTCGACTTCGGCCATGCGTTTTTCGTCGCCGAAGTACCAGCGCACCACATCTTCAGGCTTCTCGTAGCTGGAAGCCAGTTCCTGCACATGGGCCTTGACCTGTTCGTTGGTGGGGAACAGGTTGTGGCTGCGGGTCAGTTCTGCCACCACCAGGCCCAGGCGCACGCGTTTTTCGGCTTGCGGGCGGAAGATGTCGTCGGGAATCGGCGCCTTGTCGGCGTCCTTGATGCCGCGCTGCTTGAGGTCGGCGCGGGCGCCTTCCACCATGCGTTCGAGTTCGGCCTGGACGATTGCCTGCGGCACGTCGAGTTCGGCATGGGCCACCAGGGCGTCCATCACCGCGTTCTTGTTGCGGGCAAGCAGGCGGAACTTGACTTCGCGCTCGAGGTTTTTGCGGATGTCGGCGCGCAGGCCTTCCACCGTGGCGTCGGCGATGCCGAGGGACTTGGCCAGGGCTTCATTGACTTCGGGCAGGTGCGCCGCCTCGATTTTCTTGACGGTGACCAGGAAGTCGGCCTGTTTGCCGGCAACGTCCTTGCCATGGTAGTCAGCCGGGAAGTTCAGCGGGAAGGTCTTGCTTTCACCGCTTTTCATGCCGCGCACGGCGTCCTCGAACTCCTTGAGCATCTGGCCTTCACCGACCAGGAACTGGAAATCTTCGGCCTTGCCGCCGGCAAAGGTTTCGCCGTCGATCTTGCCTTCGAAGTCGATGGTGGCGCGGTCGCCGTCCTGGGCGGCGGCGTCCATGGCGCGCTGGGCGAAGGTGCGGCGCTGCTTGCGCAGGATGTCCAGGGTCTTGTCGATGGCTTCGTCGCTGACTTCCGAGGTCAGTTTTTCGACTTCGGCATTGGCCAGGTCACCGATTTTGACTTCGGGATACACCTCGAAGATCGCGTCAAAAGCCAGTTCGCCCTCGGGCGCGCCTTCCTTTTCGCTGATGCGCGGCTGGCCGGCCACACGCAGCTTGGCTTCGTTGGCAGCCTGCGAGAAGGCCTCGCCGACCTTGTCGTTCATGACTTCGTAATGCACCGAATAGCCGTAACGCTGGGCCACCACGTTCATGGGGACCTTGCCGGGGCGGAAACCGTCCATCTTGACCGTGCGCGCCAGCCGTTTGAGGCGGGAATCGACTTCGGACTGGATGGTGTTGACCGGCAGGGTCAGGGTCATCTTGCGTTCCAGCTTTTCAAGGGTTTCAACAGTCACGGCCATGATCTACTCCTAATATCGAGGATGTGTAAAAGACGCATGCCTGCAGCGGCAGGGCCCCGCGGCAAACGTCCTGAAAAATCTCACTGGTGGTGCGCGGGGGGGGACTCGAACCCCCACATCCTTGCGGACGTCAGGACCTAAACCTGGTGCGTCTACCAATTTCGCCACCCGCGCGCCGGAAACAAAAACGGGAATCCTCAGCTTTCAGCCTACGGACCCCCGCCTGAAATCGGTCAACTTTCTATTTTAGCCTGTATCGGCACCCTCTCCGTCCGCCGGTCAGCCCGGCCCGGTTTACGCGGGCAATACACCCGGCGTTTCGCGTTTGACGCGAAACCAGGCAGCGTACATCGCCGGCAGCGCCAGCAAGGTCAGTACGGTCGCCACGATCAGCCCGCCCATGATGGCCACCGCCATCGGGCCCCAGAACACGCTGCGCGACAGCGGAATCATGGCCAGCACGGCGGCGGCGGCAGTCAGCACGATGGGGCGCAGGCGCCGCACCGCCGACTCGACAATCGCATCCCAGGCCGGGACACCGGCCGCGCGGTCCTGCTCGATCTGGTCGATCAGGATCACCGAGTTGCGCTGGATCATGCCCATCAGCGCGATCACGCCCAGCAAGGCCACAAAGCCGAAGGGCCGGCCGAGCAGCAGCAAGGCGGCAGCCACACCGGTGATGCCCAGAAATCCGGTGATGTACACCAGAAAGGACCGGCTGAAGCTATGCAGCTGCAGCATCAGCAGGGTGAACACCAGAAACAGCATGATGGGAACGCCCTTGACGATGGACGCCGTGCCCTTGCTGCTTTCTTCCACGGCGCCGGCGACGTCGATGCGGTAACCCGTCATGCCGTTTTTGTGCCATTTGGCTTCGATCGCCTTCAGCCCTGGCAGCAGCTGGGCGGTCACTGTCGCGCCCTGCAGGCCCTCGACGATGTCGCTTTGCACGGTGATGGCGTAGTCCCGGTTCTCGCGCCACATCACGCCCGGCTCCCAGGTGAACACCGGCTTGGCGATCTGCGTCAGCGGAATCGATTTGCCCGAGGCCGTCGGCAGGTAGGCATTGGCCATGTCGGTGATGGAATTGCGCTCATCCAGTGGCGGGCGCAACACCATGTCGATGAGCTTGTCACCCTCACGGAACTGGCCCACGGTGGTGCCGGACAGGCTGGTTTTGGAGGCCTGGGCAATCGACTGGCTGGTCACGCCCAGGGCGCGCGCCTTGGACTGGTCCACCTCCAGGCGCAGCACCTTGACCGATTCGTTCCAGTTGTCGTTGACGCCGCGCGTGTTGCTGTTTTCACGCATGGCGGCCTTGACCTCGTCGGCGCGCTCACGCAGGATCACCGGGTCGGTGCCGACCACGCGGAACTGCACCGGGTAGGGCACGGGCGGACCATTGGGCAGCAGCTTGATGCGGCCACGCACTTCGGGAAATTCCTGGGCCAGCAGCGCCGGCAGCTTGATGCGCAGCGACTCGCGCACTTTCAGGTCTTTCGGCAGCACGATGAACTGCGACACATTGCTTTGCGGAAACACCTGGTCCAGCGGCAGGTAAAAACGCGGTACGCCGGAGCCGACCCAGGTGCTGACCGAGGAGACGCCCTCTTCTTTCAGCAGGCGCTCTTCCACGCGTTTGGCCGTCAGCTCATTGGCGGCAAACGAGGTGCCCTCGGGGAACCAGATGTCCACCATGATTTCGGGCCGGCTGGAATCCGGGAAGAACTGCTGCTGCACCTTGCCCATGCCGACAATGCCCAGCGCAAAAAACACAATCGTTGCGCCTATGGTGATCCAGCGGTACTCGACGCACCAGTTCACCGCCCGGCGAAACATCTGGTAGAAGGGCGTGTCGAAGTGTTCCTGGTGGCCGGCGGCGGCGCCTTCGGGCAGCGGCTTGGCTTTGAGCAGCAGCGTGCCGAGGTAAGGCACAAAATACACTGACACGATCCAGCTCAGCACCAGCGCAATCACCGTCACCGCAAAAATGGCGAAGGTGTACTCGCCGGTCGTCGATTGCGCCAGACCAATCGGCAAAAAGCCCACGGCGGTGATCAGCGTGCCGGTCAGCATGGGCATGGCGGTGATTTCGTAGGCAAAGGTCGCGGCGCGCACCTTGTCGTAGCCCTCTTCCATCTTGCGCACCATCATCTCGACAGCGATGATGGCGTCGTCCACCAGCAGGCCCAGCGCGATGATCAGCGAACCGAGCGAGATCTTGTGCAGCCCGATGCCGAAGTAAGCCATCGCCAGAAAGGTCACCGCGAGCACCAGCGGAATGGTGATACCCACCACCAGCCCGGGCCGCATGTCGATGTAATAACGCTTCCACAGCGGGTGCTGGCCCGGGCGCCGGTGGAAACCCAGCGCGATGAAACTCACCGCGAGCACAATCACCACCGCCTCGATCAGCACCTTGACGAACTCGTTGACCGAGCTCGCCACCGCGGTCGGCTGGTCCTGGATCTGGACCAGCTCGATGCCGGCCGGCAAGTTGGCGCTGATGCCGGCCGTCGCTGTTTTCAGCGCCTTGCCCAGCGCAATGATGTCGCCGCCCTTGCCCATGGACACGCCCAGCGCGATCACTTCCCGGCCCTGGTGCCGTACCTTGACGGACGGCGGGTCGACGTAGCCGCGCTTGATCTCGGCGAGGTCTCCCAGGCGCAGCTGGCTGCCCGAGTTGCCGCGTATCGGCATGGCGCGCAGCTGCTCGACCGCCTCGAACTGGCCGGCCACCCGCACCTGCACCACGTCCAGCGGCGTCTGGATCGCGCCGGCCGACTCGACGGCGTTTTGCTGGCCGAGCTGCGTCAGGACCTGGTTGAAGTCGAGCCCGAGCTGGGCCAGGCGTTTCTGCGAAATCTCGATGAACAGCTTCTCGTCCTGCACGCCGAACTGCTCGACCTTGGCGACATCGGGCACCCGCAGCAGGCGCTGGCGCACCTCGTCGG
Source organism: Paenacidovorax caeni (assembly GCA_943370985.1). Classification (GTDB taxonomy): domain Bacteria; phylum Pseudomonadota; class Gammaproteobacteria; order Burkholderiales; family Burkholderiaceae_C; genus Polaromonas; species Polaromonas caeni_A. The sequence goes on from CALRTF020000042.1 coordinate 17,473, forward strand.
CGAAGGTCTTGAGTTCGGCATAACTGAAGCCGTCGGCCTGCAACGCGTAAATCACGCCATACACATCGCCGAAATCGTCGTTGAAAAACGGCCCCACCACCCCGCCCGGCAAGGTGCCGCGCATGTCGCCGATTTTCTTGCGCACCGCGTACCAGACGCCGGCCACGTCGGCGGCTTTCGAAGAATCCTTGATCTGGAAAATGATCTGCGACTCGCCCGGCTTGGAGTAGCTGCGTATCTTGTCGGCGTAAGGCACTTCCTGCAGCGTGCGCTCCAGCTTGTCGGTCACCTGTTCGGCCACCTGCTGCGCCGTCGCGCCGGGCCAGTAGGTGCGCACCACCATCGCGCGGAAGGTGAAGGGCGGGTCCTCGTCCTGGCCAAGCTGGAAGTAGGCGGCAAAACCCAGCAGCATCAGCACCACCATCAGGTAGCGGGTCAGCGCCGGATGGTCCAGCGCCCATTTGGACAGGTTAAAACCGTCTTTCGGTTGTTCGGAGTTCATGCCTGCCTCACTTCGCAGGCGCTGCGGCGGGGGTGGCAGCGGCCGCGGACGCTATCGGATTGATAGCTGTCTGCGCAGGCGGGACAGAGGCTACAGCCACTTTTGGCTGGTAAATCGTGACCTTCTGGCCGGGCGACAACACATGCACACCGGCGCTGACCACCAGCATGCCCGGCTGCAGGCCCGAGGCAATCACCGCCTCGTTGCCGTCGGCGGTCGCAATCTGGATGGTCTGCGATTTCACCGTCATGCTGGCCTTGTCGAGCACCCAGACCGCGCTGTTTTTGCCTTCCTGGCGCAGCGCGCTGGTCGGCAGCTTGATCACCTGCACACCGGTCGCGCCCAGGCCCTGCGGCTGCACATAAACCGTGGCGCCCAGCACCGGCGGCTCTTTGGTGTCCAGCGCCACCTTGACCGGGTAGGTCCGCGTGGCCGGGTCGGCACTGGCCGAGACCTCGCGCACGCGGCCGCTCAGCTCGCCAGGCTGCGACCAGACGCGCACCTTGACCGGCATGCCGACCCTGATCGCGGCGACCTTGTCTTCGGGCACCGAAAACACCACGTCGCGCGGTCCGTCGGCGGCGATACGCAGCACCGGCGTGCCGGCCGTCACCACCTGGCCGGCTTCAGCCTCGACCGCCGTCACCACACCCGACACGTCGGCGACCAGCGCCGCATAGTTGGCCTGGTTGCCCTGCACCGCCAGTTGCGACTGCGCCTGCTCGAGCTGGGCCTGCGCCGCTTTCAAGGTGGTGTCGCGGCGCTCGAGTTCGGCGCCGCTGATGAAGTTCTGGTCTTTCAGTTCCTTGTAGCGCTTGTAGTCAGCGACGGCCAGGTCACGGTTGGTACTGGCGGCCGCGACCTGGGCACGCGCCGCATCGGCCGCCAGCTTGTAATCCTGCGGATCGAGCTGGGCGAGCACCTGGCCGGCCCTGACCTGCTGGCCGAGTTCGGCCTGGCGCCGGATGATTTTCCCGCCCACCCGGAAACCGAGCCGGGACTCGACCTGGGCTTTGACCTCGCCCGCAAATTCATAAGTGTGGGTGAAAGCGTCGGTGCCCACGGTGATGACCTTGACCGCACGGACCGGCTCCTCGGGTGGCGCGGGCTTGGAACAGGCGGCCAGCAGCAGGGCGCTGCTGAGGAGGACAAAGGCGGTTTTGTGCATGATGTGAAGGGCAAAACGGTGGCAGGAATCAGCTGAAGCGCAACGAAAAGATCGCACTACTGACTGACCGGTTAGTAATCTAGGGGAATTCCCCAGCCCTGTCAAGCGACAATCCGGCCATGAGTCCCGCCCCTTCTTCCGGCCCGTCCCAGGCGCAGCAGCCGGCCTCGCAGCACTACGAAAATTTTCCGGTGGCATCGCTGCTGTGCCCGCCGCGCCTGCGGCCGGCCATCACCGCGATCTACTGGTTTGCGCGCACCGCCGACGACATCGCCGACGAAGGCGAGGCGCGTCCGGCCCAGCGCCTGCAGGACCTGGCCGCCATCCGCGCGGACCTGTTCGCCGCCGCAGAGGGCCGGCCCGGCTCGGGCCGCTGGCCTGCGGTGTTCGGCGCGCTGCAGCCGGTGATCGCCGAATTCGAGCTGCCGGTGGCCCTGCTCGCCGACCTGCTCAGCGCCTTCGAGCAGGACGTGGTCAAGCAGCGTTATGCGACCGAAGCCGAGCTGCTCGATTACTGCCGCCGCTCGGCCGACCCGGTCGGGCGCCTGCTGCTGCACCTGTACGGCGTGCATGATGACGCCTCCCTGGCCCAAAGCGACCATATCTGCAGCGCGCTGCAGCTGATCAATTTCTGGCAAGACCTCAGCGTGGACATCCCGCGCGGCCGCATTTACATCCCGCGCGCGTTGTGGGCGGCGCACGGCGTGGACGAGGCGCAACTGATGGCCCGCGAGATCAAGCCCGCCACTACTAATTTGATAGCGGCCTGCGCACACTCGGCAAGGGCCAGGATGCAAAAAGGTGCCGAACTGCCAGCCACGGTGGCACGCCAGGTCGGCGGTTTCGACGGCTGGCGTGCCGGCCTGGAGCTGCGCTGCGTGATCCAGGGGGGCTTGCGCATCCTGGACAAGATGCAGGCCATGGACCACCGGACCCTCGCCTTGCGCCCCAAGCTGGGCACCTGGGATGCCATCGTGATTTTTTGCAAGGCCCTGCTGCCATGACACGCGCTGTGACCCTCCCCGCCGGCTGCGCGCTGGCCACCCGCCAGCATGACGCCGACTTTGCCGATGCGTATGAAGTGCTGGTGCCGGCCTCCAGCCTGACAGCCACCGAGATCTACCGCGCCCTGAGCCGGCAAACCCCGGGCTGGATCAACAAGCTGATGCGGCTGCGCAACCAGGTGGTCCAGCCGCTGGGGCTCAAGGACCTGGGCGCACTGTCGGCCGTCCCGTCCGGCGAAGCGGTTCCCGGCCAGCGCATGGGACTGTTCGAGGTGGTGAGTGTGGCGCCGCACGAACTGGTGCTGCAGGACGACGACAAACACCTGGTGGTGCAGTTGTCGGTGCTCAGGCAAAGCCATGACGCGGTCCACGACAAGCTGACGCTGAGCACCGTGGTGCACATCCACAATGCGCTGGGCCGGGTCTACATGCTTTTTGTCGGCCCCGCGCACAAAATCATTGCACCCGCCCTGCTGCGCCGCGCGCCAGCAGCGGTCGCCGGTCTGGCCGCCACACGCAAGCCGGCCCCATGACAGCGCTACCCTCAGCGCCGGCCCGGGTGGCCGGCCCCAGGGCTGCAAAAGCCGCGCTCCGGATCCTGCGCACGGGCCTGCTTGTTTTCTGCATCAGCTTCGTCTTTTTCGGCGGCGTTGTCTCGGAAACCATCATGGCTGCCCTGCCCTGCCAGCCGCATGCCGACGCCCGCACCGGTAGCTGCGCGGCCCCCGCGCAGTGGCTGGCCAACCGCATCGCGCCTTTTCTTTCTGCCCAAACGATTGGGGACTACCCCTTCATCTTCCTGCTTGCTTTCTGGGAGCTGCTATTGCTTTGGCTGGCCGCCATGGTCTGGGCCCAGTGGCGATGGAAACACCCGCGAACAGCCGCCGCACGCAGGCCGCGCGCAGTACGTCCCGCCGCATCGCCTGCCGAGGTGGTGCGGCGCATGGTGCAGGCCAGCTACTGGCTGCTGCTGGCGGGATTCACCGTGTTCTGCCTGGCCTTTGCCACCCCCTTCCTGGGTGCCCATGTGGCGCGCGAAATACTGCTGCAGTTGGGCTGCGCCCCGGGCACTTTTGATCCTTTCACCACGCCATGCATGTCGGCGCCCGGCTTCTGGACCCCGCGCCTGCAGCCTTTCCTGATTCCCATCCTGGGCCAGTTCCTGTCACCCGTCTGGCTGGTCTGGAAGTTCTACGATGTGCTGATCGCCTGGCTGGGTGCCATCGCCGCCCTGGCTGCATGGCGAAGCTACCTGGCCCGCCGCACGCCCGGCACCGGCCTGTGAGCATGGGACAATTCGGGCATGAGCCCTGAGGAATACGTCCAGCAGAAAGCCGCCGCGTCCGGCAGCAGTTTTTATTACGCCTTCTTGTTTTTGCCAAAAGAGCGGCGTGCCGCCATCACGGCCTTCTACGCGTTTTGCCGCGAGATCGACGATGTCGTCGATGAGGTGACCGACCCCGGCGTGGCCTACACCAAGCTGGCCTGGTGGCAAACCGAGGTGCTCAAGTCCTATGCCGGCGAGCCGACGCACCCGGTGATGAAGGCGCTGATGCCGCTGGCTGCCACCTACCGCATCGAGGCGCGGCATCTGCAGGCGGTCATCGAGGGCTGCCAGATGGACCTGGCGCAAAACCGTTATCTCGACTTTCCCAACCTCAGGACCTACTGCCACCTGGTGGCCGGCATCGTCGGCGAGGTCGCCGCGCGCATTTTCGGCCAGACCGAGGAAGCCACCACCGCTTACGCGCACAAGCTGGGCCTGGCCTTCCAGATGACCAACATCATCCGTGACGTCGGCGAGGACGCGCTGCGCGGCCGCATCTACCTGCCGGTCAACGAGTTGCAGCAATTCGACGTGAAGGCGCACGAGATCCTCAAGCGCCAGTATTCGGACCGCTTCACCGCGCTGATGAAGTTCCAGACCGAACGCGCGCTCGCCTTGTACGACGAGGCGCTGGCGCTGCTGCCCGAGGCCGACCGCCGCGCGCAAAAGCCCGGCCTGATGATGGCCAGCATTTACCGCACGCTGCTGCGCGAAATCGCGGCCGACAACTACCAGGTGCTGCACCAGCGCGTGAGCCTGACGCCGCTGCGCAAGTTCTGGCTGGCGTGGAAAACCCAGGCCTTCGGAAAAATCCAGTGAAGGTGGCCGTGATCGGCGCCGGTTGGGCCGGTTGTGCGGCGGCGGTGGAGGCCACCCGCCTGGGCCGGCAGGTCACGCTGTTCGAAGCGGGCCGCATTGCGGGCGGCCGCGCCCGCCGCGTCGATGGCCAGTGGCCCGATGGCAGGGCGCTGACGCTGGACAACGGCCAGCACATCCTGATTGGCGCCTACACCGACACGCTGCAGCTGATGGCCGATCTCGGGCTCGACGCCGGCCGCTTGCTGCAGCGCCTGTCGCTGACGCTGCAGTTTCCCGATGGCGGCGGGCTGGCCTTCCCTTCGCTGCCCACACCGCTCGATGCCCTGGCCGGCATCCTGCGCGCGCGCGGCTGGTCCTGGCGCGACAAGGCTTCGCTGCTGGGGGCCGCCATGCGCTGGCAACTCGGCGGCTTCCGCTGCGCGCCCGAACTGTCGGTCGCCCAGCTGTGCGGAAAGCTGACACCTGCCGTTCTGGCGACGCTGATCGAACCGCTGTGTGTCGCCGCGCTGAACACGCCGGCCGGTCGCGCCAGTGGCCAGGTGTTTTTGCGGGTGCTGCGCGATGCGCTGTTTTCGCAGTCCGGCGGCTCCAACCTGCTGCTGCCGCGCACCGACCTGAGCG
>CALRTF020000043.1:0-22641 GCA_943370985.1 Paenacidovorax caeni
CAACGCCTCGATGGATCTCGCCAACTTTCTCATCCAGCTGCTCAACAGCGTGCAGTACGGCCTGCTGCTGTTCATGCTGGCCGCCGGCCTCACGCTGATCTTCGGCATCATGGGCGTGGTCAACCTCGCGCACGGCAGCTTCTACATGCTCGGTGCCTACCTTGCCTGGTCGCTGAGTGCGCAGTTCGGCAGCCTGACGCTGGCCATCTTCGGCGGCGCGGTACTCTCGGCGATCTTCGGCCTGGCGCTCGAGTGGCTGCTGTTTCGCCACTTCTACCACCGAGACCACCTCGACCAGGTGCTGCTGACCTTCGGCCTGATCTACATCTTTGAAGAACTGCGTTCCATCCTCTGGGGCGATGACGTGCACGGCGTGACTATCCCCGAGTTGCTCGGCGCTTCCATTCCGCTGACCGACAACCTGTCCTACCCGGTCTACCGCCTGTTCATGTCGGCCGTGTGTATCGCGCTGGCGACGGGTTTGTACCTGCTGATTTCGAAAACACGGCTGGGCATGAAGATACGCGCCGGCGCCTTCTACCGCGACATGGCCGGCGCGCTGGGCATCAACATCAAGCTGATCCACGCCGTGGTGTTCGCGCTCGGCGTGACGCTGGCCGCGGTGGCCGGCATGATTGCCGCGCCGATTGCCAGCGTCTATCCCAACATGGGCTCGCAGGTGCTGATCATGTGTTTTGTGGTCGTCGTGATCGGCGGCATCGGTTCGGTGCGCGGCGCCATGATTGCCGCGCTGCTGGTCGGCCTGGTCGACACCTTCGGCAAGGTGCTGCTGCCTTCTGTCGCCGGCATGCTGGTCTACATGCTGATGGCCGCCGTTCTTCTCTGGAAGCCTGAAGGCTTGTTCAAGCAATGATTACTCTCGTATCCGTTCGGGCTGAGCTTGTCGAAGCCTCCTTTGTGCCTTGCCCTTCGACAGGCTCAGGTCGAACGGTGAATCACCAATGAGCGCCGCAAAAGCAAACCTTGAAGTCCTGCCGCGCGGCGTGCAGGTGGCGCTGGCGCTGGGGCTGATCGCGCTGGTCGCGTTTCCGTTCACCGGCACCGACTTCTACGTGCAGATGGTCACGCGCATGATGATCATGGCCATTTTTGCGATGAGCCTGGACCTGCTGCAAGGTGTCAGCGGGCTGGTGTCGCTGGGCCATGCGGCCTACTTCGGTCTGGCCGGTTATGCGCTGGCTTTTTTGATGCCGCAGGGCGAAGCCGTGAGCCTGTGGTGGACCCTGCCGCTGGCGGTGCTGGCCTCCGGGCTGGGCGCGCTGATCATCGGTTTTTTTGTGGTTCGCACCCACGGCATCTATTTCATCATGGTGACCATGGCCTTTGCGCAGATGATCTTCTTCCTGTTTTTCGACAACAAGGCGCTGGGCGGCTCCGACGGCCTGTACATCAACTTCAAGCCCGATGTCGCGCTGTTCGGCTGGGTGCCGGCCGCCTGGTGGGACCTGGAGAACAAGCGCACGCTGTATTACTTCACGCTGGCCGTGCTGCTGGGGGTCTATGCCTTTTTGCGCCGGCTGCTGTGGAGCCCGTTCGGCCGCACCCTGGCCGGCATCCGCGTCAACGAACACCGCATGCGCGCCATGGGCTTCGGCACCTTCCGCTACAAACTCACGGCCTTCACGCTGGCTGGTGCACTGGCGGGTCTGGCCGGCTATCTATGGGGCACACAGACCGGCTACATCAACCCCGAACTGATGGGTTTCCACATGAGCGCGCACGCCATCATGATGGTCATCCTCGGCGGCATGGGCAACTTCGCCGGTGCCATCGTCGGTGCCTTTGCCTTCGAGTACCTGCTGCATGTGTTCAAGGACCTGCCGCGCATCGGCAGCGTCAACCTCGGCAAACACTGGCAGCTCTGGATGGGCCTGTTCATCGTGCTGCTGGTGACCTTCGCGCCGCGCGGCATCCTCGGCCTGGTCGAGCGTTTCGGCAAGTCACGGAAAGCCGGCGATGCGTGAAGTACTGCTTTCGGCACAGAATCTGACCAAGCGCTTCGGCGGCCTGGCGGCCGTCAACGACGTCTCGCTGGACCTGTTGCGCAACCACATCCACGCGGTGATCGGCCCCAACGGCGCCGGCAAATCCACGCTGACCAACCTGCTCTCGGGCGACCTGCCGCCGACATCGGGGTCGGTCCAGCTCGGCGGCCAGGATGTGACGGGCTGGAACCCGGAAAAAATATCGCGCCAGGGCCTGGGCCGCAGCTACCAGAAGACCAATATCTTCCTGCCCTTCACGGTCTGGGAAAACGTACGCCTGGCGGCCCAGTCGCGCCAGCCGCACGCCGCGCGCTGGCTCAGCCGCGCGACGGATTTTGCAGCGCTCAATACGCGTGCGGAAAGGGCTATCGAGCTGTCCGGCCTGCAAAGTCGGAGAACCGCGATCGCCGGCACCATCAGCCACGGCGAGCAGCGCCAGCTCGAGATTGCCATGACGCTGGCGACCGAGCCGCAGGTCTTGCTGCTCGATGAACCGCTGGCCGGCATGGGCGTGGCCGAGGCCGAGCGCATGGTGACCCTGCTGCTGGCGTTGAAAAAAGACCACGGCATCCTGCTGGTCGAACATGACATGGACGCCGTGTTCACCCTGGCCGACCGGCTGACGGTGATGGTCGACGGCAAGGTGATTGCGTCGGGCACGCCCGCCGACATACGCGCAGACGCCGGAGTGCAGGCTGCTTATCTCGGAGAAGAATCTTGAGCCCCCACGCTTGTCACTTCGTGTACTGCGCTGCCCCCCATGGGGGCCCAAGCCTCCCAGGGGCGGCCCGTCGGAGGCTTGATTGATGTCCGAACTGCTCATCGATGCCAAAGGCATCCACACCTACTACGGCGCCAGCCACATCCTGCGCGGTATCGACTTCTCGGTCGCGCGCGGCGAGACCATCGGCCTGATGGGACGCAACGGCATGGGCAAAAGCACGCTGCTCAAAAGCATCATGGGCCTGGTCAGGCCGCGCGCGGGCAGCGTGATGATCTCCGGCCAGGACATGCTGGGCCGCGAGCCCTACGAAATTTCGCGCCTCGGCATCGCCTACGTGCCCGAGGGCCGCGGCATCTTCGGCAACCTCAGCGTGGTCGAAAACCTCAAGATGGCCGCGCGCGCCGGCACACGCGGGCAGCGCGACTGGACCTATGAACGTGTGCTCGAGACCTTCCCGCGGCTGCAGGAGCGGCTGGGCCACGGCGGCCAGCAGCTCAGCGGCGGCGAGCAGCAGATGCTGACCATAGGCCGCGCGCTGATGACCAACCCCGACGTGCTGATCCTCGACGAGGCCACGGAAGGGCTGGCACCGCTGATCGCGCGCGAGATCTGGCGCATCTGCGGCGTGATCCGTGAAACCGGCATCAGCAGCGTGATCGTCGACAAGAACTGGAAACACGTCACGCAGATCACCGACCGAAACATCATCCTCGTCAAGGGTGAGGTGGTGTTTGCAGGCAGCTCCGCAGAGCTGCACGCCCGGCCCGAACTGCTGACGCAATACCTGGGCGTTTGAGGCTTCTCGGGGGCGTGTCTCCCCCGGGAATAACCTGACACGGCTTGCATCGACAAGCCCCCCGCTGCATGGCATCATGACTGCCCGGGCACAGCTCCGGCTACCCGGCCAGATTCGTGACCGTGTCGCACTGAAAGGTCGGATGCATGCCTTGGCCCTGGCAAGAGGATGCCGCCATGCCCCTCGCCATCCGGGCGGCGGGGGATGGAAAAGCTTCGGCGAGACGCTCGATCGCCTGGATGGCTGCAGGTCTGGTGCTTGCGTCCGGCCTCGCTGTCGCTGCCGCCCTTCTTTACCTTCGCGGCGAAACCCTTCGCTCTGCTGAAAACCTGACGGAATCGCTGGCGCGTGTGATCGAGGAGCAGATCGGCCGCACCCTGCAGGCTGCCGATCAGCGCCTGGAACTGGCTGCGAGCGGGCTGCAGGTCCTGCAGGCCGAGCGACGGCTGGACACGGACACCGCCCGCAGCCTGCTGCGCGAGCAACTCGGGGAGCTCGCCTTCGTGCGCGCGATCTGGGTCCTGGACAGCAGCGGCCGCATCCTTTTCGACAGCGACATCGGCAACCTCGGCGTCAACATGGCCGATCGGGAGTACCACCGCATCTACCAGCAGCGTCCCGGCACCGGATTCCACGTCAGCGCCCCGGTGCGCAGCCGCACCACCGGGACCTGGCTGATCGCCGCCTCCCGCCCCCTGCGCTCGTCCACCGGCGCGTTGACAGGTGTGATCGTCGCGGCCATCGAGCCACCTTACTTCGAGCAGGCGTGGCAGGATATCGACCTCGGCGAGAACGGCGCCATCGGTCTGATGCGGCTGGACGGCGTGCTGATGCTGCGCAGTCCGGCGGACGATGCGCTGATGGAGCGGTCGTTCGCATCCCTGCCCCTTTTTACCGAGCACCTTCCCCGCAGCCCGTCCGGGAAATTCACCTCCGTCAGTGCGTTTGACAGCGTCGAGCGCACCAACGCCTACCGCCGGCTGTCGGTCTATCCGCAGTTCGTGGTGTACGTCGGAAGGACAGCTGCGGCCATGCTCGACCCCTGGGAGCGTTTCGCCATCCTCTCGCTGGCCATATGGCTGGCAGCGATTGCCGGCATGGGTTTGCTGTCCGCCCTGCTCTACCGCAACGCAAAGCAGCGCGAACAGACCGAATTGCGCTTCGGCCAACTGGCACAGGCCATGCCGCAAATTGTGTTCATAACCGATGCGCGCGGCCACATGGCCTTCATCAATGACCAGTGGACCCACGTGACCGGGCAGCCGCCGGAAGCAGCGAGGAACAGCGGCTGGTTCATCCGTATCCACCCTGACGACCTGCAACGCACGGCGGACGATTTTCGCAATGCCATCGAAAGCGCGCAGAGCATGCACAACGAACACCGCCTGCTCTGCGCCGACGGGAGCTACCGCTGGCAACTGGCGCGGGTGATTCCCAACCGCGACGCGCAGGGCCGTGTCGTGGCCTATTACGGGACCGCGACCGACATCGACGACCTCAAGCAGGCCGAGGCCGCCATGACGACCCAGGCCGAACTGCTGGGCATGGCGGGCCAGCTGTCCCGCATGGGGGGCTGGGCGCTGGAGCTGCCCAGCATGCGTTTCAGGTGGTCGCAGGAGGCGTCGTTTGTGCTGGAGCTGCCTCCCGCAAGCGCCCCCACACTGGACACCGCAATCGCCCTGTGCACCCCGCCGTCGCAGGCGCTGGCCAGCCGGGTGGCACAGGCATGCCTTGAAAACGGCACGCCTTTCGACGTCGAGGTCGAAATGGTCACCGGCACGGGACGCAACATCTGGGTGCGCTCCATGGGTCGCGCCGTCTACAACCCGCAGGGCCAGATGATCCGCATGCAGGGTGCCTTGCAGGACGTCACCACGCGGGTGATGGCGGAGCGCGAGGTGCAGGCACAGCTGGAGGCGCTGCAAGCGGCCGCGGAGGCCGCCCAGGCCATCACCCGGCACCACAGCCTGGACGCGATGATGCAGGAGGTGGCCGATCAGGCGCGCGCAATCACAGGCGCGCACCAGGCCATCATGAGCCTCACGCAAAGCAGCGACTGGGCGCAGTCCATCACCGCGCTGTCACTGTCCGACAAATACGCGGCCTGGCGCCATCTGGTGGAGCCCCCCGACGGCAGTGGCATCTACGCCGTGGTCTGCGAGACCAACCGGCCGCTGCGCCTGACCCAGGCCGAACTCGAGGCTCATCCGCGATGGCGCGGTTTCGGGGCCTATGCGGACAAACACCCGGCCATGCGCGGCTGGCTCGCTGTGCCTGTCACCGGCCGCGACGGCAGCAACATCGGGGTGCTGCAACTGTCGGACAAGGCGGAAGGCGACTTCACGCGGCAGGATGAATACATCGCCACCGAACTGGCCGAGCTGGCCCAGATCGCCATCGAAAACGTCCGGCTGCTGGCGCAGGTCCAGGAGCTCAACAGCGGGCTCGAGGAAAAAATCACCCAGCGCACCGCCGAGTTGACCCGGCAGGAGGCGCTGTTCCGGGCGCTGGCGGAGCAGGCGCCCCAGCCGATCTGGACGCTGGACCCGGCAGGCGCGGCCACCTTTGCGAGCCGCGCCTGGTATGCGCTGTGCGGCGGCGCACCGCCCGACTGGATGGGGCATGCGTGGCTGGCGCTGGTGCACCCGGACGACGTGGGCGACATGACCGGGCAATGGCGGCAAGCTTCCCAAACCGGCAAGTCCTACACCGGGACGCGGCGCCTGCGCGCCCGTGACGGCAACTACCACACCATGTCCTACCGCAGCTCGCCAGTGTTCAACAACAGCGGCGAGCTGCTGTTCTGGGTGGGCATCGATATCGACATCACCGAGTTGAAGGCGGTGGAAACCGCGCTGCGCCTTTCCAACTCGGAACTCGAGGCCTTTTCCTATTCGGTGTCGCATGACCTGCGCGCGCCGCTGAACACGGTCGACGGCTTCAGCCGCCTGCTGGCCAAGGAACTGGGCAGCACGCAAAGCGGCAGGGCTGCCCACTACCTGTCACGCATCCAGGCCGGCGTCACCCAGATGGGCCAGCTGATCGAGGGCCTGCTGTCGCTCGCCCACGTGACGCGCCAGGAACTGCGTGTCGAGCCGGTCGACCTGAGCCAGCTGGCCCGGGAGGTGCTGGACAGCCTGCACGCGCATGCGCCCGGCCGCCAGGCCGACCTCACCATCGCCCCGGGCCTGACGGTGCACGGCGACTCACGCCTGCTGCGCGCCGTCATGGAAAACCTGCTCGGCAATGCCTGGAAATTCAGTGAACGGCGCGAGCGGGCCGCGATCGAGGTCGGCTGGTCCGCCGAACACCAGGCCTACTTTGTACGCGACAACGGCGCCGGTTTCGACATGGCCTATGCAGACAAGCTGTTCGGAACCTTCCAGCGCCTGCACGGCAGCACCGAATTCGCCGGCACCGGCATCGGCCTGGCCACCGTGGCGCGGGTCATCGTGCGCCACGGCGGACGTATCTGGGCCCAAGCTGCACCCGAGCAGGGCGCGACTTTTTTCTTCACCCTGCCCGGCGCGGCGCCCTGAGACTCAGTCCCCGTGGTGTCCGGGCGGCCCGATGCCGCTTGGGCTGGAGCTCCACGATTCCACCCTGCCGGTCCGCCGGCGACCGCCACCCGGCATCCGATGGCGGCCGGTGCCCGACAAATTTCGCATGCATCAAGGCCGGCACAGATTTTTAGCATGCTCATGCTATTTACAAGAAATATCAGATAAACTAAGTATATAAACTCTTGACAAAAGACGTTTACTGCTACTTTTATATTAATCCTCTATCGCCCATGAACCGCAGAAAACTGATCCTGTCCGGCGCGGCTGCTGCCATGCCTTTTGTTCTCTCATCCCAAATTTCGCATGCTGTTGCGAGTTCGAAGCCATGGGTCATCGGCAGCACGGCAGCCCTGACCGGACCTCTGGGCGCCTTTGGTGTTGAAAATCAGAAAGGCGTGCTTGCAGCGCTTGGGCAAATCAATGCAAAGGGCGGCATCCATGATCGCCCGGTTCATATGGAGGTGCTGGACGACGCCTACCTGCCCAAGCGAAGTGTGGACAACATCAAGCTGCTGGCCGCAAACCCGGCCGTCGTGGGACTGATGTCCTGCCTCGGCACCGCCAACAATGCGGCGATCACGCCGCTGATCGAGTCTGCGGGCCTCGTCCATCTTGCGCCTCTGACGGGCGCCAGCAGTCTGCGCAAGACCGGATTGCGCAACCTTTTCCACATCCGCGCAAGTTACAGCGACGAGATTCAACGCCTGGTTCAGAACATTGGCTCCATGGGCATCAAGAATGTCGCCCTGGCCTACACCGACAATGCCTACGGCAAGGAAGTGTCCGAAGAAACCCTCGGGCTGCTCAAAAGCGCCGGCATCACCATGCTCGGCGCGTATGGCCTGTCCATGGACGGCAAAAACGTCGATGCGGCCGTGGCCCAGATCCTGGCAGCCAAACCGTCAGCCGTGGTCCTGGGCAGCACTGGCGCCGGTACCACCGGCCTGGTCGCCGCATTGCGCAAAATCTCGCCAAGCATGCCCATCGCAGGGATCAGCCCGACGTTTACCCGGGACGGCATCCGGGAGCTCGGCATGAGTGCCAGAGGTATCGCCATCACCCTGGTGTTTCCCGAGCCGAATCGGTCCAAACACCAGATCATTCGCGAGTACACGACGGCGATGCGTGCCGCCGGACAGGAGCGCATGTCCACCGGCAGCCTGGAGGGCTATATCAACATGCGGGTCATGGCGGAGGCGCTGCAACGAAGCGGCCGCAGCACCGACCGGGAAAAACTGCTGCAGGCCATTGCCGGCATCCGCAATTTCGACCTCGGTGGTTTCCAGATTGACTACAGCGGCGCCGGTGCACATGTCGGTTCACGCTATGTGGATCTGGGCATATTGTCCGGCGACGGCCGCATCATGTCCTGAGCACACCGTGCCAGCCTCCAGCCTGCTTCCCGAACCAAAGCCATCGGTCCGCTACCGGCCCCCGGCCTGGGCCGCCCGCCGCACCGCCAAACCCTCGCTCGGCCCGGCACGCCTGACACCTTCCGACCTGTTCGTGCTGAGAGCTGTCGAAATTCTCGACGAGCTGGTGGGCAGCATGGTCAGGAAAAGAACCGCCAAAATGCCGCGCGACTTTCTGGACTGGGTGGCCGACGAGGTGACTCCGCGTCTCGAAGTGATGGCACTGGGGTATTTCGCAGACCTGGGACCGGTGTGCATGCCGGCAACCGTCCACATCCGTCACTGGGTGTCAGGCGTCAGCCAGCGCTGGCTGGAGCAAAAGCTGGCGGGCGTGGACCCCTTTGCTGACTGCCATACCTGAACCGCCGCCACGGCGACCGCTCCAGCTTCAGGCACTTGCCGCCGGCTTCCTGGCCCGGTCGATCAATGCCCTGTAGGCCGCGATGCCTTTGGCGGCCGTGCTGGCGTCGTTCATCACGCGGTACTCGAACATCACCCCGAGCACCAGGCACTGGATCTCCAGAATCAGTGATGCGGGATCAATGTCGTCCCGCAATTGTTGCTGGGCCATGGCCTGCATGACCGTACGCATCATGATCGCCCGCCATGCCCTGATATGGCCCACCAGAATCGCGCGGGTGTCGCGTGCAGCCTGATCCATGGAAAAGCCGGTGACTTCATACAGCGCCATGCTGCTGCCGTCACCGGTGCAGATTCTCGCTATCCAGCTCTCCACCATCGCATCCAGGCGTTCCAGGCCGCGCGGCCGTGTCAGCGCCGGAAAAAAGATCTCCGCCAGAAAACGCCTGCCGTATTCATCCACCAGGGCAATCCGCAAAGTCTCAATCGAGCCTATCCGCGAAAAAATCCCACTGTTGGACAGTCGCAGCTGCTCTGCCAGGCTGGGTACCGTCACGGCACCCAAGCCGTGTCGCAGGGCGATGTCGATACCAGCCGCGATGATCGCATTGCGGGTCAGTTCGCTTTTCCTGGTTTTGGCCTCCATCGGAGGATTTTAGTTCGCCATGCCTTCCGGAGGACTTCCGGACCAGCGTACGGCCGCCCGATACGGGCCTGCCTTGTCCTGCCGCCCTGCGCGCCGCGCGCCCCGATCCGTTCCCTAGAGCAGCGGCCGCAACTCACGCGCCGCATCGAGCAGCAAGGGCAGCAGGCCCTGCTGCATGGCCGGCCCGCTCAGGCGCTGCGGCGAGGCCACCACATTCAGTGCCGCCACGGTCTTGCCCTGCATGTTGCGCAGCGGCACCGCCAGCGCGTGCACACCGAGCTCATGCTCCTCGACCGCCAGACAGAAGTCGTCCGCGCGCACCTGTTCGATCACGCCCCGGAACAGCTTGGGGTCGATCACGGTCCGGGGGGTCAGGCGCGCCAGTGAACGGCCCTTGAGCCACTGCGTGAAAGCGGTTTTGCCCTGCGCTGCCAGCAGCACGCGCCCGGTGGAGGTTGCATGGGCCGGCAGGCGCGCACCCAGGTGCAGGCCGTAGGCCAGCACGCGCACCGCGCCGGGTGAGGCACTTTTCCAGTCGTAGCCGCTGCGCCCGACGATGACCACCTCGTCGCCGTCGAGCACGCCGGCAGAAAACGACTCCTGGGTTTGCGCGGCGAGACGGTTCAGCGTCGGCTGGATGGCGCGCGACAAACGCGCGGACGCCAGGTAGCTGCCGGAAAAACGCAAGACCTTGGCGGCCAGCCAGAAATAGCTGCCGTCGGTTTCCAGGTAGCCCAGGTGCGCCAGCGTCAGCAGGTGGCGGCGCGCCGCCGCGCGCGTGATGCCGGCGCGTTCGGCGGCCAGCGTGGCATTCAGGCGCTGGCGCTGCGTGTCGAACCTCTCCAGCACGGCCATGCCCTTGGCCATGCCTTCGATCAGGTCGGCCCTGGCAATCGGCCGCTTGCCTTGCAATGCGCCGGCGGTGCGGCTGGGCGGGGTGGAAACCGTGCTCATTGCGCGATCATCGCACAAGCTGCCTGCAGATCGTGCAAAGGGGGGATGCGCCCTGCCCCGCTGTCTGGTCAGGGCGCGGCGCAGCCCCTACGCTAGCGGCTCATCTTTCGGTTCGACACCAGCGGAGACAAACACATGCGTACCCAGGTTGCCATCATCGGCGCAGGCCCGTCCGGCCTGCTGCTCGGCCAGTTGCTGCACAAGGCCGGCATAGACGCCGTCATCATCGAGCGCCAGAGCGGCGACTATGTGCTGGGCCGGATTCGCGCCGGCGTGCTCGAGCAGGTCACCATCGACCTGCTGGACGAAGTAGGTGTCGGCGAGCGCATGCACAAGGAAGGCATGGTGCACGGCGGCTTCGACATGTTGTTCAAGGGTGAACGCCACCGCATCGACATGAACGGCCTGACCGGCGGCAAAAACGTCATGGTCTACGGCCAGACCGAAGTCACCCGCGACCTGATGGACGCGCGCCGCGCGGCCGGCCTCACCACCATTTACGAGGCCGGCAACGTGGCGGTTCACGATTTCGACACGAACAAGCCGCGCGTGACCTACGACAAGGACGGCCAGACCTTCGAGATCGAATGTGATTTCATCGCCGGCTGCGACGGCTTTCACGGCGTGTGCCGTGCCAGCGTGCCCGAGGGGTCCATCACCGAGTACGAAAAGGTCTACCCTTTCGGCTGGCTGGGCGTGCTTGCCGACACACCGCCGGTGCACCATGAACTGATTTACGTCAACAGCACACGCGGCTTTGCGCTGTGTTCGCAGCGCAGCGCCACACGCAGCCGCTACTACCTGCAGGTGCCGCTGACCGACAAGGTCGAGGCCTGGTCGGACGAGGCCTTCTGGAACGAGTTGCGCCTGCGCCTGGACGCGGGCGGCCGCGAGCACCTCGTCACCGGTCCGTCGATCGAAAAAAGCGTCGCACCCCTGCGCAGCTTTGTCGCCGAACCCATGCGTTTCGGTCGCATGTTCCTGGCCGGAGATGCCGCGCACATCGTGCCGCCCACCGGCGCCAAGGGCCTGAACCTGGCCGCCAGCGACGTCAAGTACCTGTCTGGCGCACTGATCGAGTTCTACGCCGAGAAAAGCGCAGCCGGCATCGACAGTTATTCCGAGCGCTGCCTGCGGCGCATCTGGCGCGCCGAGCGCTTTTCATGGTGGTTCACCGGCCTGATGCACAACTTCCCGGAAAACGGTCCCATCGGCCAGAAGCTGCAGGACGCCGAGCTCGACTACATCGTCAATTCGGAAGTCGGGGCGCGCTCGGTCGCCGAGAACTACGTCGGCCTGCCGCTGGATTTCGGCAGCTGAGCCATGAAGGGCGGCGGGTCAGCCCTGAATCTCGCCTTCGCCTTGGTACACCAGCAAGTCCCCGGGCTGGCAATCGAGAAACTCGCAAATCTTCATCAGGGTGTCAAAACGCACGCCCTTGACCTTGCCCTGCTTGAGCAGCGACAGGTTGGCTTCGGTGATGCCGACGTAGGCCGCGAGGTCCTTGGACCTGGCCTTGCGTTCCGACAGCATCACATCGAGTTTGACAACGATGGACACGGGAGAGCTGGCTTGCTGGCTGACTAGACGAACTGCGCGTTTTCTTCGGCCAGCGCCACGGCGCGCGACATCACGGCGGCGATCTGCCAGACCATGCCGGCAAACAGCAGCGTGATCAGTTCGTTGCTGCCCAGGCCCACGGCCAGCGCGCGCTGACCGGCAGGCGCGCCCAGGGTCAGCAACACACTGATGGCCATGCCCGCAAAAAAGCCGGTCACCACCGAGGCAAACACACCGGCCGCACAACCGCGCAGGTAACGCACGGTGCGCAGGCTGAAATATTCGCCCTGCGAGAAACCTGAAAAGCAGCGCATGGCGCAAACCAGTCCGTAAGACGCGCAGCACACCGGCAACATGCCCAGGCCCACCGCCAGCAAACGCTGCCACAGTTCCACATCGAGCATGGCCACCTGCACCGCCGACAGGCTGACACCGGCGCGCAGCAGCAGCCCCTGGGTCGGTGTGGTCACCAATTGGTAGAGCACGGCCAGCGGCAGCGCCACAGCCAACAGGGCACAGGCCCAGGCGAAGGCGCTGTTCAGGCGCTGCACTTCCGGTCCCGACAGCGTGGCGGCAGTCAATGTGGTTTTCATGGGGCACCCCTCGAGTTGAGGCGGCCAGTATGCCGTAATATTTTCTGTAAAACAATAATTAATTACTGTAAAACATAAATTTATTGAAAATCCGGGCCAGACAACAGTCAGACCTGTTTGAACCTTGATGGCGGTGGTGGGCGGGGGCGACTCTGGTAAGGTCAGATCAAAACCACAGCCGGGCGCCCTGCCCGCCCAACGCCGGAGACTTTGACCCATGCCATCCCCCACCCCCGCTTTCCAGCCGCTCCAGGGCGTGCGCATCCTGAGCCTGGCGCTCAACCTGCCCGGCCCGGCCGCGCTGATGCGCTGCCGCCGCATGGGCGCGAGCTGTATCAAGCTCGAGCCGCCCGCCGGTGACCCCATGGGCCAGTACAACCCCGCGGCTTATGCGGCCCTGCATGAAGGCGTGAAGGTGCAAAGCGCCGACCTCAAGACCGACGAAGGGCAAAAAGTGCTGCAGCGCGAACTCGCGAAGACCGACGTGTTGCTCACTTCATTTCGCCCGTCGGCCATCGAGAAGCTGGGCCTGGGCTGGAAAAAAATCCACACCGCCTGGCCCGCGCTGTCGCATGTCGCCATCGTCGGCGCGCCCGGCGCACTGGGCGAAGCACCCGGCCACGACCTGACCTATATGGCCGACAAGGACCTGGTGACCGGCCTGGAATTGCCGCCCACCCTCTACGCCGACATGGGCGGCTCGCTGATGGCCAGCGAAGCCGTGCTGCAGGCAGTGCTGCGCCAGCGCGAACCTTATGCCGGCACCGGCGACCCGCATCCGCAGGGCGTGTTCCTGGAAGTGGCCTTGTCCGAATCAGCGAGTTACCTCGGCCTGCCCCGCCACTGGGGCCTGACCAAGCCGGGTTCGGCGGTCGGCGGCGGCCACGCCGGTTACCGCGTCTACCCGTGCAAGGACGGCCGCGTCGCGGTCGCGGCGCTGGAGCCGCACTTCGCGGCCAGCCTGTGCGCCGCCGCGGGCGTGGCGATGAAGGACATGAGCACCATGTTCGCACCGGCCACGCACGACGCCGTTGCCGCTTTTTTCCTCACGCAGACCTGCGGGCAACTGGACAAGCTGGCGGTGGATGAGGATATTCCTATGCACAACTTGCCGGCCTGAGCCACGGGCGCACCAGAAGAAGCTTGCTTGAGGGTTCTCCAACGCCTTTCCGAAGGCCGAATACACGCAAAAAGTGACGCTAGTTGCGGGCAGCTCCCGTACCTGAGGTCAACAAGTCGAACAGCCGCCCGGCCGGCTGCGCCTCCGCCAGATCCGGCAGCGCACACACCACCAGCGCCCGCTTCGCCCAAACATCCGAGAGAGGCCGCACAGTCACCCGCCGGTCACCTGTCCTCAGCGCCGCAGCGGGCACCACCGCCGCACCAATGCCCTGCCCCACCAACGTACAGATCGCGTCGAAACTGCCGAGGCTTGCGCGCAGGCGCATGGGTTTGCCGAGCTGCGCGGCCTGCAGGCTCAGATAGGTGTGTAACGCGCTGGTGGTGGCGTAACCGACCAGGTCGGTGTCCAGCGCCTGTTCGAACGACACGCTGCGCTGGCGCGCCAGGGCATGGCCGCGCGGCAGCACGAGGACCAGCGGGTCCTTGCAGAAGAAGGCGGTCTGCAGACCGCTCAGGTCTTCGGCATCCGACGTGATGCCGATGTCCGTCGCTCCCTGTCGCACCGCCTGCACCGTCAGGTGGCTGGCGCTTTCCTCGACCACGGTGTCTATGGCCGGATACTTCTGCAAAAAGGCCGCCAGCCGGGGCGGCAAATGATGCACCAGCGCCGAGGTGTTGCACATCAGATGGATCTTGCCGAGCGCACCGCGGCCATGCAGCGCAAGTTCACCGCGCAGTTGCGCCATCTGCGCCAGCACCGCATGCGCATGGCGCAGCAGCGCCTCGCCGGCCGGTGTGGGCTTCACCCCGCGCGAGTGGCGGCGCAGCAGCGCAACACCGGCCTGGGCCTCCATGCCGCGCAGGCGCGCGCTGGCGGCGGCCAGCGTCAGGTGTGAATGTTCGGCGGCGGCCGTCATGCTGCCGGCCTCGCAGGCAAACACAAACAGCTGAAGGTCGGTCCAGTCGAAACGCATGGCAGTCAGGGGTAGCTCAACACAGCACTGAGCCTACCTCAAGCAAAGACAGATGGTCAGCACCGCACGGGCGGGCCACACTTCAGGCCTTTCAAGAGGAGCGCCCATGTTTGTCCCCGACGTCCACAACTTCATGCTCGTGAGTTTTGTTTTTCTCGCGGCCGGTGGCGTCAAGGGTGTGCTGGGCATGGGCTTGCCGACGGTGGCCATGGGCCTGCTGGGGCTGATGATGCCGGTGGCCGAAGGCGCGGCGCTGCTGGTGCTGCCCTCGCTGGTGACCAACCTGTGGCAGATGCTGCGCGGCCCGCATCTGCGCACGCTGTTCCGACGCCTCTGGCCGCTGCTGGCCGGTGTCTGCCTCGGCGTGGGGCTGGGTCATGGCTGGATGGCCAGTGCGGGAAGCCGGGCCATGCTCTGGCTGGGGCTGAGCCTGGTGGTTTATGCGCTGGCCGGTCTGGCGGGACTGCGGCTGCCACCGCCCAGGCCGCGGCACGAAGCGGCCCTGTCAGGCATCACAGGCACGCTGACCGGCCTGTTGACCGCGGCCACCGGCGTCTTCGTGCTGCCGGCCGTGCCCTGGCTGCAGGCGCTGGGCTTGAAAAAAGACGAGATGGCGCAGGCGCTGGGCCTGTCCTTCACCGTGTCGACGCTGGCGCTGGCCGTCACGCTGGCCGGCAGCCGCCACCTGAACACCGACTCGGCCACGCAGTCGCTGCTGATGCTGCTGCCGGCGCTGCTGGGCATGTGGCTGGGCCAGCGCCTGCGCGACGAACTGAGCCAGGAGGGATTTCGCGCCTGCTTCATGGGCGGGCTGCTGCTGCTGGGCGGCTGGCTGGTATGGCAGGGTTTAGAGAGAAGAATCAGCCTCCAGCCCCTGTTCCGTATGCGCACGCAGCTATGAATACGATAGCAGCCAGCCCGGCGTCAGGGCTGGGCGCGCGCCGCCGGCAGCCGTCCCAGCACCGCTTCCAGCGCCAGGCCGATCGCAATCAGCCGCCTGTCGCTGCCGGCCGGTCCGTCCAGCTCCAGCCCGACCGGCAGGCGGCTGCTGGCGCCCAGGCCCATGGGCAGCTGTATGCCGGGAATGCCGGCGTTGCTGCCGGGGTCGGTGTTCTGGATGAACAGGCCGAAGTTCTCCAGACTGCTGGCCTCGGGCGTGGCCGGCAGCGCGGTGCGCGGCACGGTCGGGAACACCAGCGCATCGAGCCGCTGGCCGGCAAAGGTGTCGGCATACAGCTTGACCAGCGCGGGCCGGTGCACGCTCAGGGCCGCCTGGTAGATGGGCGCGGCATCGACCAGCCCGTTCGGCCCGGGCAGCTTGCGCGGAATCACCAGCGCCTCGTAGGTGCCCTTCACATCGGGGCTGGCGATGCTGGCTGCCATCTGGCCGATGCTGATGCCGGTGTTGTAGCGGGCCAGGTAAGCCACCATGTCGTCGTGGGCCTCGTACAGCGCGATGGGGAAACCCACCTTGCCGTTGAGATCGGCGAGCTGCGGCATGGCGACATCGACCACGGTCACGCCGGCCGCCTTGATGCGGACCAGCGCAGTTTCCCAGGCTGCGCGCGTGTCGCTGTCCAGGTTGGCCAGGAAGCCGGGCATCACGCCGAGGCGCACAGCTTTGAGCTCGGCAGCCGGCAAGGCGGGCGCACCGGTGACCACGCGGTCCAGCAGTTCCACGTCGGCCATCGCCACAGCCATGGGGCCGGCCGTGTCGCGTGTGTGCGAGATCGGTGCGATGCCGGCCTGCGGGTAACGCCCCATGCTTGGCCGAAGCGAGACACAGCCGTTCAGTGCACAGGGCAAGCGCAGCGAGCCGCCGGTGTCGGTGCCCAGCGCCGCGGGTGCCATGCGCGCGCCCAGCGCGGCCGCACTGCCGGACGAGGAACCACCGGCCATCTTGCTGGCGTCGTAGGCATTGCGCACGCCGGGATTCGGGCCGGTGTTGAAGGCCGGGTTGTAGCCCGAGATGCCGAAGGCCAGTTCATGCATATTGGTCTTGCCGAGCACGATGGCGCCGGCATCGCGCAGCTTTTGCAGCACAGGTGCGTCGGCGCCGGGCACAAAGTTTTTCAGCGCCGGCGTGCCGGCCGTGGCGGGCAGGCCGCGCGCCTGGATGTTGTCCTTGACGACGATGGGCACACCCTGCAGCGGCAGGCAGGCCCCGCCCTGGGCGCGGCGCTGGTCGGCCGCGCGAGCAGCCTGCAGCGCACCGGCCTCGTCCAGCGTGACAAAGGCGTTGAGCTCGGGCCGGGCTTTGGCGCGCACCAGATAGGCCTGTACCAGGGTTTCGCTGCTCAGTTCACCGCTGCAGATGCGGGCCGCCGCCTCGCTGGCGGTGAGGATGTCGATGTCGGGCGTGCCGCGCAGGCCGCCCGGTCCGCTGCAGGCGGACAGCGCGGCGGCGGCCGCGATGGCGCTGCAGCGGTGTGTAAGGGAAAAACGGGCCATGGTCACTCCTCGTGTGTGGTGGTGCTTGCCGCGACATCATCGCGTCTGCCGTCCCGGCTGTCTTGTCATCGAAATCAATGACACGGCCGATTGACCGGCACCGTCGATGGCGCTAGGCTTGCCGCATCACCCGGGTTCCCCCGCCCTGTTCTCCCCGAGAGGCCTGCCATGTTCCTGTCCGGCAACGAGCAACGCGCTTTGGCCACCTGCTTTTCGCTGCTGGCTGAAGACCTGAACGAGCGCGAGATCCGCGAGCGCATGGGCCAGGCCACACTGGCCCTGTTCCGCGCCGACCACTTTGCCTCCTACATCTGGAGCGCGCCGGCGGGCTGCTTTTCGCACCCCGTGGCCATCAACATGGATCCGTCCAACCTGCAGCGCTACGAAGCCTGGTACCAGTACCGCGACCCGATCACCTTCGCGCTGCAGTCGCGCCGCCACGCCACCCTGGTCAGCGAGGTGATGCCGCGTCGGGAGTTCCTGAAAACCGAGTTCTTCAACGACTTCCTGGCGCGCGACGGCCTGCACTGGGGTATCAACCTTCATGCGTTTGACGGCGACGAGGCGCTGGGTGACCTGCGCATCTGGCGCGGCCGCAGCGGCAGCGAATTCAGCGCCCACGACAAGCAGTTGCTGGACATGCTGGCGCCGGCCTTCGTGGCCGCGCTCCGGCGCGCGCGCCGCTCGCTTCCTGCTGAACATGCAAGTCCCCTGCCCCTGGCCGTGTTGAGCCGGCGTGAACTGGAAGTGGCACGCTGCGTCTGCCGCGGCCTGACCGACAAGGAGATCGCGCGCGAACTCGCGATCGCCCTGCCCAGCGTGCGCACCTATTTGCAGCGCCTGTTCGAAAAACTCGGGGTGCACCGCCGCGCCGGACTGGCGCAGCTGGCCGATCGCCTGCACTGAGCAGGCGGCTGCGCCGGCCGCCCGATCGCTCCTGATTTGATAGCTGTCAATCCCCGTCCGACGGGGGCTGGCGCACGATTTGATGACGAAGGAGCGGCATCTGCGGCCGGGCGGCGCGGCTCAGGCCAGCAGCGCGTCTATCTGCCTGTCCTTGTGGTCCCACAACGCGGTCAGCCACTGCTGGAACTGCATGCGAAAAGCGGGGTCACCGCCGTAGTCGCCGGCGCTGAACCCGGCCGGAATCGGCAGCTGCTGCGCGCGCACGACGATGGTCGGCGCCCGGCCGCACAGAAAATCCCAGAAGCTGGGCACGCCCGCCGGGTAAACAATGGTGACGTCGATCAGCGAATGAAACTTCTCGCCCATCGCGTTGATGGCCAGCGCGAGCGCGCCGGCCTTGGGTTTGAGCAGGTGCCGGTAAGGCGAGGCCTGGACCGCGTGTTTGGCCGGCGTGAAGCGGGTGCCCTCGGCAAAATTCATCACGCTGGTCGGCACCAGCGAGAACTTTTCGCAGGCGCGGCGCGTGGCCTCGCGATCCTGCAGGCGGCGGCCCGGGTGTTTGCGCAGGTCGGCCTTGGTGTGGCGCTGCATGAAGGGAAAATCCAGCGCCCACCAGGCCAGGCCGATGACGGGCACCCAGATCAGCTGCTGCTTGAGAAAAAACTTCAGCATGGGAATACGCCGGTTCAGCACATGCTGCAACACAAAAATATCGACCCACGACTGGTGGTTGGCATTGACCAGGTACCAGCCCTGGCGCGGCAGCTCGTCGACGCCGGCCACGTCCCACACGGTCGCCTGTGTCAGCCGCATCCAGCCGCTGTTGCAGGCAATCCAGACGGTGGCGACGGCATTGAGCAGCGGGTCGATGCGCGTGCGCACCGCATGAAACGGCAACAGCAGCTTGACCAGCGAGAAGGCGAACAGCCAGGCACACCAGAACAGCGTGTTGAAAACCAGCAGCAGCAGCGCAATGGCACCGCGCAGGAAGGAAGGCAGGAATCGGAGCATGGGCAACACAGGGCAAAGTGCCGATTCTTGACGCTGGCGGGCGGTTCGGACTTGCGTCAGGTCAAGGGCGCCGATGATGGCCGCCATTTGGCGCCTGCATGCATGACACCGCGTTGCCAGCCGCGTAGGATGGACAACCCGGCCCCATCACTGCACACCATGACCGAGTTCGAACTCAAATTTGAAATCCCTTCCGCACGGCGGGCGGGCGTCGAGGCCGCCATGCGCCGTGGCCGCGTTGCGCAGCAGCGGCTGCAGGCGAGTTATTTCGACACGCCCGGCGGCGCACTGGCGGCGCAGGGTGTGGTGCTGCGGCTGCGCAAGGAAGGCCGCTTGTGGGTGCAGACGGCCAAGGCGCCCGGCGGCAGGCCGCTGGAACGGCTGGAACACAACGTGGCGCTGGGCACCAGGGCGCCGTCCGTGCCCGAGCTGGCGCGCCACAGCGGCACCGCTGTTGGCGACAGCATCCGCCAGGCCCTGAAGCTCAAACCCGGCGACGCTTTCCCTGCGCTGGCGCAGGTTTACGCCACCGACATCGTCCGCCTGACCCGGCGCGTGCGGTCGCGCGGTGCGCTGGTCGAACTGGCGCTGGACCGGGGGCACATTGCCGCCGGCCCCAGCACGCTGCCCGTCAGCGAGCTGGAGCTGGAACTCAAGCAGGGCCCGGCGGCCGGCGTGGTGGCGCTGGCCGGCAACTGGTGCCTCAGGCATGGCTTGTGGCTCAGCAGCGTGAGCAAGTCCATGAAAGGCCAGCGCCTGGCGGCGGGCCTGGACTTCAGCCCTGCCACCAGCGCCCGCCCAGCGCGTTTTCCCCGCCACGCCGCCAGCGGCGAGGTGGCTGCCGCCGTGGTGTCGGCTTGCCTGGACCAGGTGCTGGCCAATGCCAGCGAGGTGGCCGGCGGCTGCACCGGCGAAGAGCATATCCATCAGCTGCGCGTGGGCCTGCGCCGGCTGCGCACCGCCTTGCGCGAACTCGAACCGCTGGCCGGCGGCTGGGGCGGGCCCTGGGAAGAGGCGCTGGCCGATCTGTTTCGCGCGCTGGGCCGGCACCGCGACCGCGACTACCTGAGGCACACGCTGCAGGGCCGGATCGCGGCCGCCGGCGGGCCGCCGCTGGACTGGGACGGCGCGCTCGACGCGCTGCCCAGCACCGCCAGCGCTGTGCAATCGCCGGTGTTCCAGCAGGCCCTGCTGGGCCTGGTCGGTTTTGTGCATGGTGCCGCTGGCGACGACGCGTCTGCACCCGACACCCCAACGCCGAAAAAATTCCTGCGCAAACGCCTGGCGCGCCTGCACAGGCAGGTGCTGGCGCGCGGCCGCCAATTCACGGACCTGCCCGAAGACGGACAACATGCGCTGCGCAAGCGCCTCAAGCGCCTGCGTTACCTGGCCGAGTTCGCGCAGCCGCTGTTTGCCAGGCGCAAGGCCACCACCTACCTGGCGGCCCTGAAGCCGCTGCAGGACGCACTCGGCATCTACCATGACGAAGTCGCAGCGCTGCAGGTCTGGCAAGGCCTGTCGGGCCATGACCCGCGCGCGCTGTTCGGCGCCGGCTGGCTCAGCGCGCGCCGCGACATGCATGTGCAGGCCTGCCAGCAGGCCTGCGACCGGCTTGCGCTGCAGGCCAGGCCGTTCTGGGACTAGGGCCCGCGCGGGTTCGCCCTGTAGTCGCTACTGATTTGATAGCTGGCCGCGCTTGTCTGACGGGGGCTGACGGCCTGTTTGCCTGAAAACCTAACGCAGCCGCTCGACCCGGTAACCGCGCGCCGCCATCAGGGCCGGCAAGCCGCCCGGGCCGACCATGTGCAGCGCCCCCACACCGGCGAACAGGCGGCTGCCGGCGCGGTGTATCTGATCGATGCGGGCTGCCAGCGCCGGGTTGCGCTCGTCGAGCAGGCGCTTGAGCAGCACACGGTCCATTTCGGTCTCCAGGCATTCGCACCACTGGGCATAACTTTCCAGCTCTGCCAGGTCAGCGCGCTCCCAGGCCTGCGTCGTGCGCAACAACACGGTACGCACGCGACCCCTTTCAAGGTCGTCCAGCACATCGCCCACCATGGCCTGGGCCTCGGCATCGTTCCTGGCCAGCAAGGCCCGCAGTTGCAGCGCCACCGATTCCAGTGACACCACCGGCCGCGCCATGCCTCGGGCCAGCACGGACAGCAGGATTTCCGTGCCATACAGCGCATCCAGGCCTTCACGGCGGCCGGTCGCCAGCACCAGCGTGTAGGCATGCATTTCGGGCGCGCCGGTTTTCAGGGCGTCCGCTGTCAGGCATTCGGCCTGCCAGCGTGCCGCCAGCCGGTGCTGCAGCGCAGCCGGCAGGACACGCGCCGGCCGGCGCAGCACCGCAGCCATCGCCTCGGCGACCGCCGGGTCCAGCGGGTCCAGTTCCATGCCGACGATATCGGTTTCGCGCAGCGCCTGCCGGGTCAGCGGGCCCGGCGCCATCCATGCGGCCCGGCCGACGTGCATGGTGCCGTACAGGTAAGAACTGCGCTGGTCCTTGCTGATGCGCCACAGGAAGCCGCGGTCCTGCGCCTGGGCCGCCGCCTGGCTGAACAGCTCGGGCGTGAACGGTTTTGCTTCGGGTGGGCAGGCGGCCGGGTCGGGCGCCGCCCAGGCGGTCGCGGCCAGCAGGACGGCGCACAAGGCCGCCAGGTGTGTGATGAAACGCATGAGCCTCCCCGGTATTTTTCCAGCGAGTGTAGCCCTGCACAGGGTCGGCCTGATGTCTGTGCCTTGAACCTGTCAGGCAAGCGTCTTCTCGAGCAGCCACAACAGCGCCGCGCGCACCCTGACCGCATCGGCGCCGCCGTCGATGTCGAGCGCGGCGCGGTCGAAAGCCGCCGACAGCAGCCCCGCCAGGGCGTCCACCGACACCTTGTCGGCGCCGGTGATGGCGGCCAGCAGGCCTTCGCGCAAGGTGTCGGCAGCGTTGTCTTCGTCCATCGCCAGCATCTCTGCCCTGCCGAGCACGGCCGGGCCGTCGATCAGCAGCAGCCGGGTCCGGCCCGGCACGGTCATGGCATCGAGGTAGGCCTTGCTGCCGGCGAGCAGCGCGGCGCGCGGCGCCAGGCCGTCGGGCGTGGCGGCCAGGATGTCGGCGGTCACCGCCTCGGCCTCACGCAGCAGCACATGGCGGAACAGGTCGCGCTTGTCGGCGAAGTGGTGGTACAGCGCGCCGCGCGTGGTTTCGGTCCAGGCGCAGATGTCCGGCGTGGAGGTGTCGTTGTAACCCTTGCTCACAAACAGCGCACGCGCCGCGTCCAGCAAGGCCTGGCGGGTGGTTTCCGTGCGTTCGCGGTTGGTGCGGGAGGTCTTGTTTTCTTGCATACATACAGTCTGTAGGTTATTATCCGATCCACATACAGCCTGTATGTTAATTGAAAGGAGCCTCCTGTGAAAGTCACCAGCTACTACCCCGTGATCATGACCGCCGACGTGGCCGGCACCGCCGCCTTCTGGCAGGCGCACTTCGGTTTTGTGCCGCTGTTCAGCGCCGACTGGTATGTGCACCTGCAACTGCAAGGCGATCCCTCGGTCAACCTCGCCGTGGGGGG
>CALRTF020000044.1:0-22311 GCA_943370985.1 Paenacidovorax caeni
GACATAGCCGTCCTTGGTCGGGAAGGGATGGCGGAACTTGTTGATGATGCGGTCATAGCCCATGTCGCCCCGCGCCGGCGTCCAGGTCGCGCCGAACAGATGCTCGGTCAGCCAGAAGGAGGCCAGGGTCTCGAGCATTGGCACCTCGATCATCTGGCCCTCGCCGGTGCACTTGCGATGGTACAGCGCGCCCAGCACGGCGATGCAGAGATGCAGGCCGGTCGTCTTGTCGGCGATCAGGCTGGGCATGAAGCGCGGCGGCAGGCCGTCGACCCGCGACTGCAGCGAGGCCGCGCCGCTCACGCCCTGCACCAGATCGTCGAAGGCAGGCTTGTGGCCGTAGGGGCCGGTGCGCTTGTAGCCCAGCGAATAGGCATAGATGATCGAGGGGTTGATCTTCTTCAGGTCCTCGTAGCCCAGGCCCAGCCGTTCGATGGCCTGCGGGCGGCTGTTATGGATGAAGAGATCGGCCGTCCTGATCATCTCTTTCAGGACAGCACAGGCGGCCGGCTTCTTGAGGTCGAGGCAGAGCGAGCGCTTGTTGCGGTTGGCGGCCATGTAGATCGGCCCCATGCTCTTGTCGCGGCCCATCGAGCCGCCCGACACGCGCAGCAGGTCGCCCTCCGGCGGCTCGACCTTGATCACGTCGGCGCCCATGTCGGCCAGCAACATGCAGGCATAAGGGCCAGCCATCACCTGGCTGATATCGAGAACTTTCACGCCCTCAAGGGGAAGTTTTTTCATGGATGCCTGTGTCTTTCAATAGTCCAGTGTCACCGCGGATCCGGCTCCGCCGGTCCGCAGGTGGCGCCCCCTGAGGGGCTGAGGAGTCGCGGCTCCAGGCCTGCCTGCGCAGGCCTGGACGGCTCCGAAGGGCCGCCGCCTCTGGCGGGGGTGCCGAGCATTGGAGGCCCTGTCGGGGGGGAGTCAACTCTCTGCCTTGACCCCGCCGTCCTTGATGATCTTGGCCCACTTGATCTGCTCGGCATGCATGAAGTCGCCGAACTTCTCGGTCGAGCCGCCGCCGTCCTGGGCACCCGAAGCCGCCAGCTTTTCCATCACGTCGGGCATCAACATGACCTTGTTGATGTCCTCGTTCATGCGTTTGGCCATGGCCACCGGCATCTTCGCCGGGCCCGCCAGACCGTACCAGGTGGTGGCCTCGAAGCCGGGGAAGCCCGACTCGGCCATGGTCGGCACGTTGGCATAGGCCGGCACACGCTGCTGCCGCGTCTGCGCCAGCGCAATCGCCTTGCCGCTTTTGACATGCGGCGTGGCCGCGGTCATGGTGTCGAAGCTGTACTGGATGGTGCCGCCGATCAGGTCGGTCAGCATCGGGCCGGAGCCCTTGTAGGGCACGTGGATGGCCTTGACCTTGGCGGCCAGCATGAACATCTCCAGCGCCAGGTGTTGCGCGCTGCCGGTGCCGGCAGAACCGAAGCTGATCTTGCCGGGGTTGGCGCGGCACAACTCGACGAGGTCCCTGACGTTTTTGGCGGGCTGGTTTTCATTGCAGATCAGCAGGTTGGGCGTGACGCCGACCAGCACCACCGGCTGGAAGTCTTTCGCCGCGTCGTAATTGACTTTCTGCAGCGCTGGCGTGATGGCCTGGCTGTTGATGTGCGCCATCAGCAGCGTGTTGCCGTCGCCCGGCGCCTTGGCCACGAAGTCGGCCGCGATGGTGCCGGAGGCACCGGCCTTGTTTTCGACGATGACCTGGGTCTTCCACATCTCGCCGAGCTTCTGGCCGATCACGCGGGCCAGGATGTCGGTGCCGCCGCCCGGCGCGAAGCCGACGATGATGCGCACCGGCCCGGCGGGCAGGTTTTGCGCGAGGATCAGTGAGGGAAAAGCCAGTGCCGCGGCGCCGGCGGTCACAAGTGTTCTGCGTTGCATGGTTTGTCTCCAGGTGGTTTTATGAAATCGGAACGGAAGCGCGGAAAACGAAGGCAGGTAACGGAAAAAGTGGCGCTACGGCTTATGCCGCCTTGCGCAGCGGAATCACTGCGGCATGGCTGGAAAAATGATCCATCGCAGCCTGCACGCCCGAGCCGGCCAGCTTGACGCCGGCGAGCTTGAGGCCCATCTCGCAGCCCGACAGCGCAGCCATCAGGGTCAGGTCGTTGCAGTCGCCGAGGTGGCCGATGCGGAACATCCTGCCCTTGACCTTGCCGAGACCGGTGCCCAGCGAGCAGTCGAAACGTTCGTAAATGATCTTGCGCACCGCGTCGGCGTCCACACCCGCGGGCGTCATCACGCCGGTCAGGATCGGCGAATAGACCGCCGCATCGGCGCACTGGATCTGCAGGCCCCAGGCGCGCACCGCGGCGCGCACGCCTTCGGCCCAGCGCTGGTGCCGCGCAAACACCACGTCAAGGCCATGCTCGAGCAACATGTCGCAGGCTTCGTTGAGGCCGTAAAGCAGATTGGTGTTGGGCGTGGACGGCCAGTAGCCGTTTTTGTTCATCTCGATGATTTCGTCCCAGGCCCAGAAGGCTTTCGGCAGTTTGGCGGTCTTGCTGGCTTCGAGTGCCTTGGCGGACACCGCATTGAAGCTGATGCCGGGCGGCAGCATCAAACCCTTTTGCGAACCGCTGATGCTGACGTCCACGCCCCACTCGTCGTGTTTGTAATCGGCCGAGGCCAGGCCGGAGATGGTGTCCACCAGCAGCAGCGCCGGGTGTTTTGCGGCGTCGATCGCCTTGCGCACGGCAGCGATGTTGCTGGTCACGCCGGTCGAGGTTTCGTTGTGCACCACACACACCGCCTTGATGCTGTGCTGGCTGTCGGCCTTGAGGCGTTCCTCGATCAGGTCGGCGCGCACGCCGTGGCGCCAGACTTCGGCGCCCGGGTCGCTCATGACCTCGGTTTTCAGACCGACCCGCGCGGCGAGTTTTTGCCACAGCGCGGCAAAGTGCCCGGTTTCGTACATCAGCACATGGTCGCCGGCGCTCAGGGTGTTGACCAGGGCCGCTTCCCAGGCGCCAGTGCCGGAGGCCGGGTAAATCATCACCGGCTGTTTGGTCTTGAAAATTTTCTTGATGTCGGCCAGCACCTTCAGGCCGAGCGCGCCGAACTCGGGACCGCGGTGGTCGATGGTCGGCAGGCTCATGGCGCGCAGGATGCGGTCAGGCACCGGGGACGGGCCGGGAATCTGCAGGAAGTGGCGGCCGGTGGGGTGAAAGTCAAGCGTCAGCATAAATCGGATTCTCCATGAATATCTGCCATTTTTTGCATACAAAATTCATTTGTCAACCTTTTTCGCCCGAAATAGCGTTTGACTTGGTCATTTTTTGCATACAAAATTCGCGCATGAGTGCCGACATCATCCCCATCCCACGTGCTGCCCTGCATGAACAGGTAGCCCACCGCCTGCGCCAGATGCTGGTCGAAAACCGCATCGCGCCAGGCGCCAAGCTCAATGAGCGCGAACTCAGCGAGGTCCTCAATGTCTCGCGCACGCCGCTGCGTGAAGCCATCAAGATGCTGGCGGCCGAAGGCCTGGTCGAACTGCTGCCCAATCGTGGCGCGATTGCCGTCGAACTGACCGAAGCCGACATCCTCAACACCTTCGAGGTCATGTCGGGCCTGGAAGCGCAGTCGGGCGCACTGGCGGCCGAGCGCATCACCGAGGCCGAATTGGGCGAGATCAAGGCCATGCATTACGAAATGCTGGCGGCGTACACGCGGCGCGACCTGCCGGCCTACTACCAGCTCAACTCGGCGATCCACCGCGCCATCAATGCCGCGGCCAAGAACCCGGTGCTGACCGCCACCTACAACCAGGTCAACGCCCGCCTGCAGGCCCTGCGCTTTCGCTCCAACCAGGACGGCGAAAAGTGGAAGGCGGCGGTCAACGAACACGAGCTGATGATCCAGGCGCTGAGCGCGCGTGACCCGCAGGCCATGCGCGCCGTGCTGGGCCAGCACCTGAACAACAAGCTCGATGTGGTGATCGAGCAGGTGCGCGCCGCCAACAACGCGGCCACGACACAGGCCAAGGCATGAACGCGCCCCTGCCGCTGAAGGTGACGCGCGACAGCGCGGCGCAGGCCTACGAACAGGTGGCGCGCGTGAGCAACGAAGTCGCCGGAAAACTGGCGGCGCGGCTCGCCACCGAAACCTGTGGCGAGGTGCTGTTTTCCGCCGCCGATCGCGGGCGCTACGCGACGGACGCCTCGATTTACCAGGTGATGCCGGCCGGGGTGTTTGTGCCGACCGGCGCGCCCGACGTCAAGACCGCGCTCGACATCTGCCGCGACATGGGCGTGCCGATTGTTCCGCGTGGCGGCGGCACCAGCCAGTGCGGCCAGACCGTGGGCAGCGGGCTGGTGATCGACCATGCCAAACACATGCGCAACATCCTCGATGTGGATGTCGACAGGCGCACGGCCGAGGTCGAGCCCGGCATGGTGCTGGACCACCTGAACGCGGCACTCAAAAAACACGGCCTGTGGTACCCGGTCGATGTGTCGACCGCAGCGCAGGCCACGCTGGGGGGCATGGCCGGCAACAACTCCTGCGGCAGCCGCAGCATCGCCTACGGCAACATGGTGCACAACGTGCTGGGCGCCGAAGCCTGGACCTCGGACGGCCACCTGCTGCAACTCGGCCCCTGGGCCGGCAGCAGCGGCAAGGCACGCGAGCTCGGCGCGTATGTACGCACGTTGGCCGAAGAGCTGCAACCGGCGATACAGCGGCTCTGGCCCCGCGTGATGCGGCGTGTCGGCGGCTACAACCTGGACATTTTCGATCCGCGCAGCGAGCGCCCGTACACCAGCGACGGCTCGGTGAATCTGTCGCACCTGCTGATCGGCAGCGAAGGCACGCTGGCGCTGACCAAGTCGCTGACCCTGCAACTGGCGGAGCTGCCCGGCGCCAAGGTCCTGGGCGTGGTGAACTTCCCGACCTTTTACCGCGCCATGGACGCGGCCCAGCACATCGTCAAAATCGGCGGCGGCACGCTGACGGCAGTCGAACTGGTGGACCGCACCAT
The DNA here is from genome assembly GCA_943370985.1 of Paenacidovorax caeni. Classification (GTDB taxonomy): domain Bacteria; phylum Pseudomonadota; class Gammaproteobacteria; order Burkholderiales; family Burkholderiaceae_C; genus Polaromonas; species Polaromonas caeni_A. The sequence continues at coordinate 4,997 of CALRTF020000044.1, forward strand.
GATCGATCTGTCGCTGCAGAACCCGGCCTTTGCACCGACGATTCGCAGCGCGCTGATCGGCCAGCCCGCGGCGATTTTGCTGGTGGAGTTTTCAGGGGCCAGCAAGGCCGGGTTGTTGCCGCACCTCAAGCGCCTGGGCGAACTGATGGGTGACCTGCTGCTGCCGGACTCGGTGGTCGAGATGACCGAGGACGCGCCGCAGAAAAACCTCTGGGAAGTGCGCAAGGCCGGGCTCAACATCATGATGAGCCTCAAGGGCGACGGCAAGCCGGTGAGTTTCATCGAAGACTGCGCCGTCCCGCTGAAACACCTGGCCGAATACACCGACGCGCTCACCGAAGTCTTCCGCAAGTACGGCAGCAAGGGCACCTGGTATGCCCACGCCTCGGTCGGCACGCTGCATGTGCGGCCCATCCTCGACATGCGGCGCGAGGGCGCGCCCAAGATGCGCGCGATTGCCGAGGAGGCCTCCGAGCTGGTGCGCAAGTTCAAGGGCGCCTACAGCGGCGAACACGGTGACGGCCTGTGCCGCGGCGAATGGATAGAGTGGCAGTTCGGCCCGCAGATCAACGAAGCCTTTGCAAAGATCAAGCAGTTCATGGACCCGGCCGGCCTGCTGTGCCCCGGCCGCATGGTCAACCCGCCCAAGATGGACGACACGCGGCTGATGCGTTTCCCGCCGGGCTACAAGGTCATTCCGATCAAAACCGCGCTCGACTGGCGCGCCTGGGACGTGCAGAACGACCCGGCCACCGAACAGACCAGCGCACCGGGCAGCGGTGGCGACCCCGCCCAGGGTTTTGCCAAGGCTGTGGAGATGTGCAACAACAACGGCCACTGCCGCAAGTTCGACGCCGGCACCATGTGCCCGAGCTACCGCGTCACGCGCGACGAACAACACCTGACCCGCGGGCGCGCCAACACCTTGCGGCTGGCGCTCTCGGGACAGCTGGACGGCATGAAGCCCCAGGACGCCTTCACCAGCCAGGCCGTGCACGAGGCGCTGGACCTCTGCGTGGGCTGCAAGGGTTGCAAACGCGACTGTCCGACCGGCGTGGACATGGCGAAGATGAAGGTCGAGTTCTTGCACCACTACAAGGCCAAACACGGCTACACGCTGAAGGACAAGCTGGTGGCGCGCCTGCCCGAGTATGCGCACTGGGCCAGCCGGCTCGCACCGCTGCTGAACCTGCGCGACAAAATTCCCGGCCTGGCGGCGCTCAGCGAAAAGTTCACCGGCTTCTCGGCCAAACGCAGCCTGCCGCAGTGGCAGCGCCAGACTTTTTTCAACACCCGCCATCCGGGCGCAACGCGCGAAGAGCTGCTGGCCGCGAGCAAGCCGGTGGTGCTGTTTGTCGACACCTTCAACGGCTACTTCGAATCCGGCAACGCCGCGTCGGCATTAAAAGTGCTGCAAGCCGGCGGCTACACAGTGCATGTCGCTACCAAAAAGGTAGCAGACGGGAAAAACCTGTGCTGCGGCCGGACTTACCTGGCCAGCGGCATGATCGACGAAGCCAAAGCCAGGGCGACCGAGCTGGTGGAGGCCCTGCTGCCTTTCGCCGAACGCGGCATCGCCATCGTCGGCCTCGAGCCCTCCTGCCTGCTGACCCTGCGCGACGAGATGCTGGTCATGGGCCTGGGCGAAGCGGCGGTGACCATCAGCGGCCAGGCCCTGCTGTTCGAGGAGTTCCTGGCGCGCGAAGCGGCGGCCGGCCAGCTCGATGGCCTGAAGCACAAGCTGCAGCCCACAGGCAAGCCCATTCTGCTGCACGGCCACTGCCACCAGAAGGCCTTCGGCGCGGTCAGTCCCATCCTCGAGGTGCTCAGGCTGATCCCCGGCGCGCAGCCGGAACTGATCGAATCGAGCTGCTGCGGCATGGCCGGCAGCTTCGGTTACGAGGCCAGCCACTACGAGGTCTCCATGCAGATGGCCGAGCTCAGCCTGCTGCCGGCGGTGCGCAAGCAGCCCGACGCGATTGTGGTGGCCGACGGCACCAGTTGCCGCCACCAGATCCGCGATGGCGCCCAGCGCGAGGCCGTGCACGTGGCGGCGTTGATGGCGCGCCAGCTGAGGCCCTGACTTTCCGGACCCGGCAGTGGCACTGCCGCGTTTCACCCACGGTGGCGTCGGTATACTTTGCGCCATTCAGGCCAGCGTTCCGGTCACTTGATACACAGGCAAACGCCGGTGGGGTGAAGGCGTGTGGGCGGCAGAGGTGAGCGGGATGGGGAACGGACAAGAACAACGGCACATCCCGGGCTTTTTGTCCGGTGGTGGGCAGCTCGGCGAACTGATTGCCGGCTTCGACTGGTCGGCGACACCGATGGGCCCGATGGCCGGCTGGGACCCCAGCCTGCGCGCCACCGTCTCGCTGACGCTGCAGTCCGCGGTGCCCATCGTCACCCTGTGGGGCGAACAGGGCGTGATGATCTACAACGATGCCTACGCGGTATTTGCCGCGGCCCGGCATCCCCAGCTGCTGGGCTCCAATGTCCGGCAAGGCTGGCCCGAGGTGGCGGACTTCAACGACCATGTCATGAAAACCGTGCTGGCCGGCGGCACGCTGGCCTACCGCGACCAGGAGCTCACGCTGCATCGCAGCGGCGCGCCCGAACAGGTGTGGATGAACCTGGACTATTCCCCGGTTCGCGACGAACACGGCCGCCCTATCGGTGTCATGGCCATCGTCGTGGAAACCACCGCCAAGGTCCAGGCAGAAGAAGCCGTCCGGGCCTCCGAAGCCCAGTTCCGGGCCTTCGCGCAGGCCATGCCCAACCACGTGTGGGCCGCCAACCCCGACGGCATGCTGGACTGGTTCAACGAACGCGTCCACCGCTACAGCGGCACGCCGCCGGGCGAGCTCGATGGCCAGGGCTGGACGGCGATGGTGCACCCCGACGACCTGCTCGCCGCCAGCCAGAAATGGGCGGATGCGCTGCAATCGGGCCAGACCTACGAAACAGAATTTCGCCTGCGGCGTGCCGATGGGGCTTACCGATGGCACCTTGCCCGGGCCGTGCCGATTCACGATGCCGGTGGCGAGCTGCGGCGCTGGGTGGGAACCAACACCGACATCGAAGACCAGAAGGCAGTTTCACGCGCGCTGGCCGACCTCAACCAGACGCTCGAAGAGCAGGTCGCCAGCCGCACCGAAGAGCGTGACCGGATGTGGCGGCTGTCCACCGACATCATGCTGGTGGCCGATTTCGAGGGCCGGATCGTGTCCACCAATCCGGCCTGGAGCCGCTCCCTCGGCTGGGGACCCACCGAAAAGGCCGGCCACTCTTTCATGGACCTGGTGCATCCTGCGGACCGCGCCGCCACGCTGGCCGAAGTCGCCAGTCTGGGCTCGGGCCTGAATACCCTCAGGTTTGAAAACCGCTACCAGCGCAAGGACGGCTCCTGGTGCACGCTGTCATGGACAGCGGTGCCCGATCAGGGCCTGATCCATGCGGTGGGTCGCGACGTGACCAGCGACCGCGAATCTGCGGAGGCCCTGCGCCAGGCGGAACTGGCGCTCTACCAGGCACAAAAGATGGAGACCGTCGGCAAGCTCACTGGCGGCGTGGCGCACGATTTCAACAACCTGCTGCAGGTGGTGGCCGGCAACCTGCACCTGCTGTCCAAGGCGGTGGCCGGCAATGAACGCGCCGAGCGCCATGTCGCCAACGCGCTGGCCGGCGTGGGGCGCGGGGCCAAGCTGTCGAGCCAGCTGCTGGCCTTTGCGCGCCGCCAGCCGCTGGAGCCCAAGGTGGTTCACCTCGGCCGGCTGGTGCAAGGCATGGAAGACATGCTGCAGCGCAGCCTGGGCGAGGAAATCGAACTTGAGACCGTGGCCTCCGGCGGGCTCTGGAACACGTCCATCGATCCGGCACAGGTCGAAAACGCGATCCTCAACCTGGCCATCAATGCGCGCGACGCCATGGACGGCAACGGCAAGCTGACCCTGGAGGTCGGCAATGCCTTCCTGGACGAAACTTATGCCCGTACCCATGCCGATGTCAGTCCCGGGCAATACGTGGTGCTGGCTGTCAGCGACACCGGCAAAGGCATGCCTCCCGAGGTAATGGCCCAGGCCTTCGAGCCCTTTTTCTCCACCAAGCCCGAGGGCAAGGGCACCGGCCTGGGCCTGTCCATGGTGTACGGCTTCGTCAAGCAGTCGGGCGGCCACGTCAAGATCTACAGCGAGCCCGGCCATGGCACCACCGTCAAGCTCTACCTGCCCCGGACGCTGCAAAAAGCCGATGCCCTGCCGTCCATCGATTTCGAGCCGGTGACCGGCGGCACCGAAACCATCCTGGTCGCCGAGGACGACGACGCGGTGCGCGCCACCGTCATCGAGATCCTCGGTGACCTCGGCTACCGCATCCTGAAGGCCAACGACGCCGCCAGCGCACTGGCCATCCTCGAGAGCGGCGTTCCCATCGACCTGCTGTTCACCGACGTGGTGATGCCCGGCGCCCTGCGCAGTCCGGAGCTGGCCAGGCGTGCACGCGAACTCCAGCCGGGCATTGCGGTGCTGTTCACCTCCGGCTACACCGAAAACGCCATCGTGCACGGCGGCCGTCTCGACGCGGGGGTGGACCTGATCGGCAAACCCTATACCCAGGACGCGCTGGCGCGCAAGATCCGTTATGTGCTGGCCAACCAGCGCCAGCGCAACCAGTACGCGCGCAGCGCATCGGTTGCCGCCAGCGCATTGGCACCGGCGCCGGCCGACCGGAATTCAGCCGTGCTGCTGGTCGAAGATGACGAACTGATACGCAGCACCACAGCCGAACTCATCCGTGAACTCGGCTACGCGGTGGTCGAGGCACGCGATGCGGCAGAGGCCCTGCAGGCGCTGCAACAGGCGCCGGCGGACATTCTTGTCACCGACCTGGGGCTTCCGGGCCTTCCGGGCGACGAACTCGCCAGGCAGGCGCTCGCGCTGCACCCGCAGATGAGCGTGGTTTTCGCGACCGGGCGCGAAGGCTACACCAGCAGCCTGAAAAATTCCGTCGTGCTGGTCAAGCCCTTCGATGTCGACGGCATCGAAAACGCACTGCGCCAGGCCCTGGCCCTGCGCCCGGAAAAAAGCTGAGTGGCGTCTGGCACCCTTATTGCTGCAGGGCCTCCACCTGCAACCTTCTCGCGAACTGGAGTTTTCCATGACCCGTCCCCCCATGCGCATGCTGCACAAGCTGCGCCACACCCTCGCGCTCGGCGCCTTGCTGCTTGCCGGCATCGCACAAGCCCAAACCGGCACCATCCGCCTGCTGGTCGGCTTTCCCGCCGGCGGCGGCACCGACGTGATTGCCCGCACGCTGGCAGAAAAACTCAAGGACTCGCTGGGCGCCAACGTGATTGTTGAAAACCGCGCCGGCGCAGGCGGGCAGATTGCAGCCCAGGCGCTGAAAGCCGCGCCGGCCGACGGCACGACCTTTTTCCTCTCGCACGACCACACGATTTCCATCCTGCCCCTGGTCACCAAGAATCCCGGTTTCGAGCCGGCGAAAGACTTTGCGGCGGTGGCCGGCTTTGCGACTTTTGTCAACGCCTTTGCCGTGTCGGGCGGCACGCCGGCCAAATCGATGAACGAGTACGTGGCCTGGGTACGCAGCCAGGGCAGCAAGGGCAATGTCGGTGTGCCCGCGCCGGCCTCGGTGCCCGAGTTCCTGGTCAAGCTGATCGGCCAGAAGTACGCGCTCGACCTGCAGGCCGCACCCTACCGGGGCAGCGCGCCCATGATCGGCGACATGCTGGGCAACCAGATTGGTGCCGGCGTCGGCTCGATCCCCGACTTCATCGAGAACCACAAGGCCGGCAAGATCCGCGTGGTGGCGGTGCTGGGCAATACGCGCCAGGCCGCCGTTCCCGACGTGCCGACCTTTGCGGAACTCGGCCTGGCCGGATTTGAAGACGTGCCTTATTACGGCATCTTCGCGCCGGCCGGCACGCCGAAAGCCACCATCGACCGTTTTGCCGATGCCGTGGCCAAGGCCATCGCCCTGCCGGATGTTCGCGACAAACTCACCGCCATGGGTCTGACCGTCGGCTACATGCCACCGGCGCAACTGGCGGCGCGCGAACAAGCTTATGCGCAGACCTGGGCGCGCATCATCAAGGCCAGCGGTTTCCAGGCGCAGTGACTTTGGTCCCTGCGCGGGGCAAACGCAATCCCTTGATCGAATCGGGGACCAGCCCGCGTCTGGCGGGGGCTGGCAGCTATTGAATTAATAGCGACATATTTCCACCTCCGTCATCCCGGACTTGATCCGGGATCCATTCCTGGCTGCTTCGATGATCGGTAGTTGGTTCGCGCCTGCTGGCCGGGGGTTGCCCGGCAGCAACTCACTTTCTTTTGCTTCGCCAAAAGAAAGTAAGCAAAGAAAAGGCGACCCTGCTGTCTGCGGCCCTTCGCTCGCGCTCAGGGCAACCTGCGGTGCTCGGTCCAGCCGGGGCCGGGCTCGAACTCGCTGCGCTCAGACAATCGCCCGTCCTGATCCGTCTGGCCCTTCGCTCCTCGGCGCATACAGAAGGGTGGGTAGAAAGCCAATGCGGGGAAAAAAATCCGGAGTCCTTGAAGCGCGCAGCGCTTCAAGGACGGGAATCCCAACAGACGGTCATGCGTGCACGCGAGCGCAGCGCACGCGGCCAAATGAAGTCCCCCTCCATCGCCCAGCGGGGCGAGGGAGGGCTTAGGGGTGGGAGTGGGGAGTTAAGCCCGGCTGGCTTAGGCATAACCGGGTGCAGGGGCAGGCCGTTGCGAAGGCGAATCAGAGAGGGGGGCGGCCCCAAGGCGGCGCGCTGGCAGGTTCAGCGCTTCCTCAACCCCAGTACCATCACCGCCCCCACCACCAGCAGCGCGCCGGCCACCTGCACCGGCGCGATCGCCTGGCCGAGGATCAGCCAGGCCAGCACCAGCGCGAACACCGGCTCGACGTTCATGATGGCTGAGTTGCCGACCACGCCGAGTTTGGGCAGCACGGTGAACATGATGGTGAAGGCCGTGCCGTAGAGAAAGGTCAGCGCCGCCAGCCCGCCCCAGCCGGCCGCGGCCTGCGGCAGGTGGAAGCCGCCCCGGGTAGCGACCATGGCCAGCGCGATCAGGCCGGCGATGGCCATGGTGGTGGCGGTGCGCACGCGGCCGTCCACATCGGCGGTTTCCTGCTGCGTGATCACCAGCGCCAGCCCGAAGGTGGCGGCGGCCGCCAGCGCAAAAGCCACGCCGGCCCCGATGCGCGCCCACTGGCCGGAGGCCCCCAGGCCCGAAGCCGCGCCGAACACATCCAGCGCCAGCGCCAGCCCGACCAGGATCACCGGCATGGCGATCAGCATCGCGCGTTCCGGCCTCTGCCGGTACACCACGGCGGCCCACAGCGCGGTCCAGATCGGGTAGGTGTTGAAGGCCAGCAGGGCCAGCGCGACCGGCAGGCGCGCTACCGCCGAATACAGGCACAGGCTCTGGATGCCGATCAGCAACCCGATCAGCGGCAGCATGCGCTTGTGGCGCGCACTGAAGCTGACCCGCACACGCGCCGCCGCCAGCAGCGCCACGATGACCAGGGTGGTGACGCCGCTGCGGAACACCACGGCGGTGGCCACATCCACGCCATTGTTGAAGGCAATCCGCGCCGCCACGTGGTTGGCGCCCATCATCAGCGCGATCAGCAGCAGGGTTGCGAAGGCGGTGCCGCTGATGGCTTTGGTGGTCGCCATCAGTAGAGTCCGTGCACCCGCGCGTGCAGGCGGCTCAGGCCCAGCAGCGCGTCAGTAAAGGGCGTCGGCACCTGCGTCAGTTCACCGAGTTCCTTCACCACGGTGACCAGCGCGTCGAGTTCGACCGTTTTGCCGGCTTCCACGTCCTGCAGCATCGAGGTCTTGAACGCACCGAGCTTGAGCGTGACCGCATGCCGGTCTTCCGGCTGCTGGTCAATCGGGATGCCGATGCGCGCGCCTATGTCTTTGGCTTCCAGCATCACCTTCGAGATGAAATCGCGCACCAGGGCGTCCCCCAGGATCAGGTCGGTGGTGGCGCCGGTGAAGGCGCTGATCGGGTTGACCGTCATGTTGCCCCAGAGTTTGTACCAGGTGTCTTTCTGGATCTGCTCCGAGACCACAACCTCGTGGCCGGCGCGTTCCAGCAGCGCCGCCAGCGCCAGCACCCGCGCGGTTTTTTCGCCCGAGGGTTCGCCGATGATCAGTTTGTTGCCGAAATGGTTTTTCACGAAGCCCGGGCTGTTCAGCGAGCAGCTCGCATGCACCACGCAGCCAATGATGTGTGATGCTGCAATGGCGGCGGCGATCGCGCCGTCCGGGTCCACCGCCTTCAAACGGGTACCGGCGTACTGCGCGCCAAAACCTTCGAAAAACCACCAGGGCACGCCGTTCATGGCGGTCAGCACGACGGTGTCCGGGCCGATCAGCGGCGCGATGGCTTGCGCCACCCCGGCCAGCGCCGGCGCCTTGACCGCGATGATGACCAGGTCCTGCACGCCAAGCGCAGCAGGGTCGGCGCTGGCCGTGACCTGGACGGACGCGACATCCTGACCCTGCTGCAGCCGCAGGCCGTGTTGCTGCAGCGCCGTCAGGGTCTCGCCGCGCGCCACCACGCTGAGGTCGCAGCCGGCCTGCGCCAGCTTCAGGCCCATCCAGCCGCCGATCGCACCCGCACCATAAATACACACTTTGTTGATCACGTGGCCTCCAGCCCTTGTTCGGTGGATATTGTCTGCTCTACTTTTTATAGCTGTCATCGATCCGGTCGACCTGCCGAACCAGTGCATCGAAGACGTCCTGGCCGGCGCCGAACTGCGCGTCGAACTGGAAGGAATCATGCGTGGTTTTCTTCGCGACGGTTTCCGGCACGGTGATCGCCGGGCCCATGGCGGCCTGCGCCAGCTGGATGTCGCAGGCGCGCTGCAAGGTCCACAGCCGCACAAAACACAGCGGCAGGGTCGGCGCCCAGGCCAGCAGGCCGTGGTTGCGCAGGATCACCACCGGTTTGTCGCCTATGTTTTTCAGCAGGCGCGGCGCCTCGTCGGCATGGATGGTGATGCCCTCGAAGTCGTGATACGCCACCAGATCATGCAACTGCGCCGAGTAAAAGTTGTTCTGCGCCAGCCCGCCCTGGGTGCAGGCGACCGCGACACCGGCAGTGGTGTGGGTGTGCATCACGCAATGCGCATCGGGCAGGCCGTCGTGGATGGCCGCATGCACGGTGAAGCCGGCCGGGTTCACCGGCCAGGGGTTGTTGTCCAGCTTCCTGCCCTGCAGGTCGATCTTGAGCAGGTTGCTGGCCGTCACCTCGGAGTAATGCAGGCCGAAGGGGTTGATCAGGAACTGCTTCTCGCCGTTCGTGACGCTGTCCGGCAGGCGCACCGTGATGTGGTTGTAAATCATTTCGGTCCAGCCCAGCATCGCGAAGACGCGGTAACAGGCCGCCAGTTGCAGGCGTTGTTTCCACTCGTCAGGGTGCATGTGCGGTTTCACAATGGCGTTCATCGTCGTTTTCCTTGTTGCGAGGCACGGAGCAGGCGGCCGCCTGCTCCGTGCTGGCGGGGTGGTGTTCAGGCGTCGGCCGTGAAGCCCACCGACTTGACAATCGGCGCCCACTTGGCCGTGTCTTTCCTGATCAGCTCGGTCAGCTCGGCCGGGGTCGAGGACATGGCTTCCAGGCCGAAGGCGGCCAGGCCGTCGACCACGTCTTTCTGGGCCAGCGCGGTTTTCAGCGCTGCATGCATGCGGTTGACCACCTCCGCGGGGGCCTTGGGCGGCAGCAGGAAGGCGAACCATTCGCTGTGGGTCATGTCCTTCAGGCCTTGCTCGGTGTAAGTCGGCACATCGGGGGCGAAGCGGCTGCGTTTGGCGCCCGAGACGCCCAGGATGCGGACCTTGCCGGTGGGCAGGTGTTGTGTGAGGTCGCCGATCGGGCCTGAAACGGCCGAGATGTTGCCGCCCAGCAGGTCCAGCATCGCCGGTTGTGTGCCGCGGTAAGCCGCATGTTTGAGGTCGATGCCGGCACTTTTGCCCAGCAGGGCGCCAATGAAGTGGGGGGTGGAGCCGGCAGCCGGCGAGCCGAAGTTGGCGCCCAGTGGGTTGGCTTTGGCCCAGGCCAGGAATTCGGGCACGGTTTTCACGCTGAGCGGCACGGCCGGACCCACAGCCAGGCCGAAGTCGAACACACAGGCCACGCTCACGGGCGTCAGGTCCACCAGCGGCTCGTACGGCAGTTTTTTGTAGATGTGCGGATAAATCGTCAGCATGGACGTGGGCGTCTGCAGCAGCGTCATGCCGTCCGGCGCCGCGCTCTTGACGTACTGGATGGCGATCTGGCCGCCGGCGCCGGTCCGGTTCTCGACCACGGCGGTTTTGGCGTAGTCGGGCGCCATCCGGGTGCCGACGCGGCGGCACAGGGTGTCCGAGGTGCCGCCGGCGGCGAAGCCGGTGATGATCTTGAGGGTGTCCAGCGCCTGGGCCCGGGCGGCCTGGCCGATGCTGGCCAGCAGCGCAGAGGCGCCTGCGGATTGAATGAGGTGTCGGCGGGAAATGCTCATGGTTTGTCTCCTTGGGTGGGTGTTGATGAAGCGAACGAAAACTCAGGAAGCGTCGCGCAGCCAGACCACGGCACCGGAATGGGTGACCGCGCCCTGGTGGGCGGGACGCACGGTCAATGCATATTTTTCCAGCAGGCCGCCCAGCGGCGCTGCGCTGGCCGCCTGCCGGCTTGCCAGGCGTTGGGCGATTTGTTCGGGGCTCAGGTCGACGGTGATGCTGCGCGCGGCCGGACGCGCGTCGATGTTGACCATGTCGCCGTCACGCAGCGCGGCGATGGGGCCGCCATCGGCCGCCTCGGGCCCGGCATAACCGATACACAGGCCGCGTGTGGCGCCGGAAAACCGGCCGTCGGTCAGCAGCGCGACCTTGTCGCCCATGCCCTGGCCGTAGAGCAGCGCGGTGATGCCCAGCATCTCTCGCATGCCGGGGCTGCCTTTCGGGCCTTCGTTGCGGATCACGATCACGTCGCCGCTCTGGTACTGGCGCTGCTGCACCGCGGTCTGGGCCTGTTCTTCGGAGTCGAACACACGCGCCGGGCCGCGATGCACCAGCGTCGCCAGACCGGCGGTTTTCAGCAGCGCGCCGTCGGGGCAGAGGTTGCCCTTGAGCACCGCCAGGCCGCCGTCGAGCGACAGCGCGTGCGCCAGGTCGCGCACCACCTGGCCGTCGGGTGCGGGTGCCCCCTCCAGCTCCTGCGCCAGCGTGCGGCCGGTGAAGGTCAGCGCATCGCCGTGCAGGTAGCCGCGCTGCAGCAGTTCGCGCATCACCACGCCGGCACCCCCCACGTAATACAGGTCGCGCGCCAGGTACTTGCCGCCGGGGCGCAGGTCGGCGATCAGCGGCGTGCGCGCAAACACCTCGGCGACATCGTCCAGATGGAACTGGATGCCGGCCTCGTGGGCAATCGCCGGCAGGTGCAGCGCCGCATTGGTCGAGCCGCCGGTGGCCGAGACCACCGCGCAGGCGTTCTCCAGCGCGCGGCGGGTGACGATGTCGCGCGGCAACGGCGCCTCGCCCATCACGGCTTTCATCAGGGTCTTGGCGGCGCGGCGCATCAGCGGTGCACGTTCGCTGAACACCGCCGGCACCATGCTGGAGCCGATCGGCGCCAGGCCCAGCGCTTCGGACACCATGCCCATGGTGTTGGCAGTGAACTGGCCGGCGCAGGCGCCGGCAGTCGGCAGGCAGGCGTGGCTGATGGCCTCGAGTTCTTCCTGGGTGGCATCCCCGGCCAGCACCTTGCCGATGGTTTCGTAGGTGTCGACCACATTGAGGTCGCGGCCATCCACACCCGGCGCCTGGCCCGGCAGGGCCGAGCCGCCGTGCACAAACACGCTGGGCACGTTGCAGCGCACCATGCCCATCATCAGGCCAGGCAAATTCTTGTCGCAGGCGCCTATGCCGAAAATGCCGTCCCACTGGTGGCCGCGCGTCGAGGCCTCGACGCTGTCGGCGATCAGCTCGCGCGAGATCAGTGAAAAACGCATGCCCGAATGCGCCATGGTCAGGCCGTCGGAGACCGAGACCACCGGGCACTCGTGCGGCATCCCGCCGTGCGCGTAAATGCCGGTCTTGGCATGCTGGGCCTGCTCGCGCAGGTTGAGGTTGCAGGGGCTCATCTCGCCGCCGGTGTGGAACACGCCGATGTGCGGGCGCGTGATCTCCTCGTCGTCCTGGCCCAGCGCGTAGAGAAAGCTGCGCGTGGTGGCGCGCACCGTGCCTTCGTAAATCGTGGCCGAGCGGAATTTGCGCGGCGGGGAACCGCCGCTGTTGCTGTCGTCGTTGTTGTTCATGGGTGCTTGTTATCCGGCGTTGAGGTGCAGGCCGTTGTCCATGACCAGCACATTGCCGGTCATGGCGGGCGCCTGCGTGGTGACAAACCAGGCCAGCGCCGCGACTTCTTCGGGTTGCGACACGCGTTGCAACACGGCCGCGGCGGTCTGGCCGGCCATCACCCGGGTGTACTGCGTTTTGTCCAGCACCCGGCCCGGCAGGCCGCCATCGACAAAGCCCGGTGCAATCGCATTGACGCGGACCTGCGGTGCCAGCGAGCGAGCCAGCGCCAGTGTCAGGGTGTTGAGCGCGCCCTTGGACGCCGCGTAGGCCATGGACGAGCCGCGGCCGAGCACGCCGCCTATCGACGAGATGTTGAGGATGCTGCCACCGCCGGCTTTCAGCGCGGCGGCGCAGGCGCGCACCATGCGGTAGGCGCCGACCACGTTGACGTCGTAGGTGCGCTCGAATTCGTCTTCGCCGAGCGCGTCCAGGTCGCCGTGGGGAATAAAACGCGTGGTGCCCGCGCTGTTGACCAGGGCATCGATGCGGCCGAAGTGCGCCAGCACGGCCCTCACATACGACTGGCAGGCGGCTTCGTCACGCACGTCCAGGGCCTGCAGCAACACGTCGGCACCGCGGGCGCGGCAGTCATCGGCCAGCGCGCTGGCCTCGGCCAAGGTGCTGTCGTCCAGGTGGTTCAGGGCGAGATGCCAGCCCTGGTCCGCAAACTGGCGCGCACAGGCCGCGCCTATGCCGGTGGCGGAGCCGGTGATGAGGCAGACGGGGGCGGTCGCAGGCATCAATAGGTCTTTCCCGCCGGCGCCACCTGCACACCGGCCTTGAAGCTGGCGGCCAGCGCGCTGGTGTGGCGCACCAGCAGGTTGGTGTCCAGGCCGACGGCCACAAACGTGCAGCCAAGGGCGATGTAGTGGCGCGCCAGCTTCTCGTCGGTGGTGAGGATGCCGGCCGCCTTGCCGGCCTTGCGGATGCGCGTGATGGCCGACTCGATGGCCGCCCGCACATCGGGGTGGCCGGGGTTGCCGACATGGCCGAGCGAGGCCGACAGGTCGGCCGGGCCGATGAACACCCCGTCCACGCCCTCGGTCGCGGCAATCGCGTCAAGGTTGTCCAGCGCGGTTTGTGTCTCTGCCTGCACCAGCAGGCAGACCTGCGCGTTGGCCTCATGCGCATAGTTGGGAATCCGGCCCCAGCGCGAGGCGCGCGCGCCGGCCATGCCGCGTATGCCGCCGACGTCCTGGCCCTGCGCGTCGTATTGCGGGTAACGCGTGGCGCGTACCAGCGCGGCCGCCTGTTCGGCCGTATCCACCATGGGCACCAGCAAGGTCGACACGCCGATGTCCAGGTACTGCTTGATCAGTGCTTCGCCGACATGGCCGTGGCCCATGGGTACACGCGCAATCGGGTGCGACGGGTAGGCGGCCACCACCTGCAGTTGCGCGAGGATGCTGCGCACGTCGTTGGGCGCATGTTCGCCGTCCAGCAGCAGCCAGTCGAAACCGGCACCGGCGCAGATTTCGGTGCTGTAGGCGTCGGCCAGGCTGACCCACAGGCCGATCTGCGTCTGTTGGTCACGAAGAGCCTGTTTGAAGGTGTTGACGGGTGTTTGCATGTTTGGTTTCAGGTGAACTTGAATTCAAAACGTCCCATGGGCCCGTAATCGGCATCGAACACATCGCCGGTTCTGGCGGCCACCGGACGGGTGAAGGAGCCGGCCAGTACCACCTCGCCGGCCTCCAGGCATTCGCCCCAGGGCGCGAGTTTCATGGCCAGCCAGGCCACGCCGATGGCCGGATGGCCCTGCACGCCGGCGGCCAGGCCGGTCTCCTCGACCACGCCGTTTTGCCGCAGCACGGCGCCGACCCAGGGCAGGTCGACCCAGTAGGGCGACACCTGGCGGCCGCCCAGGATGATGCCGGCATTGGCGGCGTTGTCGCTGATGGTGTCCTGCACCTTGCGCATGGCCTTGTTGTGGCGGTCAAACTGTTCGATGCGCGCGTCGATGATCTCGATCGCGGGCTGCACGTAGTCTGTGGCGTCCAGCACATCGGCTATGGTGATGTTGGTGCCTTCCAGACGCTTCTTCAACACAAAAGCCAGCTCGACCTCGACACGCGGCGCGATGAAACGTTCTGCCGGAATCTCCCCGGGTTCAAAAAACATGTCGTCCAGCAGCGTGCCGTAGTCGGGTTCGTCAATCTGGCTGGAGATCTGCATGGCGCGCGAGGTCAGGCCGATCTTGTGGCCGCAGGCGACACGTCCCTCCGCAATTTTCATCTGCACCCAGGCCCGCGAAATGGCGTAACCGTCGGCCACCGTCATGTCCGGGAAGCGTTTGGAAAAATGGCCGATCTGCACGCGGGTCTGTTCGCTGCGCTGCAGTTCGGCCGCCAGTTTCTGGATCAGTTCGGGTGACATGGTGGGGGTCTCAGTGACTGAACAGGGGGTGCAGGCTGCTGTGTTTGCCGTCGTAGACCTGGCCCGGGCTTTCGTCGATCTGCAGGGTCATGCCTATGGCCTGGCGTTCAAAAAGTGTGCCGAAATGCTCTCTGGCCCCCGCCAGAAGGGCATCGCCAGGTCTCTTTTTTGTAGCATCGGAGCGGCCGCCGGCCATCCGCAGGTTCAGGTAGATGAAGCCGTAGTCGGCCTTGCCGTCGGCCACCGCGTAATGCGCCGCGGGGTAGGCCAGAACACGTGTGCCGCCGGTGGGGAAGACCTGTGTGCCCGCGTCGTCGCGCGTGGCCAGCATGATGTCGGCCAGCTTGCGGCACAGCGCCGTCATCCCGGCTTCGATGGCGGGCTGGGGCGTGTAGAGGATGACGAGGTGGGGCATGGGAGTCCAGTCAAGCGATGGCGGCAGGCAGCGGCGTGACCGGGAAGATCGCATTGATCTGCCCGGTGCCCGAACTGCCGAAGTAGGGCGTGACAATTTCTGCCGGCGCACGGTAACTGTCCCAGCCGAGCAGGCCCAGCAGCATGGCGGTGTCGTGCATGTCGCCTTCGCCCCAGCATTTGTCGGCGTACATGGGCAACATGCCGAGAAAGGTCTTCCAGTCGCCGGCTTTCCAGAGCTCGACCACGCGCTGGTCCACCTGCTCGAGGAAGGGGTCATACACCTTGTGCATGAATTCCGGCGCGCGGCCGTTGTCGGCGAAGTGGTGCGACAGCGAGCCGCTGGCAAACACCGCGACCGTGCCTTCGTAGTCCTCCTCGATGGCCTTGCGCACCGCCAGGCCGAAACGGCCGGACTCCTGGAGGTCGTGCCAGTCGCACCAGCCGCTGATGCTGATGACCTTGTAATGCTGGTCGCTGTTCATGTAACGCATGGGCACCAGCGTGCCGTAGCCGAGTTCGAGCGTGGTGTCCGAATGCGCGCGGCTTTTGACGCCCATCGCATTGGCCCGGTCGGCCATCAGGTGGCCTAGCGCCGGGTTGCCGGGATAGGCATAAGGCATGTTCTTGATGAAGTGCGGCAACTCGTTGCTGGTGTAGTTGCCCTCGAAGCGCGGTCCGCAGTTGATGTGGTACTCGCTGTTGACCTGCCAGTGCACATCGAACACCACGATGGTGTCCACGCCGAGCGCGCGGCAGCGGCGGTCGATCTCCCTGTGGCCGGCGATGGCCGCGTCACGGCAGCCGAAGTTGGGGCCCGGGAATTCCGAGAGGTACATCGAGGGCACATGGGTGATCTTGGCGGCGAGTGCTAGGGTGCCCATATCGGTCCTTTGGAGATGTTGACTCGCGCTCCGCGGCTGGCCGATGCGGCGCACCCGCCTCCGCTCATGTCCCCCGCCACCGGCTGCGCCGTTGGCTCCTCCTTGACTTCGCTGCGGCGGGCACCCCGCACCGCCCACCCGCTACGGGTTTGCGTGTGATCTCGCAAGCACAGTACGAGCGAGCGGGGGGCTTTGCGCAGCGCAACCAAGGGGGAGGACAGGGCGCAGACCTGTCCGGAGGACATGCGCGGAGCAGAGCCCCCCGCCCTTGCGGCCAATGCAAAACACTGAAGCAAGCCCGAATGCATCTCACACTCCCCAGTGCGGAATGTGATGAGAACCCAGCGACACGGCCACATTCTTCGGTTCGCAGAACACCTCATAACTCCAGGTGCCGCCTTCACGGCCCGTGCCCGAAGCCTTGGTGCCGCCGAACGGCTGCCTGAGATCACGCACGTTCTGGCTGTTGACAAAACACATGCCGGCCTCGACGGCGGCGGCGACGCGGTGCGCCTTGCCGATGTTCTCGGTCCAGACATAACTCGACAAGCCGTAGGCCGTGTCATTGGCCAGGCGGATGGCCTCGGCCTCGTCCCTGAACGGGATCAGGCAGGCCACCGGGCCGAAAATTTCTTCCTGCGCGATGCGCATGTGATTGTCCACGTCGGCAAACACGGTCGGCAACACGTAGTTGCCTTTTTTCACGCGGTCCGGCAACTCGGGCATGCCGAGGCCGCCGCAGAGCAGGGTCGCGCCTTCTTTCGGCCCGAGTTCGATATAGCTGCGCACCTTGGCGAGGTGGCCCTGGGAAATCATCGGGCCGATGGTGGTGGCTTCGTCGAGCGGGTCGCCGACCTGGATGCGTTGGGCGCGTTCTGCAAACTTCGCGGCAAAGTCGGCGTAGATCGATTGCTGCACCAGGATGCGGGACCCTGCGGTGCAGCGCTCTCCGTTGTTGGAAAAAATCATGAAGATCGCGGCGTCGAGTGCGCGCTCCAGATCCGCGTCGTCGAAGATCACAAACGGCGATTTCCCGCCCAGCTCCATGCTGAATTTTTTCAGGCCCGCCGCCTGCACGATGCGGTTGCCGGTGGCCGTGGAACCGGTGAAGGAAATCGCGCGCACGTCGGGATGCCGGCACAGCGGCTCGCCCGCGTCCTTGCCGGTGCCGTGCACGATGTTGAGCACGCCGGCCGGGATGCCGGCTTCGAGCGCGAGTTCGCCCAGGCGCGCGGCCGTCATGGGCGAGAGTTCACTCATCT
>CALRTF020000045.1:0-21007 GCA_943370985.1 Paenacidovorax caeni
GGTCATCTCGTTGAGCTGCAGGATGCCATCCTTGTTGACGTCCGTGACGGACAGCAGTGTCGGATCCACCTTGGCCCAGGACGCGACCCACGCCGGCAACTGGTCGAACGGAGTTCCCACCACGAGGGTGAACACCTCGTACTTCACCAGCACGGCCAGGGCCGGCGCCGTGAAATACAGCAGGAAGATGAAGAACAGCGACCAGGTCACCGACTGCCGCGCTTCCTTCACGCTGGGCACGGTGTAGTAGCGCATCAGGATGTGCGGCAGCGCAGCCGTACCCACCATCAGGCAGAAAATCAGCGCCAGGAAGTTGCGACGCGACACGTCGTAGGCTTTCTGCGCGGCTGCATCGCCGTTCGGGTCGCCGGCATACTGCTGGGCGTGCGGTGGCATGCCGTTGAGCGGCCGCGACTTGGCATCAGCACCCGCCTTGGCAGCGGTCCAGGCACGCGTCGCAGCCGCCGTGTCTTTCGGCACGGCAGCCAGCGCTTTTTCAGCCGCCGTGATGTCGGCCAGTGCGCCGTTGGAAGCTTTCAGGTCAGCCACGGCTTTTTCGGCGGCGGCCTTGTCGGCGGCCAGCGCAGTGGCAGGGTCTTTCAGTTTGTCAGCCAGGGCTGCAGAACGCTGCTTGTAGATGTCGCGCACGGCGATCTCTTTCGGGTCGGCAGTCAGTTCCTTTTCCTTGGCCGTCACTTTTTGCAGCTGGAAGCCGTAGACGGCCTGCGGAATCGGCACGTTGGTCTGCTTGACCGACAGCCACACCACGGGAATCAGGTAAGCCACGATCAGGATGATGTACTGGGCCACCTGCGTCCAGGTCACGGCACGCATGCCCCCCAGGAAGGAACAGACCAGAATACCGCCGAGACCCAGGAAAATCCCGAGCTCGAAAGCCACGCCGGTCAGGCGCGCGGTGATGATGCCGACGCCGTAAATCTGTGCCACCACATAGGTGAAGGAGCACAAAATCGCAGCGACGATACCAAGGAAACGCGGCAGGTTGCCGCCGTAACGTTCACCCAGAAAGTCGGGAATCGTGAACTGGCCGAACTTGCGCAGGTAGGGCGCAAGAAACAGCGCGACCAGGCAGTAACCGCCGGTCCAGCCCATGATGAAGGCCAGGCCGCTGTAACCGGTCAGGTAGAGCGTGCCGGCCATGCCGATGAAGGAAGCCGCAGACATCCAGTCGGCGCCGGTGGCCATGCCGTTGTAGACCGCCGGTACCCGGCGTCCGGCCACGTAGTATTCGGCAGCGTCGGTGGTGCGGCTCATGATGCCGATGCCGGCATACAGGCCGATGGTGGCCAGCAGGAAGATCAGACCGATCCACTGACGGGACAGGCCCATCTGCTCGAGGATGGCCAGTACCACCACGAAGGCCAGAAAGCCCCCGGTGTACCACTTGTAGACCTTGCCCAGGCCCTTCTTGAAGGCAGCGTTGGATGCGGCAGTGTTGGTGCCGGCATCATTACCAAATATTCCAGCCATGATTATTCCTCGCTTTCCTGGACGCCGTGCTCAATATCGAGCTTGCCCATGTACCAGGCGTAATACCCGATGATGGCCACGTAGATCACCAATGCCCCCTGCGCACCCATCCAGAAACTGAAGGGCCAGCCGAAGAAATTGAAACTCAATTCGCGCGCGAAGTAACTCACGACGAACGTCACGATGAACCAGATCACCAGCAGGATTGCCGTGATATTCAGGTTCTTTCGCCAGTAACGGCGATGGTTGTCAGTCAACTGCATAACACTTGCCTCCATCAACAACACCCTTGCGGGCACATCACGATCACCACCTGTCCCTGCGTGGCCTGCAAGCCGGATCGCGTCTTATAAGCCTGGGCTCAGACCCTGGCCATCAAATACCCGCCCCGCTGATGCCCGGTCAGGATGACTGAGCAACGCTCAGCCCCGTCTCGCGCTCCAGCTGGGCGGCCACTTTAGGCTCAAACCGTTTGAGGTGGCGAATGACCTTCACCGCCTCATCAGGGTCTTGCCTGTCGACATGAACCCGCGCGAGCTGATACCAGCCGAACGGGCTCATGGGTTGCAGTTCTGTGTTTTTCTTGAGCGCCTGCACCGCTTCGTCAAAGCGGCGGTCGCGAATCAGCAGCAGCGCCAGGCCGTACCAGGCGCGGTCCATCTTGGGCTCGATCTCGAGCGCGCGGCGGAAAGCCGGTTCGGCATCGGCATGGCCGCCGGCGTCTTCCAGCATGTAGGCGAGGTTGAACCAGGCCGCAGCGGTATCGGGAAAACGCGCGACCAGCTCGCGCAAGGCCGCAATCGCACCCTGCTTGTCGCCGAGCTGGGCCAGCACATGCGCCCGGCTCGCCAGCGCGTAGCGGTCGCCGGGGCGCACCGCCAGCATCCGGGTGAACTTGTCCAGGGCTGCGGCCTGCCGGCCGAACACCAGCAGCACCAGCGCCTGCACCTTGAGATACCAGTAAGCCAGGGCATTGTTCATTTGCACAGCTCCACGCCGATTTCGAGGCAGATGCGGATTTTCATGAGGGTTACGGCCAGCCAGATGAACAGCAGCAACAAAAACGCCACGAGCGGAACGTGGCGGTTGATGACTTGTTTGGGGGTGATCACCCGCGCGGCGACCACAAAGGGTTTGCCGACGATTTGCAGGATCTGGTAGAAAAGATTGGTGTCTTTTTTGGCGCCGGCCAGCAGGCCCAGCACCCATTGCCCGAACAGCGCGAGCAAGGCCACCTCGGCTATCAGTTTGATCGTGGAAACAGTAAACAGCATAGGGCCTTCGAAACAATGCGTTGATTGTTTCCCCAGCCCTTACCGACTTCTTACAAACTCTCACGAAAGCCTGCGGACCTAGCTGAAACCCTCCTAGGGGTTTCCCTTGGTTCCGACCCTGCAGCGCAAGGGCCGGGAACCAAAGACTTAAAGCAGGCTAGTTGGCCAGCTGCTTCCAGGTCGCAATCACCGTGTCCGGATTGAGCGACAGCGAGCTGATGCCCTCGTCCTTGAGCCACTGCGCAAAGTCCGGGTGGTCGCTCGGGCCCTGGCCGCAGATGCCGACGTATTTGCCCTGGCGCTTGCAGGCCTGGATGGCGCGGCTCAGCATGGCTTTCACGGCCGGGTCACGCTCGTCGAAGTCCTCGGCCAGGATGGCCATGCCCGAATCGCGGTCCAGGCCCAGCGTGAGCTGGGTCAGGTCGTTGGAGCCGATCGAGAAACCGTCGAAGAACTCGAGGAACTCGTCGGCCAGGATGGCGTTGCTGGGCACCTCGCACATCATGATCACGCGCAGGCCTTTTTCGCCGCGCTTGAGGCCGTGCTGGCCCAGCAGGTCGGTGACCTTCTTGGCCTGGCCGAGCGTGCGGACAAAAGGCACCATCACCTCGACGTTGACCAGGCCCATGTCGTCGCGCACGCGGCGCAAGGCCTCGCACTCCATCGCAAAGGCCTCGCCGAAGTCGGCGCTGAGGTAACGCGACGCGCCGCGAAAGCCCAGCATCGGGTTTTCTTCTTCCGGCTCGTAACGCGAACCGCCGATCAGCTTGCGGTATTCGTTGGACTTGAAGTCCGACAGGCGCACGATCACCGGCTTGGGCCAGAAGGCCGCCGCGATGGTCGCCACCCCTTCGGCCACCTTGTCGACGTAGAAGGCACGCGGCGAGGCATGGCCCCGGGCCACGCTTTCCACGGCTTTTTTCAGGTCGGCATCGACATTCGGGTAGTCGAGGATGGCCTTGGGGTGCACGCCGATGTTGTTGTTGATGACGAACTCGAGCCGCGCCAGGCCCACGCCGTGGTTGGGGATCTGGCAGAAGTCGAAGGCCAGCTGCGGGTTGCCGACGTTCATGGTGATCTTCAGGTCGATCTCGGGCATGTCGCCGCGCTGCACTTCGGTGACCTCGGTCTCCAGCAGGCCGTCGTAGATGTTGCCGGTGTCGCCCTCGGCGCAGCTCACGGTGACCAGCATGCCGGTCTTGAGGGTCTCGGTCGCGTCGCCGCAACCGACCACCGCCGGGATGCCGAGCTCACGCGCAATGATGGCCGCGTGGCAGGTGCGGCCGCCGCGGTTCGTCACGATGGCGCTGGCGCGTTTCATGACCGGCTCCCAGTTCGGGTCGGTCATGTCGGTGACCAGAATGTCGCCGGCCTGGACCTGGTCCATCTCGCTGATGTTGTGCACGATGCGGACCGGGCCGGTGCCGATTTTCTGGCCGATGGCACGCCCTTCGGCCAGCACGGTGCCGGTGCCCTTGAGCTTGTAGCGCATCTCGGCCTTGCCCTTGGACTGGCTTTTGACGGTCTCGGGGCGCGCCTGCAGGATGTAGAGCTGGCCGTCGGTGCCGTCCTTGCCCCACTCGATGTCCATGGGGCGGCCGTAGTGGTCCTCGATGATCACCGCATAACGCGCGAGCTGCTCGACGTCGGCGTCGCTCAGCGAGTAGCGGTTGCGCAGTTCGGCCGGCACGTCGGTGGTCTTGACCAGCTTGCCGCCGGCTTTTTTCTCTTCGGCGGTGGTGAATTCCATTTGCAGCAGCTTGCTGCCGAGGTTGCGGCGGATCACGCAGCGCTTGCCGGCCTTGAGCATGGGTTTGTGCACGTAGAACTCGTCGGGATTGACGGCGCCCTGCACCACGGTTTCGCCCAGGCCGTAGCTGGAGGTGATGAACACCACGTCTTCAAACCCGCTTTCGGTGTCGATGGTGAACATCACGCCGGCCGCGCCGATGTCGCTGCGCACCATGCGCTGCACACCGGCCGACAGGGCCACGTCGGCATGGGCAAAGCCCTGGTGCACGCGGTAGCTGATGGCGCGGTCGTTGTAGAGCGAGGCAAACACCTCCTTCATCTTGTGCAGCACGTCCTCGATGCCGACCACGTTCAGAAAGGTTTCCTGCTGGCCGGCAAAGGACGCGTCGGGCAGGTCCTCGGCGGTGGCCGAAGAACGCACGGCGAAACTGGCCTGCGGATTGCCGGCGCTCAGCGCGGCAAAACTCTCGCGCACGGCTTTTTCGAGGTCGGCGGGAAATGGCTGGGCTTCAACCAGCGCGCGGATCTTGCCGCCGGTCTCGGCCAGCGCGCGCACATCGTCGGTGTTGAGCGCGTCGAGCAGCGTATTGATTTTCTTGTCCAGGCCGTCATGGGCCAGGAACACGCGAAAGGCGTGCGCGGTGGTGGCAAAACCGGTCGGCACCTGCACGCCCTGAGGGCCGGTGGGCAGTTGCGAGATCATCTCGCCGAGGCTGGCGTTTTTGCCGCCGACGGCCTCGACATCCGTCATCCTCAGGTTTTCAAACGGAACGACCAGGGCGGTCGGCTCAAAAAGGTTGGACATGAAAATACTCCGGGAGGTTTAAAAACCGGGGACAGGCGCATGCGCGGCGGGCAACCTTGTTGTTGTTCGAGGGGGTTGGGGCGGGGCATGGGCTGGCAAATCTGGATAATCGGTCGATTGTAGAACGCCGCCCCGGCGGCTGCCTGTCAGCGCTTTTCCCTTCACCGGCTCCTCCCATGTCCAATCGCACCGTGTTTTTCATCTCCGACGGCACCGGCATCACGGCCGAAACCTTCGGCAACGCCATCCTGGCCCAGTTCGAGCTCAAACCGCGCCATGTGCGCCTGCCTTTCATCGACAGCGTGGACAAGGCGCACCAGGCGATACGCCAGATCAACCACACGGCCGAGGTCGAAGGCCTGAAACCCATCGTGTTCACCACCCTGGTCAACATGGAGATCCTGGAGGTGCTCAAGACCCACTGCCAGGGCATGCTGCTGGACATGTTCGGCATGTTTGTGGCGCCGCTGGAGACCGAGCTGGGCCTCAAGTCCAACCACCGCGTCGGGCGCTTTTCGGACGCCTCCAAAAGCAAGGAGTACGACGACCGCATCGAGGCCATCAACTTCTCGCTGGCGCATGACGACGGCCAGAGCAACCGCGACCTGGCCGGCTCGGACGTGATCCTGGTCGGCGTCAGCCGCAGCGGCAAGACCCCGACCTCGCTTTACCTGGCCATGCAGTACGGGTTAAAGGCCTCGAACTACCCGCTGATCCCGGAAGACTTTGAGCGCCGCCAGCTGCCGCCGGCGCTGGTGCCGCACCGCAAGAAAATTTTCGGGCTGACGATTGCGCCCGAACGGCTGGCGCAGATCCGCAACGAACGCCGGCCCAACTCCAAATATGCGAGCCTGGAAAACTGCCGCGACGAGATCCACGAGGCCGAGGCCATGATGCGGCGCGAAGGCATACGCTGGCTGTCGACCACCACCAAGTCGATCGAGGAGATCGCCACCACCATCCTGCAGGAAATCCGGCCGGAGCGGCTGGAGTACTGAAGCGGGCCGCCCAGGGGCCCCTAGAGAGCCTTTCGCTCTTTTTTTGATAGCTACCCACCCTTGACTGGCGGGGGCTACAGGCCTTTTTGGTGCATGAACCGGCGGGGCCGGACAGCCGCTGGCTTTATGACCCTGTTTTTTTTTGAATCAAATCGTGCTCTAGCCCCCGCCAGTCAAGAGCCAGCAGCTCTGTTTTTGATAGCAACTGGCTCAGCCCAGCACCGCCACACCCTTGACCTGCGCAAACACCGCGCTGCCCGGCTGCAGCTGCAGCGCCGCCGCCGACTTGCGCGTGATACGCGCCAGCAGGGTGCAGCCGCCGGCATCCAGGCTGACCATGCACTGGCCCGGGCTGTCGTCGGCCAGGCCGGTGACGCTGGCGGCAAAAACATTGAGCACGCTGCTGCCCTCCTGCCGCAACAGGCTCAGGCTGACATCGCGCGCCTGGATGCGCAGCCGCACGCGCTGGCCGGCTTGCAGGGCCTGGCTGGGCAGGCTGATCCGGCCACCGGCAAACGCCAGGTGCGCCAGTTGCCAGGCCGGCTCCAGACCGGTCACCGTGGCCGCCACCAGCGCGGCAGCGGCATCGCCATGGGCCAGCGGCAGATCGAGCCGGGTCATCAGTTCGCGCGTGGGCCCGGCCGCCGTGACGCGGCCGGCGGCCAGCAGCAGCAGGTGGTCGGCCAGGCGCGCCACCTCGTCGGGCGCGTGGCTCACGTACAGGATGGGGATGTCGAGCTCGTCGTGCAGCCGCTCCAGGTAAGGCAGCACCTCGGCCTTGCGCTGCAGGTCCAGCGCCGCCAGCGGCTCGTCCATCAGCAGCAGGCGCGGGCTGGTGGCCAGCGCGCGCGCGATCGCCACGCGCTGGCGCTCGCCGCCCGACAGCGTGTCGGGCCGCCGGTCCATCAGCGCGCCCAGGCCGAGCAGCTCGACCGCCTGCTCCAGCGAGACCCGGCGCTCGGCCTCGGGTACGCGGCGGCGGCCGTAGTCGAGGTTGCGCCTGACGTCCAGATGCGCGAGCAGGCTGGCGTCCTGGAACACAAAACCAAGCGGACGACGGTGCACCGGCAAAAAGATGCCGGCCGCATCGTCCTGCCAGGTCTCACCCTTGACGACCAGCCGGCCGCTGCCCGCACGTTCCAGCCCGGCGATACAACGCAGCAAGCTGGTCTTGCCGGAACCTGAGACCCCGAAAATCGCCGTCACGCCGCGCCCCGGCAGGTCCACATCCACGTCCAGCAGAAAGCCGCCGAGCTGATGGCGGAAACGTGCCGAAATAGCGCCTGCGACGCCGCTCATGCGCCCTGCCCGCGGCGCCGGCTGCCGGGCTGCAGTGCATACAACGCCAGCAACACGGCAAACGAAAACAGCAGCAGCCCGCCGGCCAGCCAGTGCGCCTGGGCGTATTCGAGCGCCTCGACATGGTCGTAAATCTGCACCGACAGCACGCGCGTCTGGCCCGGGATGTTGCCGCCCATCATCAGCACGATGCCGAACTCGCCGACCGTGTGCGCAAAACCCATGACGGCGGCCGTCAGGTAGGCCGGCCGGGCCAGCGGCAGCACCACCGTCACAAAAGTGTCCAGCGGCGAGGCGCGCAAGGTGGCGGCGACCTCCAGCGGCCGCTCGCCGATCGCTTCAAACGCGTTTTGCAGCGGCTGCACCACAAACGGCAGCGAATAAAACACCGAGCCGACCACCAGCCCGGCAAAGCTGAAGGGCAGCAGGCCCCAGCCCAGCGATTGCGTCAGCGCACCGACCGGCCCCTGCGGTCCCATCAGCACCAGCAAATAAAAACCCAGCACCACCGGCGGCAGCACCAGCGGCAAGGCCACCAGCGCGCCGACCGGGCCCTTGAGCCAGGAAGACGTGCGCGCCAGCCACCAGGCCAGCGGTGTGCCGGCCAGCAGCAACACCACGGTGGTCGTTGCGGCCAGTTTGGCCGTCAGCGCGATGGCCTGAACGCCTGCGTCGTCCAGCATGGTTCAGCGCGGCATCAGGGCTGATAGCCAAATGAGCGGATCACCGCTTTGGCCTTGTCGGTTTTCAGAAACGCCACCAGGGCGATGGCAGCCTGGCTGTCCTTGCCCTTGCTTAGCAACACGGCATCCTGGTGGATTGGGCTGTGCAGTGTTTCGGGCACGACCCAGGCCGAGCCCGACCTGATCCTGCCGTCCTCAAGCACCTGCGACAGCGCGACAAAACCCAGCTCGGCATTGCCAGTGGACACAAAACTGAAGGCCTGGCCGATGCTTTCGCCGGTGACCAGTTTGGGCGCCAGCGCCGCGCTGAGACCGAGTTTGGTCATGGTCTCGACCGCTGCCGCGCCATAAGGCGCGAGTTTGGGCGCGGCAATCGCGAGCTTGCTGAAGCCGCCTTTTCTCAAGACATCGCCCTGCTCGTCCACCAGGCCCGGCTGGGCCGACCACAGCACCAGCCGGCCGGTGGCATAGGTAAAGCGGCTGCCACTGACCGCCGCGCCTTCTTTTTCCAGTTTGGCGGCCGTGGTGTCGTCGGCTGACAGGAACACCTCAAACGGCGCGCCGTTCCTGATCTGCGCATAAAACTTGCCGGTGGCGCCGACAGACAGCATGGCCTTGTGCCCGGTCTCCTTTTCAAAATCCGCGGCGATGAGCTTCATGGGCGCGCTGAAGTTGGCGGCCACCGCGACCCGCACATCAGCAGCCAGGGCCGGTGCGGCCAGGCACACAAGCAGCCCGGGCAGCAAGGAAGACAGGAAGGGTTTGAAGGTCATGGCGGCAGTGAATTTTCGCTATTCTATTTTAGAATAACGGAACCCGCACGCATCACCGCCCCATGAAAAAAGCCGCCCCTACCCTGTCCTTCGGCAGTGCCCTCAGCCATGAGCCCGCCGACAAACGCATCGAGATCCTGCGCCTGGTCGGGGTCAGCGGCTCGATCTCGCAGGCCGCGCGCGACGCCGGCGTCAGCTACAAGGCCGCCTGGCAGGCGATCGACACCCTGAGCAACCTGGCCGGCGGCGTGCTGGTCGAGCGGGCGGTCGGCGGCGCCGGCGGCGGCGGCGCGCTGATCACCGATGCCGGAAAACACCTGCTCGCGGTCGCCGACCAGCTGGCCGAATCACGCCGGCAGGTGCTGGACGCAGCCGCAGCGCCCGCGGCCGCCCCATTGCCCCTGACCGGCCTGCGCACCAGCATGCGCAACCAGTTTCCCTGCCGGGTGGACAGGCTGGAGACCCAGGGCCAGACCGTGCGCGTGTTCCTGTGCCTGCCCGACGACAGCCAGCTGGTGTCCCGCATCACCAAAGCCAGCGCCGAGCTGCTGGGCCTGCGCAAAGGCCTGGCGGTGCTGGCGCTGTGCAAGGCCACGGCGGTGCGGGTCATCCCCCAGGCCGGTCAGCCCGCGGAGGGCCAGCAGCTCAGCGGCCAGGCCCAGCGTGTCAGCCGCGGCGCCAGCGGCGACGAGGTCTCGCTGCTGCTGGACGCCGGCCTGCAACTGGTGGGATTTGCGGCAGCCCGCAGCGGCATCCGCGCCCGCTCCCCGGTGAGTGCGATGATCGATGAGTCGGCCGTGGTGATTGCGCTTGCCGGATGAAGACAACCGATTTTTAATCAACCGGGTTCCTTAAACCTTCTCAAGCCCATGACTCGATGAACGAAGATCCAGCCGCTGCGACCCTGCACCGGGCCCCGGCCACACCGGCGCCCCGCTGGCCGATCTATCTTGGTGTGTCCATCACATCAGGCGCCAGCGCGGCGCTTTCGCTGCTGGCGGCGGCTTTATCCATCAATGCTGTCGTTATTTATGTGTCCATTTTTACCAGCATTGCCTGCTTTGCATTGGCGTTGGCACTTGCATTTCATCGCAGGAAGGGATGGGCCTTTGTGATGTCGCTGGCCACCGTGCCGATCTTTT
This sequence comes from Paenacidovorax caeni, assembly GCA_943370985.1. Taxonomy (GTDB): domain Bacteria; phylum Pseudomonadota; class Gammaproteobacteria; order Burkholderiales; family Burkholderiaceae_C; genus Polaromonas; species Polaromonas caeni_A. The sequence goes on from CALRTF020000045.1 coordinate 10,218, forward strand.
TTGGCGTGACGATTCTGTATATGACGACCACGCCTTTGCGGATGGAATGGGTGCAGCAAGCAAGCGCCATCAACCGCTCTGTCGTGGACAGCATAAACAACCCACAAACCGCCCTGGACCAGGCCATTCGGGATGGCGCCATCCGCAGGGCCACGGCAGGTGATGTCAAAGCATTCAGGGATGCCTACCTTGAGAAAAATTACACCAGCCAAAAGCTCCCGGTGCCGCAGACAGACGATGCCCTTTCTGTATCCGGCGTAGATCTCGGCCGTGCTTACGTCGTCCTTGCGGCCTTCACTTACCCCTCCGGCCTGATAAACGAATATAGGGTGGTCTTTTTTGTACCGAGCGGTGCACCCGAGCCAACAGGTGACATGGGCCATTCAGCGCTCTACGATTTTGCATCCCTCACGGTCATATGCACGGCCGCGAGAACGGGCGGCATGTCCTGCTGACACAGGGATGCGCACCTCAATGCAAGGCCGTCACGGGCAGCGGCGTCGGGCAAACACCGGTGATGCGCTGATCGACGTGTCGGCCGTGGTGATTGCGCCAGCCGCCTGACACTGCCAGGTCGCTTCATTTTTGATCGCTGACTTTGTCCGGCGGACAAGGGCGGCAAGGCCTTTTGGTCCGCAAGCGCCGGGGCAAACCGCGAAAATGGCCGACCTGCTCACCCTCCATCCGATTTGACGATAGTTAAAAACGATGAAATGAATAAATTCAATTCATTGGATTAATCGATCATCTGCCATTACGCTATCCCCTGTCGATAAGTAATTCGTCAACCTTTCATCCCTTCGCCACCTACATAGAGGAAAACAGCAATGTCCCTGATCAACACCGCAGTCCAGCCTTTCAAGACCCAAGCCTTCCTCAACGGCAAGTTCATTGACGTTTCCAACGAAACGCTCAAGGGCAAATGGTCGGTCCTGATCTTCATGCCGGCAGCTTTCACCTTCAACTGCCCGACCGAAGTCGAGGACGCTGCCGACAACTACGCCGAATTCCAGAAAGCCGGCGCCGAGGTCTACATCGTGACCACCGACACCCACTTCTCGCACAAGGTCTGGCACGAGACTTCGCCCGCCGTCGGCAAGGCCAAGTTCCCGCTGGTCGGCGACCCGACCCATGTGCTGACCAAGGCTTTCGACGTGTTCATCCCTGAAGAAGGCCTGGCACTGCGCGGCACTTTCGTGATCGATCCCGAAGGCATGATCAAGACCGCCGAAGTCCATTCCAACGAAATCGCCCGCGACGTGAAAGAGACCCTGCGCAAGCTCAAGGCTGCCCAGTACACCGCCGCCCACCCCGGCCAGGTCTGCCCTGCCAAGTGGAACGAAGGCGCGAAGACGATTGCCCCGTCGATCGACCTCGTCGGCAAGATCTAAGACCCCGCGGTCTGCAGCCCGGGCGAAGCACACACTCGGTGTGTGCCCCGGGCTTTTTTGTTCCCTTTTGACACGATTCAGATACCGAAAGAGAGTTTTTCATGCTCGACGACGCCACCAAAGTCCAACTTAAAAGCTACCTCGAACGCGCCACCCAGCCGATCGAGATCGTCGCCTCGCTCGACGACAGCGAGGCATCGGGCGAAGTGCTGTCGCTGCTGAAAGACGTCGCGTCCTCGTCGCCGCTGGTCACGCTGACCGAAAGCCGCGACGACCCGCACCGCAAACCCTCGTTTTCGATCAACCGCCCGGGCGAAAACCACGGCCCGCGTTTTGCCGGCCTGCCCATGGGCCACGAATTCACCTCGCTGATCCTGGCGCTGCTGCAGATCGGTGGTTACCCGCCCAAGGTCGAGGAAGCCATCCTCGAGCAGATCCGCGCGCTGGACCGCGACCTCGACTTCGAGGTGTATGTCTCGCTGACCTGCCACAACTGCCCGGACGTGGTGCAGGCGCTGAACCTGATGGCGGTGCAGAACCCGCGCATCAAGACCACCATGATCGAAGGCGGCACCTTCCAGGACGAGATCAAGGAGCGCGAGATCATGGGCGTGCCCACGGTTTTCCTCAACGGCACCATGTTCGGCAACGGCCGCATAAGCCTGGAGGAAATCCTCGCCAAGATAGACACCAGCGGCGTGGAGCGCGAGGCCAAAAAAATCGATGCCAAGGATCCGTTTGACGTGCTGATCGTCGGCGGCGGCCCGGCCGGCGCGGCTGCGGCCGTGTATGCCGCGCGCAAGGGCATTCGCACCGGCGTGGCGTCCGAACGTTTTGGCGGCCAGGTGCTGGACACGCTGGGCATCGAGAACTTCATCTCGATCAAGGAGACCGAAGGGCCGAAGTTCGCCCATGCGCTCGAGGAACACGTGCGCAACTACGACGTCGACATCATGAACCTGCAGCGCGCCAAGGCCTTGCGGCCCAACAGCGGCACCGGCAAGGACCTGATCGAGATCGAGCTCGAGAGCGGCGCCTCGCTGAAAAGCAAGTCGGTGATCATTTCGACCGGTGCGCGCTGGCGCAACATCAACGTGCCCGGCGAGCAGGAGTTCAAGAACAAGGGCGTGGCCTACTGCCCGCACTGCGACGGCCCGCTGTTCAAGGGCAAACGCGTGGCGGTCATCGGCGGCGGCAACTCGGGCGTCGAGGCGGCGATCGACCTCGCCGGCATCGTCGGCCATGTGACGCTGATCGAATACGACACCGCCTTGCGCGCCGATGCGGTGCTGCAGAACAAACTCAAAAGCCTGGCCAACGTGGACGTGTTCACCAACGCGCAGACCACCGAGATCACCGGCGACCAGAAAGTCACCGGCCTGGTCTACAAGGACCGCGCGAGCGGCGAGCTCAAAACCGTGGCGCTTGAAGGTGTGTTCATCCAGATCGGCCTGGTGCCCAACACCGACTGGCTCAAGGGTGTGGTCGAGCTGTCCAAACACGGCGAGATCATCGTGGATGCGCGCGGCCAGACCTCGGTGCCCGGTGTGTTTGCAGCGGGTGACGCGACCACCGTGCCCTTCAAGCAGATCATCATCGCGGCCGGTGATGGCGCCAAGGCAGCGCTGGGCGCGTTTGATTACCTGATCCGCAGTCCCGCGACCGTGCACTGAAAAAGCGCCAGCCCCGCCCTCCCGAGCCCGCCCCCCGGCGGGCTTTTTCATGGCCATGCCGCCGCGGCAATACGAACGGTTATCACACTCACACGCAAGCAGACCGCGCGCGCATGGGAATGCTTGAGTTGAGGCCGGCTCGCGGTGACAATCAGCGCATCCATCCATAACCACAAGAGGAATGCCATGAAAGGCGACGCACAAGTCATCACCCATCTGCAGGCCCAGCTCAAGAACGAGCTGACCGCGATCAACCAGTATTTCCTGCACTACCGCATGTACAAACACTGGGGCCTGGACAAGCTGGCGAAGAAGGAATACGAGGAGTCCATCGGCGAAATGAAACACGCCGACAAACTGATGGACCGCATCTTCATGCTCGACGGCCTGCCGAACCTGCAGGATCTCGGCAAGCTCATGATTGGTGAGGACGTGCCGGAAGCGCTGAGCTGCGACCTGCAGGCCGAAACCGGCGCCCAGGCCACCATCAAGGCCGGCATGGCCCACTGCGAAAGCGTGCGTGACTATGTCTCGCGCGACCTGCTGCAGGGCATCCTCGACGACACCGAGGAACACATCGATTTCCTGGAAACCCAGATCGAGCTGATCAACAAGGTCGGCATCCAGAATTATTTGCAAAGCCAGATGGGCGAACTGAGCTAGTTCTCCAGCCTGCGCTGCGGCACATTGTTCCGGCCCGCCCCCTGGCGGGCCGTTTTGTTGGCGGCCTGCGCCCGCACGCCATTCCCCGGCGGCCCCTCGGACGCGGCTGTCTTGTTTCCCCTCATTCGCCCGGATTCGGCCAGCCAAACGCGAATAGTTCTCATTATTGCGCTAAGATAGCGCACCCGCCAGCCGACGCCTTTGCCGCGTGAAGCCAGCCAGCAACCTCGCCAGAGCCTGTGCTTCACCATGCCCGCCTTTCCCACCTTTTCACGGCCAAAACCATCTCCAGCCCCCGCCAGTCCTGCGTACGCAGCTAGCAAATATGTAGCAAACCCGTGTGTGGGGCAGGGTTAGGCCATGATAAGCGCCGCCAACATCCGCCGCTGGTCCTGGGTGCACAAGTGGTCCAGCCTGGTCTGCACGGTTTTCATGCTGCTGCTGTGCATCACCGGGCTGCCGCTGATCTTCCACCACGAAATCGGGCATCTGCTGGGTACCGAGGTCGAGGCGCCGGCCATGCCTGCCGACACGCCGCGGGCCAGCCTGGACCGCGTGATCGCCACGGCCCAGGCCCTGCATCCCGAACGCGTGGTGCAGTTCGTCTCGCAACCCGAGGACGACAACGGCCTGTGGTTTGTCACGCTGACGCCGACGCCAGCACCGACCGACGACTTCAAGTCGGTCGCCGTCGATGCGCGGACCGCAGCCGTGCTGGCCCAGCCGAAGTTCGACGAAGGCTTCATGTATGTGATGTTCAAGCTCCATGTGGACCTGTTCGCCGGCCTGCCGGGCAAGCTGTTCCTCGGCTTCATGGGCCTGCTGATGCTGGTGGCCATCGTGTCGGGCATGGTGCTGTACGCGCCCTTCATGCGCAAGCTCGATTTCGGCACGGTGCGGCGCGCCCGCCAGCCGCGCCTGAAGTGGCTGGACCTGCACAACCTGCTGGGCATCGTGACCCTGGTCTGGGCCTTCACCGTGGGCGCCACCGGCATGATCAACACCTGGGCCGACCTGATCATCAAGTACTGGCAGCACGACCAGCTCAGCACGCTGCTGGCGCCCTACAAGGGCCAGCCGCCGGTGCCGCCGGCCGAACGCGGCTCGCTGCAGGCCGCGCTGGACAGCGCACTGGCCGCCGCCCCGGGCAACAAGCTGTCCTTCATCGCCTTTCCCGGCACGGCGTTTTCGAGCCCGCACCACAACACGGTGTTCCTGCGCGGCAACACGGCGCTGACCTCGCGGCTGCTGACGCCGGTGCTGGTTGACGCGCGCAGCGGCGCCGTGACGGCCAAGCCGGACCTGCCCTGGTACCTGACCGCGCTGCTGGTCTCGCAGCCGCTGCACTTCGGCGACTACGGCGGCCTGCCGATGCAGATCCTCTGGGCCCTGCTCGACATCGCCACCATCATCGTGCTCGGCAGCGGCCTCTACCTGTGGCTCAAGCGCGGCCAGCCGCAAAGCCTGGCGCAGGAAGCCGGCGTCGCCTTGCCGGAGGCCGCGCGATGAGGCCGCGCTTCTGGCCACTCTGGGGCTGGCCCATCGCTTTTGGCCTGCTCAGCGCCACCGGCCTGCTCAGCGCGCTGTTTTCCGACGGCGGCTGGGGCGATGCCTGGTCCTGGCTGGCGCTGGGCCTGCCGGTGCTGGCCATGGCCTGGCTGTCCTGGCGCCCGCGTCGGGGCCAGCGCTGAGCGCCCATTTTCTGCAGGCCGTGAGTCCAGGGACGACTGATGCCTGCCTTTCCGCAAATGCACAAAAACAGCCGACAGCCCCCGTCCAGAAAGGACGAGAAGCTATGAATTCAATAGCAAGCGCAGGATTCGGAACACCTCCATGAGCAGCACCCCGATAAACCCGGACAACACAGCCGATTCAGTCCCTGCCGGCGACGCCGACGCCGAGGGCTACAGCCGGCACGGCTGGCTGCCGCGCGGCAGCGCCGCGCTCACCTACCGGCTGGGCGTGGCATCGCGCGCGCTCGCAGCGATAGGCGGCGGCTACGCGCTGTCGGCGCTGGCGGCCACCGTGTCGGCGATTTACTTTCCCGGCACGCGCGCCGAAGCCGCGATTTTCGGCATGTTGCTGTCCTTCCTGATCTACACGCTGGCGGTGATGTGGGTCTTCGCCGTGCGCAGCGCCTGGCGCGCCTGGCTGGGCCTGCTGATTCCGGCCCTGCCGCTGGCCATCGCCGTTCTTGTCCACCTGTATCTCCGGAGCACGTCATGAAAGAGGGTTTCCGCCAGTCCATGAACTGGGTGCATACCTGGAGCGGCCTGCTGGTCGGCTGGGTGCTGTTCATGGTGTTTGCAGCCGGCACAGCCTGTTATTACCGCGACGAAATCACCTTCTGGATGAAGCCCGAGCTGCACCAGGCGGGACTGGGGCTGCCGCCGGAAGTGGAGGTCCTCAACAACACCGTCGCCGCGCTGCAGCAGCGTGCGCCCAACAGCCAGCGCTGGTTCATCACCCTGCCCACAGCACGCGAACCCGGCGTGCGTGTCAGCTGGTCGGGCGCCCCGGTCGCCAGGGGTGCGGCCGAGCCGCCGCTGGAGCCCGGCGTCACGCGCCGCGGCCGTTTCTACAGCGCCGCGCTGGACCCGGCCACGGGCCAGCCGCTGGCGGCGACCCGCGAGACACGCGGTGGTGAATTCTTCTACCGCCTGCACTTCGACCTGCACTACATGCCGGCGATCTGGGCGCGCTGGATCATCGGCTTTTGCGCGATGTTCATGCTGGTGGCCATCATCACCGGCATCGTCACACACCGGCGCATCTTTGCGGACTTCTTCACCTTCCGCCCGAAGAAGGGGCAACGCAGCTGGCTGGATGCGCACAATGCCACGGCCGTGCTGGCCCTGCCCTACCACCTGATGATCACCTACACCGGGCTGGTGACACTGATGCTGATGTACATGCCCTTTGGCCCGCAGCTCACCTACAAGGGCGACCAGCAGGCCTTCACTGCCGAGGTGTTCCCGGCCGGCGGCCCGCGCGATCCCAAACCCTCGGGCATGGCCATGCCGCTGACGCCGATGGCGCCGCTGATCGCGCAGGCGCAGCAGCGCTGGGGCGACGGCAGCCTGGGCCGCGTCACCATCAACAATCCCGGTGACGCCGTGGCCACGGTCACGCTGTCACGCCGGGCCGACCAGGACATGTCGTCGGCCCAGCCCGCCATGGTCTTCAGCGGCAGCAGCGGCAAACTGCTCAGCGAGGTCGGCGAGGATCGCGGCGCGGTCATCACCACCCGCAGCGTGCTCTACGGCCTGCATCTCGGACGTTTCGCCGACCCGCTGCTGCGCGCGCTGTTCTTCGTGTCGGGACTGGCCGGCTGCGTGATGGTGGCCACCGGCCTGCTGCTGTGGGCTGTCAAGGAACGCAACAAATACGCGAAGGTCCTGGCCCAAGGCGGCCGCGTCGGCTGGGCCTCGCGCCTGGTGGACGGCCTCAACGTCGGCGCGATCGCGGGGCTGATGATCGCCCTCCCGGCTTTTTTCTGGGCCAACCGGCTGCTGCCGGTGGGCATGAGCGCGCGCGGGCAGGCCGAGATCGACATTTTCTTCGGCGTCTGGGCCGTCGCGGCCCTCGCCGGCCTGGCCTGGCCCACGCGGCGCATGTGGATTGTGCAACTGGCTGTCGCGGCCTTTTTGTTCGCCGCCATCCCGCTGCTCAACGCGGCCACCACGGCCACCCACCTGGGTGTGAGCGTTCCTGCGGGCCTGTGGCGTGTCGCCGGGTTCGACCTGACCTGCCTGGCGCTCGGCGCAGCGCTGCTGCTGTGCGCCTGGTGGCTGGCCCGGCGCAAGCCTGCCGGCAAGGCGCAGCGCGCGCCGTTGCCCAGCCTGAACCGGGAGGCCGCGCTGTGAGCGCGTGGCCCATGGTCGTCACCGCCTGGTGCACGGCGTTTTCGGGCTTCGCCGCCTTGAGCCTGGCGATGGACCGCCACCATGAGGACAGCTACGGCCGTGGCCGTTCACCCGGATCGCGCCGGCCCTGGCTGCGCCTGGCCGGCACGCTGGGACTGCTGCTGTCGCTGGCGGCCTGCCTGCTCATCCGGGGACCGGCCCAGGGCTGGGTGTTGTGGCTGGGTGTGCTGACCGCCGGCGCGCTGGTGCTGGTCGGCGTGCTCAGTTATGCGCCGCGCCGTGCCGCGCGGCTCGCGGCGGTGGCTGGCGCAGTGGCCATGCTGGCGATGCTGATCGCCCTGCTGCTGCCGGCAGGCTGAATAAAGGCCTGGCGTCCGGTTTTTGCCGGGAGCGCCCCTGCAGCCACCGCCGTCCACTACAATGCAAATAGTAATGATTCTCATAAAGAATGCCAAACCGGTGCGGGCACCCCTGCCAGCCCCGGCGGCGCCCGACTTCCCCCTATGACACCTGCCGCCGTGCCCCCTCCTTCCCAAGTGCCTGCAGGCGCCCTGCTGCTCGCCGATCTGGCGCCGGGCCGGCTCACCACCATTGTGGGGCTGGCCGCAGCGCAGGGCGAGGACGGCAGCGCGGGTTTGCTGCAGCGGCTGGCCGAACTCGGCTTCATGGCCGGCGAAACCATCAGTGTGCTGCGGCGCGGCCCCGGCGGGCGCGAACCGATCGCGGTGCAGGTCGGCGACACCGTGTTTGCGCTGCGCCGGCATGAAGCCAGCTGCATCCAGGTGAAGGCACCCGCATGAACGCGACCCCCAACTCCCCGGCGCTGCCGCGCATCGCCCTGGTCGGCAACCCGAACTGCGGCAAGACCGCGCTGTTCAACCTGCTGACTGGCGCGCGCCAGAAGGTCGCCAACTATGCCGGCGTGACGGTCGAGCGCAAGGAAGGCCGCACCCGCCTGCCCGACGGCCGCGAACTGGCAGTGATGGACCTGCCGGGCGCCTACAGCCTGAACCCGGCGACGGCCGACGAGACCGTCACGCACGATGTGCTTTTGGGCCTGCGCGCGGGCGAACAGCGCCCCGACGGCATCATCGCCGTGGTCGACGCGACCAACCTGCGCATGAACCTGCGCCTGGTGCTGCAGCTGCGCGCGCTGGGCCGGCCCATGGTGCTGGCCCTCAACATGATGGACGTGGCGCGCGCGCGCGGCCTGCAGATCGACATCCCCCGCCTGTCGGCCGAACTCGGCATGCCGGTGATAGAAACCGTGGCGGTGCACAACCCCTGGTTTGCGGCCTGGCGCGGCAAAAGCGCGGGCAGCGGCCGCGAGGCGCTGCTGCAGGCGGCCCAGCAAGCCTTCTACACCGACCCTCACCCTCCTTTTGTGCCGCCAGCCCCCGTCCATCAGGGGAATGCAGCTATCAATACGATAGCATCTGACACCCCCGACATGGCCGCGCTGCAAACCCGGGTGCGCGCCATCCTGGCCGCGGCCGTGCCCAATGCGGGCCAGGTCAAACGTTTCAACCACCGCGTCGATGCGCTGGTGATGCACCCGGTGGCTGGCCTGCTGCTGCTGGCCACGGTGCTGTTCCTGATCTTCCAGGCGGTGTTTGCCTGGGCCAATTTACCGATGGACCTGATCAAGGACGGCGTGGCCTGGACCGGCGCGCAGATTCAGGCGCACATGGCGCCGGGCCTGCTGCAAAGCCTGCTGGTCGACGGCATCGTCGCCGGCGTCGGCGGTGTGCTGGTGTTCCTGCCGCAGATCGTGATCCTGTTCTTCTTCATCCTGCTGCTGGAAGACTCGGGTTATCTGCCGCGCGCCGCCTTCCTGCTGGACAACCTGATGGGCAAGGTGGGCCTGTCGGGCCGCGCCTTCATCCCGCTGCTGTCGAGTTTTGCCTGCGCGATTCCCGGCATCATGGCGACCCGCACCATCCCGCACTGGCGCGACCGGCTGGCCACCATCATGATCGCGCCGCTGATGACCTGCTCGGCGCGGCTGCCGCTCTACGCGCTGCTGATAGGCGCCTTCATCCCGGAGCGCAGCGTCGGTGTCTTCAACCTGCAGGGCCTGACGCTGTTTGCGCTTTACCTGGCGGGCATTGTCTCGGCGATGGCGGTGGCCTGGGTGTTCAAGCGCACCTGGGCCAAAAGCAGTTACCAGCCGCTGATGCTGGAGCTGCCGCCGTACCGCCTGCCCAACATCCGCAACCTGCTGCTGGGCCTGTGGCAGCGCGTCGAGATCTTTCTGCACCGCGTCGGCGGCATCATTTTTGCGCTGATGGTGGTGTTGTGGTTTCTCTCGACCTTCCCCGGCCCGCCCGAGGGCGCGACCGGCGCAGCGATCCAGTACAGCTTCGCCGGCATGATTGGCAAGGCGCTGGAGGTGGTGTTTGCGCCGATTGGTTTCAACTGGCAGATCTCGATCGCGCTGGTGCCCGGCATGGCGGCGCGCGAAGTGGCCGTCGGCGCGCTCGGCACGGTGTATTCGCTGTCGGCCGCCGGTGACGATGCGGCCGTGGCCCTGACCCCGCTGATCGCGCAAAGCTGGTCGCTGGCCACCGCCTACTCGCTGCTGGCCTGGTATGTGTTTGCGCCGCAATGCATCTCGACGCTGGCGGTGGTCAAGCGCGAGACCAACTCCTGGCGTTACCCGCTGCTGATGGCCGCCTACCTGTTTGCGCTGGCCTATGCCGCGTCCTTTGTGACCTACCGCGCCGTGCTGGCGCTGACCGCATGATGCCGACACCGCTCGAAGCCCTGCTGGTCTACGCCGTGGTTTTGGGCTGCGCACTGTACTGCCTGTGGGCCTTCCTCCCGGCCTCGCTCAAGCGCCGCGCGGCGGGCCGCCTGATGCGCCTGTCGCCGCGTCTGGGCGCTTCGCAGCGCCTGCAGAAACTGGCGCGGCACACCGGTGGCTGCGGCTCCGGCTGCGACAACTGCGGCAGCGCCAGGGCCCCTGCGCAACGCGAACACAAGGTCCAGCTGCTGCGCCGGCGGCGATAGTTCATGAGGCCAATACGGCTTCATCCCCCGTCCCGCAAGCGCATGCAGCTATCTTTTCAATAGCAACCCCGTTCACCCTTCATGTTTTTTCCGGAGAACCCGCCATGACCACCCGACTGCTTCCCTCCTTCCGCGCCATCGCCCTCGTCTCCAGCCTGCTGATGCTGGGCACGGCCCAGGCCCAC
>CALRTF020000046.1:0-20670 GCA_943370985.1 Paenacidovorax caeni
ATTCAAACAAACTAACTGCAAACGACGAACGTTTCGCACTCGCTGCTTAATTGCCAGTGAGCTTTACAACAGCAGGCCGATGGGCTGGGCAAGGGGTGTTTAGCGCAAGTTAAGCACTCCCGGCTGTAAAGATAATTTCATCGGCTGGCTCCGGGCTGGGTACCTTAACCCGGGGCAAGAAAATAGGGTGCTGGCGTCCTGTGTAGCGTGCGACTGCGCGACACAGGTGGCGAGACTCAAATCAGACCGCTAAACATGTAGATCTGCCCGAACAAGGCTTGCGGACGGGGGTTCAAATCCCCCCAGCTCCACCACCATCACGACCAAGGCCGTTTGCTGACATCCAGCAAACGGCCTTTTTCTTTGAGACATCAGCCAGGGCACGGCAACCCCGGTGCGCGATGGCCAAGCCCCGGATGCATCGGGACATGACGCAGCGCCGGTGTGAGGTGTTTGCGCGAGCTGACGGGGAAAGCGCTGGCTCAAGGCGCTGCGCGTGACGCCTGCGTATGGATGCGCGGCTGCCCAGGCCCGGCATCGAACACCAGCTGTGATGGCCACGCCGGCCAGCTCATACCCAGTGCCGGAAGGTTGGGGTCGCCCCGGTGCGCGAACGCACCCACACTCTTCATCATCAGTTGCGACAGCGCCAGGCGACCCGGCCGGTTGGCCTCGGTGAATGAGATGCGCGAGTAGAGAGATGGCCCGAAGTTGCCGAAGATGAAGGGCAGGTCGAAGGTGTGCGCCGCACCGTAAATCACGTCGAAGGGCGGGGGGAGTTCGTCCCAGTCGAACCGGTAGTGCCAGACGGCCGCCTGGCGGGACTTCAGCGCATCGAGCACATCGTTGCGGATGGCAGAGAACCAGATGCGGTCGAGTTCGGCGCTGCGCGCCGTGAAGCCGGTGACCGGTGTCTGCGCCGGAAGGTAGACGGGCGGTACCCAGTCTTCGATGCGGGTGGCCGGTGGCGCTTCCGACTGGTAACGGGACGCGAGGGCAAAAACCGCTGCGTCGTTCAAGAGCCGCCCGCTCACGCCGCCCAGCGCGGGCCGCAGCGCGAAGAGCTGGGGAAAGAGTTTGGTTTCGTCGCGCGTGTTGCCGGCAAGCACCGGCACGTTCACATACTGCCCGGCCCGGATGCCTGCGATCGGGTCGGCGGCCACCACCGTGCCGTCGGGAATGGGATTGGCGCCCGACATGCCCAGCGGCCCCAGCCGTTTGGCCACCGTGCCCAGAAGCTCGTCCGGGGATTTGCCGCGCAGGTAGGCGGCGAGCTGCGCGGGTGTGCGCTGTGCCGCATGGGCCCGTGCGCCGGCCTCGTCGCTGGCCGTCCCGTCCGCGATGAGTGATTGCGCCAGCAGCGCATTGCCGCGCGCAGTCCACACGGCCAGGGGCAATATGCCCGGGATGGCGCCTGCGGGCAGGGTGGCCGCCGAGGAGATGCCGCCGCTGAGTGCGACGACGCGATGGAACAGCGGCGCCGGCCTCGCGGCCATCATCGGCGATGCCAGCAGCGCGTACACATTCACCGCGCCGGCCGATTGGCCCATCAGCGTCACACGTGCGGGATCGCCGCCAAAGGCTGAAATGCTGTGCTGCACGAACTCCAGCGATTTCACGATGTCCATCAGTGCAAAGTTGCCTGAATCATCGGCTGGCTTGCCGGTTTTTAATGCCTGCAGTTCGAGAAAGCCGAAAATGCCCAGCCGGTAGTTGACCGACACCACCACAGCATCCGCGGTGCGGGCCAGATGGGCGCCATCGTAGACCGGATCGGCCGTGTACCCGGTGATATTGCTTCCGCCGTGAACCCAGACGATGACCGGGCGCGGCGTGGGCGAGGGGGCCGACGGTCGCCAGATGTTCAGGTAGAGGCAATCCTCCGACCCCACGGTAACGCCCAGGGTGTCGCCAATGGTGGCGTCGTAGCGGTTGTTCCGGCCCGGACCGTACAGGCGGCCGGTCTGCACGCACGCAGGGCCGAATGTTCCCGCATTCCTTGCCGCTTTCCAGGGCTGGGGGTCGACTGGTGCCTTCCAGCGCAGGTCGCCGGAGGGCGGACTGGCAAAAGGAATGCCTTTCCAGGACAGGGTGCCGGTGGCGGCAGCGTCATCGCTGCCGATGACCGGTCCGAACCCGGTCTGGCGCAGCAGCGGCGAGTTGTCGGGCGCATGGGTGCAGGCCTGCAGCAGGGCGCAGGCGAGGGCGCCCATCAGCAGCCTGGACAGGCTATTCACCCCGGATCCCCGACTGGCGGATCACGGTGGTCCATTTGCGGGTCTCGCTGTCGATGAAGGCCTGGAACTCCGCCGGCGTGCCGCCTCGTGGTTCCAGCCCCTGCGACAGGAATTTCTGCTTCACCTCCGGGTCGGACAGTGCCCGGTTGATCTCCGCCTGCAGGCGCGCAATAACGAGGCGTGCCGTCCCGCCCGGAACCATCATGCCGTACCAGCCGGACGCGACCACATTGCCCATGCCCTGCTCACGCAGTGTCGGCGCATCGGGGTAGAGCGGGCTGCGTTCCGCCGATGCCACGCCGAGCACGCGCAATTTGCCTGCCCGGATATGCGGCAAGGCCGTGGTGATCGCGGTCAGTGTGGCATCGATGCGGCCGCCCAGCAGCTCGACATACGCGGGCGCGTCGCCGCGGAAATGGATGATCTCGCCCTTGAGTTTGGCATCCTTCAGGAACAGGTCGGCGGCCAGGTTGGGCTGGGAGCCTGCGCCGGGGGAGCCGAAGTTCAGGCCCGAGGCGCGGGATTTGCCGAGTGCAACGAGTTCCCGCACGTTCTTCACGCCGGAATCGGCATTGACGATCAGAAACAGCGGTGCCATGGCCACAAAGGTGACGGGCACCAGGTCTTTTTTCATGTCGAACTTCTGCTTGCCATAAAGCGCCTCGGCCGTCGCGTAGGGGGCCGCAGCGTAAAGCATGGTGTAGCCGTCGGGCGCGGTGCGCGCCACCATTTCATTGGCCAGCCGCGTGCCGGCGCCGGGTTTGTTCTCGACGATCACCTGCTGGCCCAGGCTTTTGCCCAGGTGTTCCGCCAGTACCCGCGCCGAGAAGTCGCTGGGACCGCCGGGGGCATAGGGCGCAACCAGCCGTATCGGGCGGGCCGGCCAGATATCCTGGGCCAGGGCCGTGCTGAACGGGGTGGTGGACAGGCAAGCGGCGCCCGCCGTGCCCAGCAGATTTCTGCGTGTAATTTTCATGTTGTCTCCTCAAAATCCGGGTGTTGGAACAGCAACGGTAGGTCCTGCCGACCCATAGGGCAAGTCGCATTTTCTGAGGAACTTATCATGCAGGCTTATTAATCACCGATGTTTGAAAGGTGTTGCCATGACCATGCATGTGACCATCCGCCAACTCCGCGCCCTGGCGGCGGTGGTGGAAACCGGCAGTTTCTCCGAGGCTGCCAAGGCCATGAGCCTTTCGCAGGCCGCACTCAGCGGCCTTGTCAGTGAACTGGAAAATCGCGTCGGCGTCCGATTGCTGGACCGCAACACCCGCAGCGTTTCCCTGTCCGCCGTCGGCCAGGCTTTTGAACCCATGGCGCGCCGGGTGCTCTCGACCCTGGAAGAGGCGCTGGACAGTCTGGCTGACCTGAAGGAGCTGCGCCGCGGCGTGGTGCGGGTGGCCGCGCCGGAGACGCTGTCGTGCACCCTGATGCCTGAGCTCATTTCGACCTACCGCGCCAGCAACCCGGACATCGAGGTGTATTTCGAGGACGTGCCCATCGACATGGTGCTGGCCGGCTTGCTGCAGGGCAACACCGACGTGGGCTTCGGGCCTGCCGGCGTGATCGCCGACGACTCGGTCGAGGTGCACGTGCTGTGGCCCGATCCGCTCTGGGTGGCGCTGCCGCCGGATGACCCGCTGGCCGGTGCTGCATCGGTGAGCTGGAAAGACCTGCGCGAGCGGCCGGTCATCAACTACATGCCCAACTTTGCCACCAACGTGCTGAGCAACGTGCCGCCGCGCAACCATCCGCTGAAGATTGTGCCGGTGCACCGGGTCAACACGGCGCTGTCGATGTTGCGTTTCCAGGCGGGGGCGGTGGTGCTGCCGTCCATGTCCGAGTCGCTGGTGCGTGGCTTCGGCCTGGCCTTCCTGCCGCTGGTGCGTCCGCAGGTGAGCTGGAGTGTGGCCATGTTCGTGCGGCGGCGGCCCTCCATTTCGCCGGCGGTCGAAAGCTTCGCGCGTTTCACGCAGGACTTCGCACGCGCGTGGACGGCCATGGAGGCGTATCGGAAAAACTGATAGATCAACCGGAAATGCCGTCTTGCCTTATAAGAACCCGGTTGTTATCTTGACGCTTTCATGACACAAGCGTGCCCGCCGTGACCCCACCCGATGTTGATTCCCCTCTCGATTCTTTTTTCTCGCCGTCGTCCATTGCCATCGTCGGCGCCTCGGCCGGCGGCATCAAAACCGGTGCGGTTCCGCTGCGCTACCTGATCGCCCAAAAATTTGCCGGGCCGATTTATCCCATTCACCCGACACAGGCGCAGGTGCAGGGCCTGCCTGCCTACCCGACCCTGAAGGCGGTGGGCCGGCCGGTGGACCTGGCCATCTTCGCGGTGCCGGCGCGACACGCCGGGGCCGCGCTGGAAGACGCGGTGGCGTCCGGCGTCAGGAGCATCGTCATGTTCAGCGCCGGATTTGCTGAAACCGGTGAGGACGGCACGCGCGCCCAGCAGCAATTTGTGGCCCGCGCACGGCAGGCCGGCATCCGGGTACTGGGGCCCAATTGCCTGGGCTTCATGAATGCGCAGCGTCGCGTCTATGCCACCTTCTCGCCGGTGGTGTCCAGCGGCCTGGCCCCTTCCGGCAGCGTCGGCATCGCCAGCCAGAGCGGTGCTTTCGGGGCCTACGCCTATGGCATGGCGAGGGAGCGCAACGTCGGCCTGTCCACCTGGGTGGCGACGGGCAACGAAGCCGACATCGATGTGGCCGATTGCATTGCGTGGATGGCGCGCGACAAGGCCACCCGTGTGATCATGGCTTACATGGAGGGCTGCAGCGACGGCGCGAGGCTGAAAAACGCGCTGCGCCTGGCCCGCGAGGCCGGCAAACCGGTGGTGGTCGTGAAGGTCGGACGCACCGAGCTCGGCGCCCAGGCCGCCGCCTCGCACACGGCCGCCCTGGCCGGCGATGACGCGGCCTTCAACGCGCTGTTCCGTCAGTACGGCGTCTGGCGCGCGCGCTCCATCGATGAATTTTTTGATGTTGCGCATTGCCTCGCGGTGTCGGTATTGCCCGCCAATCCCCGGGTCGGGCTGCTGACGGTTTCCGGTGGCGTGGGGGTGCTGATGTCCGACGATGCGCACGATGCCGGTCTGGACGTGGCGCCGCTGTCGCAACCAGCGCGCGACCGGATTTCCGCGCGGGTCCCGTTCGCGGCAACGCGCAATCCTGTCGATATCACCGGGCAGGTCACGTCCGAGCCCGATTTGCTGGGGCTGGCGGCCGACGCGATGCTGGGTGAAGGCGGCTACGGCAGTCTGCTGGTATTTCTGGCCGCCGCGGGACTCACGCCCGTCATGCAGGAGACCCAGATCGAGGTGGCCCGCAAGCTCAGGCAGGCCTATCCCGACAGGTTGCTGGTGTTCAGCAGCCTGACAAGCGCCGCACAACAACACGCGCTGCAGGAACTGGGTTGCCTGAGCTTCACGGAACCCGGGCGGGCGATCCGTGTCCTGGCGGCCATGAACTTTTTTGCGGCGCAGGCGAGGGCCGGTGCGACCTTGCCGCCCCATGCCGCGCTGACGGGCTGCATTTCCCTGCGGCCGGGCAGCCATAATGAGGCCGATGCGCTGGCGCTGCTGGGTGCCCACGGCATGCCGGTGGCGGACAGCCGGCGCGTCGCGGACCGGGCGGCCGCGATCGCCGCTGCCCGCGATATCGGTTTCCCGGTCGTGATGAAGGTGCTTTCGGCGGACATTCTCCACAAGAGCGATGCGGGCGGCGTGGTGCTGGGAATCAACGATGAAGCATCAGCGGGCCTGGCGTTCGACGCCATCCACAGGTGCGTGCGGGCGGCGCATCCGCAGGCGCGCATCGACGGCGTGCTGGTGGCGCCCATGGTGGAGGGCGGTGTCGAGTGCATTCTCGGTGTGCACCGTGACCCGATTCTGGGCCCCATCCTGATGCTGGGTGCGGGAGGGGTGAATGTGGAACTGCTGCGCGACGTGAGCTTTCGCGTGGTGCCGGTAGACCTGGCCCAGGCCAGCGCCATGATCGGTGAGCTCAAGACCAGCGCCCTGTTCCATGGCTTTCGCGGGGCGCCGCTGGCCGATGTCGATGCCCTGGCACAGGCCATCGTGGGCCTGTCGAATTTTGCGGTCGCCGCCGGCGACTCGCTGGAGGCGGTGGAGGTCAATCCGTTTGCCGTGCTGCCGCAGGGACAGGGCGGTGTGGCACTGGACGCTGTGCTGGTGGGCCGGGCGCAGCCGCTGCGTGCCAGGGATCGGCAGCTGGAAGCCTTCGTCCTGGAAACCATGCCGCTGTTCGAGATGGCACGCATGCGTTCGGCCAACACGGCGCGCAGGCACCCGCTGCACGGTTTTGCCGGCGACGGGCCTGGCGCCACGATGCGCTGGGTCAACCAGTTCACGCACACGCGCCGGCTGCGGGGGCCGGAGGACGGCGAGGTCGTGACGCCCAACAACGATACGCTGTTCACCAATGCCTGGCTGGACCTGTCCGCGGGGCCGCTGGTCATTGACGTGCCCGCCATGGGCGACCGCTACTGGACGCTGGGTTTTCTGGACGCCTGGACCAATCCCTGGGCCTACGCCGGCAGGCGCACCACGGGCGGCGCGGCGCAGCGGCTGTTTGTGCATGGGCCCGCGTGGCAGGGCGAGCCGCCCGCCGGCATGCATGTGATCGCCGCGCCGGGCGACGACGTCTGGATCATCGGACGCATCCTGGTGGACCACAACCCGGAGGACCTGGCGCAAGTGCATGCGCTGCAGGACAGCTTCTCGATGTACCGGCCGGACGGTTCATCGGCCCTGGTGCGTCTGGATGCGCTGCTGGACGGACGCCGCACCGATGTGCCCGACCCTGCTGACTACCTGCGCACCTTGAGCGCCATGCTGCAGCGCAACCCGCCCCGGCAAGCCCTCGCAGGCTGGCCCGGCGCGACGCCTGGCCTGGCCGAGGCGCTGGCTGCCGTTTATGCCGAGCTGCGCGACACCCCCTCACCTTCAGACCTGGGCGCCGGCTGGACCACAGCGCTGAAGGTGCGCACGGATTTCGGCGACGATTTCCTGACCCGGGCCCGTGTGGCCCGCAACTGGATAGGCACGCTGGGCATCGAGGAGGCGATGTACATCATGGCCGAGGTGGACGCCACCGGCCAGGTATTGAACGGGTCCCATCCCTATGTGCTGCGTTTCGCCGCGGATGCGCAACTGGCGGTCGATGCCTTCTGGTCGGTCACGCTCTACCAGCGTGAAGACTGCCTGCTGGCACCCAACCCCATCGGCCGCCACTCCATTGGCGACCGGACGCGCGGGCTGCAGCGTGATGCGGATGGCGGCTTGACGCTGGCGATCCAGGCGCAAGACCCGGGCCCGGGCAAAAACTGGCTGCCGGCGCCCGCGGGCAAGGACTTTTACCTGGTGCTGCGCCTGTATCAGCCGCGCGCTGTTCATCTGGAGGGAGGGTTCAGTTATCCGGCGGTGGAGAACAGGGGGGGTAGTTCATAAAAAGCCGTACGTGCCGCCCAGGGACGTCCCTGACCGGCGTATGGTCAGCTCCCGATTCCGTCAACCGCCGCCGTACGGATTTGAGCCCCCGGGGTGATTGCTGAACGTTTTTTCACTATGATGGGAGGATGAAACATGTCGTCATAGCTCAAATCGTTGCTACCGTTATGGTTGTCGCAGGCTTGATGATTTACCTGCAGGGGGCGACCTGGTGGGGCAACGTGGTTGCCATCGCCGGGGGTGTGATATTCATGGTGGCAACGGTCATGAGCACCATGAAGTCCGGCGAACCCTGATCATTTGCATTCACCGATGGATTTGGGCGCGCAAAGCTGGCTGCCATCCACCCACTTTGCGCCGCTCAAATCCGCTCCCTCCAGTCGGGCACCGGTGATATTGGCTCTGCTCATGGTGGCGCCCTGAAGATTCGCACCGCGCAGATCGGCGAGGTACAGGACCGCACCCGTGAGGTCCGCACCGGTTAAATCGGCGCTTCTCAGATTGGCGCCTGTCAGGTTGGCAGCATTGAGTTGAGCGCCAATCAGCTGGGCATGCGTCAGTTTGGCGAACCTCAGCCAGGTGCCCTGCAACTGTGCCCGCTGCAGAGCTGCCCTGAAAAGCCGGAGGCCGTCCGGCTTTTCGCATTGGCTCCAGCTCACCCCGGGCGCAGGCGGGTCCGTACAGATCGCATGGGCCGTGGACGCGCACAGCAGTGCCGCGGCAACGAGCGTCATTCGCTTCGCCGCTGCGCCTTTGTTTGCTGTTTCCTGTGGCGTGTGGTTCTTGCCGCCCCTGTCTGTGCTTTGAGGCATGTCGATCCGTGAAGTAGTTTTTCAGGCTACTTGTGATTCCGGAGCAAAACCGTCATCCATGGCGGCAAGAGATGTAGGACGCCCGCCTGATCAACTAGACCCCAATCCGGCACCGCGGCTCAAGCTGCCCGCTCGCGGTTCACACATTCGCGCGGCAAGACCGCCGCCGCCCGTCGCGGCGGCCATCATTGGCTGGCCGGCGGCCCCAGGAAAAAATCCATCGCCAGCGTCACCACGGCCGGCGCGATGTGATGCGGGCCCTTGAATTCCACCGCCGTCACGTCGTAGCCCGCAGCCTTGAGCCTGGCCACATGCGGCCTGGCGCTGGTTTCAACCGGCAGCTGTTCGTCCTCCAGGCCGTGGGCGATGAAGATGCGGGGTGTGCCGTTTTGTTTGAACACCGACATGAAGCCGCCGGAGAACACCATCACGTGGCTGGCGACATCGCCATTGGTGATACCTGCCGACAGCGCGTAGCTGCCGCCGTCCGAGAAGCCGGCAAACCCCAAACGCGCGGGGTCCAGGGCAAATCGCGAAGCGACCTCGCCCAGGGCCTGCTCCAGCCGCTCCAGGTCCGGGCCGTTGCCGCCTATCACCAGGTCCCAGGTCGGGAACTGTGACTGCGGCAGCAGCAGCAAAAAGCCGCGTTGCTTCGCATGGTCGATCAGGAAGGGCAGCACCTTGTCGGCGCTGCCGCCGGCGCCATGGAACATCACCAGCAGCGGGACCGGTCCGCCGGCCGGCAGGCTTTCGGGAACAATCAGCACCGCGTCGCGTTCGTCGGCGATGCCCAGGAGGTGGCGGCCGGCGGGCAGGGCGTTGCTGTCGGGCACGGCGCCGGGGCGGAAGCTGAGCCGGCCCAGCAGGGCGTCGCCGAGGAGGTTCATGTCGAACATGGCGGACGGCCTCAGGGCGCCTTGCCGATGGCGCGGAAGGCCGCGCACTGGGCAAACGCTTCCTCACTGAGCGGCAGCTTCTTGCCCTTGCAGAACTTGGCCGTCAGCTTGAGCAGTTCCTTGATGTCGCGCCCGCTGGCAGCGGCGTAGGTTACCGTCAGCCGGTCCACCAGGCCGTCGGGCAATTCGGTGTGGAACTGCTGCGCCAGGGATGTCCACAAGCGGGTGGCCTGATCGCGCGTCGGTGTTTCGAACTGGATGATGGCGATGCAGCGCGACAGGATGGCGTCGTCGATGTCGGCCACGCGGTTGGTGGTCATGAACAGCAGGCCGTTGAAATACTCGAGGGTGCGCAGGAACTCGGCCACGATGGCGTTGTGCTGCAGGTCGTTGTCGCGGCGGCGGATGTAGACATCGGCCTCGTCGAGCAGCAGCACCGAATCCCAGCGCGCCGCGCGCTGCAGGATGGTCGACAGGTTGGCCTCCACAGAGCCGGCCGTCACACCGAGCTGGCCCGAATGCACGCGGTACAGCGGCTTGCCGACCACCTCGGCATAGACCTCGGCCGTCAGCGTCTTGCCCAGGCCGGGCGCACCCTTGCACAGGATGGTGGTGCCGCCGGACTTGCCCTCGACGATGTCTTCCATCAGGAAGTTGCGGTCGGCCGTCAGGATGTCGATCAGGTCGCGGTGCGCCTGCGGCAGCACCAGTTTCTCGCGCAACTCCGGCTTGTAACGGTACTCGTGCACGTTTTGCACATGCACCCACAGGTTGCGGTGCCAGTCCAGGTGAAACAGGTGCAGGTAGCAGTGCAGCGGAACCCGCTCGAATCCTTCGGTGATGCCCTTGTCGCGCCAGAAGCTGGCGTCGGCTGTGGTGTCGAATTGCCGCTCCAGCAGTTCCTCGTCGTTGACGCAGCGCGCGCTGGTTCCTGGTGGGAGCCGCGTGCACTCAAGTTGCGGACGCGGGCCGGGGCCGCTCATCCAGGCCGAGCCGGAAACGGTGAACTGCGCGCCGTAGCGGGGCTGCAGCTGCATGAAACGACGGGCGTGTGACTCGTACTCGGCCTTGAACTCGGCGCACTCCTTGAAGAAACCGTCGCCGGTCATCAGCTCGGGAATGGTCAGGTCCACGATGTCGTCAGCGTAAAAACTGATGCCGTAAGTCATGCCGGTGCGGCGCAGCCGCGGGTCGGTGACCGGCTCGCGCCCGGCGGCCTGCACGGTGTTGGCCAGCAGGCCGATGATGACGTAAGGCGCGCCGTCGGCCGGCTGCACATGGCGCATGAAATGCACCAGCCAGGGCAGCAACACCCCGTCCTTGCCGCGTTTGTAGAGCCAGCCGTCGATTTTGTCGCGCGACAGCCAGGCAATCAGGCCGGGGATCAGCAGGTCCAGGCTGGGAATCTTGCGCGCAGCCGGCGCGGCGTGGATGTTGTCCAGCGCCAGCATCTGGAACATCAGCTCGCGCTCGTTGGCGGCGCGGCACAGGCCGTACAGCGTGTTCAGGGTGCCGGGGTCGAACAGCCGGCTGGGCACGACCCGTTTGCCGCGCGTCATGCCATGCTCGCTCAGGCGCCGGGCCAGCGGCGACTCGGCATTGATCATCCCGAGCAGCACGGTGGCCAGGGATTCCGGTATTTCGAATTCCATGATGGTCTTTTGTCTCCGCAAACCATCATAGGACGCGGCGCAGAAAATCCGCTTGACCGCAGTCAAGCCTGGCCGGATCGACGGGCCGCGCAAGCGCTACAGCTGCGAATCCAGCAGCAGCGCCAGCCGTTCCTTGAGTTTTTCCTTCAGCGGCCGGTCCTGCCATTCCGCGAAGGTGATGCGGCGCGCGCGCGTCAGGTCCTGCTCGAACACCCGGGTCTGGCGCGCCGCAAACACCGGGTCGTAGACATTCAGGTTGGCCTCGTCGTTGAGGCGGAAGGAGCGGTTGTCGAAGTTGGTCGAACCGACCGACACCAGCAAGTTGTCGATGATCATCACCTTGCAGTGGTACATGGTCGGCTGGTACTCGTAGATCTCGGCGCCGGCTTGCAGCAGCGGACCCCAGGTGCCGCGCGAGGCGGCGCGCACGGTTTCGGTGTCGGTGATCTTGCCGGGCGCAATCAGCCGCAGCCTGACCCCGCGCTTGAGCGCATCCAGCAGGATCTGGCTGCTCAGTTCATCGGGCACGAAGTAGGCCATGGACAGGTCGATGCTGCGCTCGGCCGCGGTGATCGCCATGTGGTACATCAGCTGCATGCTTTCGCTGCCGCTGGACGGTGAACTCGAAAACATCTGCGCGCCGCTGGTGCCCGCACTTGCGATGGCGGGGAAGTAGTCCTCGCCGTGCTTGACCTGGCCGGTGACCTTGAGCCAGTTGTCCAGAAAGGTGGACTGCATCTGCGCGACCACCGGGCCTTCGGCGCGGAAATGCGAGTCGCGCCAATGCTCGGCGTCCTGTCCGTTGCCGGTCCAGGTGGGCGCAATCCCGACGCCGCCGGTGAATCCGACCTTGCCGTCGACCACCAGCAGCTTGCGGTGGGTGCGGTTGTTCATGCGCGCCAGGTTGTACCAGTGCGGCTGGTGGAATTTGCGCACCTGCACGCCGGCCGCTTCCATCTCCTGCAGGAAAGCCTCGTCGATTTTCTGGCTGCCGACCCAGTCCAGCAGCACATGCACCTGCACGCCGGCACGCGCACGTTCTGTCAGCGCGTCGGCAAACTGCTTGCCGATCTCGCCCGACCAGTAGATATAGGTTTCGAAAGTGATGCTGCGTTTGGCGCCGCGTATGGCTTGCAGCATGGGCGGGAAAATCTGGTCGCCGTTGAGCAGCTCCGTGACCTGGTTGCCGCCAGCGATGCCGGGGCCCAGCAGGCTGCCCATGGCGCGCAAAAACTGCGGGTCGCTGGTGCCGTACAGGCGCGGCAGCTGGTGCTGCACCTGTTTTTCGCCGGCGGTGAAATTGAGCGCCAGCAGGATGGCCGCGGCCGTCAGGACGAAGGTGATCAGGGCAACAAGCATGGGTCGGCGTTTGAGGGGCATGCAGCATTCTGGCGGGCCGGGGCCCGGCGGCGGGTAGGCCGGCGCCGCATTTGGGGGTGCAGCCAGGCCGCGGCTGCGGCGACAATAAGGCCATGGTCAGCATGCAACTCCAGGACATTCTTTTTTCCCAGGGCTTCGGGACGCGGCGTGTCTGCGCCGGCCTGATTCAACAGGGTTTTGTGGCGGTAGCTGGCGTCCCGTGTGCGGACCCTGCTATGGAATTTGTAGTGGATGGCCTGCAGTTCACGGTCCAGGGCGTGGACTGGGCCTACCACGCCAAGGCCTACCTGATGCTGCACAAGCCGGCCGGCTACGAATGTTCGCAAAAGCCCAGCACCTACCCCAGCATCTACACGCTGCTGCCGGCGCCCATCCGCCAGCGCGGTGGCGGCGCGGCGGCCGGTGTGCAGGCGGTCGGGCGTCTGGACCAGGACACGACCGGGCTGCTGCTGCTGTCGGACGACGGCAAGTTCATCCACCGCATGAGCTCGCCCAAACACCATGTGCCCAAGGTGTACGAGGTGCGGGCCAAACATCCGGTGGACGACAAACAGGTGGCTAAACTGCTGGCCGGCGTGGTGCTGGACGATGACCCGAAGCCGGTTCGGGCGGCTGCGTGTGATAAGACCGGTGACAACGCACTGAGCCTGACCCTGACCGAGGGCAAGTACCACCAGGTCAAACGCATGATTGCCGCCGTCGGCAACCGGGTTGAAGAGGTCGGCGGCCTGCACCGCGCGCGCATCGGTTCGCTGGACTTGCCGGCCGAGCTGTTGCCGGGGCAGTGGCGCTGGCTGACGCCGCAGGACCTGGCCGCGATTTCAGCCTGAGCCTGCCGTTTGGGCATCAAAAAGGCTGCCAGCCCACGGCTGGAAAGCGCAAGCAGCTACTGATTCGATAGCATGCAAGGGTTCAGGGCAGGGGCTGCAGGAAAGCGGCGACCGCCGCCAGCGTGCGCTCCGGCTGGTCGCGCTGCGGCGAATGGCCGCAGTCGGGCAGCCGCAGCTGCTGCGTTTGCGGCGCCGCCAGCGCCAGTTCGTCGAGCTGGGCCATGCTGCCGTATTCATCGCCCAGGCCCTGGATCGCCAGCAGCGGGGCGCTGATCCGGGCGCAGTCGGCGCGGATGTCGAAGCTGCGGAAAGCGGGCGACAGCCAGACATCGTTCCACTGCCAGAAAGCGCTGTCCACGTCGGCATGGTGGCGTGCCAGCTTTTCCCGCAGCCCGCCCGATTCGAAAGCCGTGGTGGCTTGGGCAATCGCCTGCACCGCGATGTCCTCAACCATCAGGTGCGGCGCCATCACGATGGCGGCGCTGACCGGGTGCCGCGATGCGTGCAGCAGGGCGATGCTGGCGCCGTCCGAATGGCCCAGCAGCACCGGTTTGTCCATGGCCAGCGCCTGCAGCAGCGCCGGCAACACCTCCCAGGCCTCGCGGTGCATGTAGTCCGGCGCGAGCCGGCCGCTGCCACGCACATCGGGCACCGGGTCCGACCGGCCGTAACCGCGCCTGGAATACACGATGCCGGCGCGCCCCGTGGCGTCACACACCGCCTGCGGCCAGTGCTTGCCGCGCTGGGTCCAGAGGCTGACCGAGCCCAGGCCTTCGTGCAGGAACACGATGGGCGCGCGTCCGGCCGGCCCCGCGATGTGTTGCAACTCGAGGCGCACACCCTGAATGTCCAGAAAATCCATCAATGCATGGTAAGGGATGTAAGCGGGCCGGCCCCCTGGCGCGTTAGGGAAGGCCCGCCCGCTACACTTGTCCGTCGCCTGAAGAAAGCCGTTTGTGATCCTGTCCCTCCGTTTGTTTGCCGCGGCGCTGTGCTGCCTGTCGGGCGCAGCCGCGCTGGCCCAGTCCGCCCCGCTGTTTGTGCTGAACTCGCTGGATGCCAATGTCAGTGTCATCAACCCGCTGACCTGGACCGAAACCCGGCGTATTGCGACCGGCAAGGAGCCGCACCACATTTACCTCACGCCCGACGAGAAGTCGGTGATTGTGGCCAATGCGCTGTCCGACACCCTGACCTTCATCGACCCGCGTACGGCCGAAGTCCAGCGCGTGATCCCCGGCATCGTCGATCCTTACCAGCTGCGGTTTTCGCCGGACATGAAATGGTTTGTCACGGCCGCCAACCGGCTCAACCACATCGACATCTACCGCTGGGACGGCAGCAACATCACGCTGGTCAAGCGTGTGGCCACCGGCAAGACGCCCAGCCACCTGTGGGTAGACAGCAAAAGCACCACGGTGTACTCGACCATGCAGGACAGCGACGAGCTGATCGCGCTGGACCTGGCGACACAAACCATCAAGTGGCGCACGCCCACAGGCTCGATTCCGGCCGATGTCTACGGCAGTGCCGACGACAAGCTGATCCTGGTCGGCCTGACCGGCGGCGACACGGTCGAGGTGTTCGACGTCAGCGGCAAGTTGCCGCAACGCACGCGGGTGATCAAGACCGGCGCCGGCGCCCATGCCTTTCGCGCGCTCGGCGACGGCCGCCATGTGCTGGTCAGCAACCGCGTGGCCAACAGCATCAGCAAGATCGACCTGCAGACCCTGGCCGTGGTGGACAGCTACCCGGCGCCCGGCGGGCCGGACTGCATGGATGTCTCGCGCGACGGCAAGTTCATCTACGTGACCTCGCGCTGGGCGCGCAAACTCACGGTGATCGACATGGCCGCCCGCAAGGTGGTGCGCCAGGTCAATGTTGGAAAGAGTCCCCATGGTGTCTGGACGCTGGATCACGCGCCGAGGCAATAGGCCCTTGAGCCCCCCCACTTCGCGCTTCAATGGGGGGCGGTTGCGGGCGCTGATTGCTATTTTTTTGCTGGCTGTTGGCCCAGGATTGGCGTGGGCTGCGGGCTGTCTGGATGCTCAAAACAAGCCCGGCAAGCCGGTCTACCTGACGCTGGACACCGGCCACATGGGGGTGGCGCCGCTGATGGCGGACATCCTGGCCAGACACCAGGTCCGGGTCACGTTTTTCGGCGCCAACGAACGCACCCAGACCGGCGACGGCAGCCTGGGCAAGGACTGGGCGCCATGGTGGAAGGCGCGGGCCGCCGAAGGCCACGAATTCGCCTCGCACACCTTCGACCATACCTACTGGCGCGGCGATGTGGCGCCTGGCGGCCGCAGCGACGGGCCGCCCCGAGCCAGGCCAGCCCCCCCGGGGGGCAGCGCAGTACGCGAAGCGACAAGCGTGGGGGCGCTTCAGTTCCGCGTGCGGCCCTCGGCCGGCCCCCAGGAGGGCAGGGAATCGGTCTGGACCGCTGCCCAGTACTGCGCCGAAATCACCAAAGCGGCCAGCCGGCTCGAAGAAATCACCGGCAAGAAGCCGCTGCCGCTGTTCCGCGCGCCCGGCGGCAAGACCTCGCCGCAACTGCTGGCCGCCGCCAAAGCCTGCGGTTACGAGCATGTGGGCTGGTCGCCGGCCGGTTTTCTCGGCGACGAACTTTCGAGCGAGACGCACCCGAACGAGCAGTTGCTGAAGAAAGCGCTGCGTGATGTCCGCGCCGGCGACATCCTGCTGGCGCACCTGGGCATCTGGTCGCGCAAGGACCCGTGGGCGCCGGCCGTGCTGGAGCCGCTGATCACGGGGCTGAAAGCGCGCGGTTTCTGCTTTGCCACCCTGTCCGAACATCCGCGTTACCAGGCCTGGATCAGGCAGCAGGCGAGCCAGGCGCCGGCCAGGGCGGCAAAATAAGCGGCATGGACAGTCTCGAGACCTGGTTTTCGGCAGCGCAGCAATGGCTGTTTGAAAGCGCCGTGCAGCCCGTGCTGTTTACGCTGGGCCTGGGCAACCTGCTGGAAGACGGCTACGCCGCCACGGCCTGGTTCCTGGTCGGGCTGATCCAGATTGCGGTGCTGCTGGCGGTGATCGGCCCGCTGCAGCGCTGGCGGCCGGTGGAGCCGGTGACGGATCGCGCGACCATACGCACCGACATCCTCTACACCCTGATCCACCGCCTCGGCCTGTTCCGCATTGCGCTGTTTTTCACGCTGGAGCCGCTGTTCGACGATGTGTTCGGCATGGCGCGCACCGCCGGTTTCGGCACCCTGCACCTCGACCAGCTCTGGCCCGGCGTCAGCGACAACCCGGTGGTCAGCCTGCTGATCTACCTGGTGGTGTTCGACTTCGTCGCCTACTGGACGCACCGCGGCCAGCACCAGCTCGAGTGGTGGTGGCGCCTGCATTCGCTGCACCACGCGCAGCGGCAGATGACCATGTGGAGCGACAACCGCAACCACCTGCTCGACGATGTGCTGGTGGATGTCATCGTGGTGCTGGTGGCGCAGCTGATCGGCGTGGCGCCGGGCCAGTTCATCGCCATCGTGGCGCTGGCCCAGCTCAGCGAAAGTTTCCAGCACGCCAACCTCAGGCTCTGGTTCGGCCGTGTCGGCGAGCGCCTGTGGGTCAGCCCGCGTTTCCACCGGCTGCACCACAGCATTGGCATCGGGCACGAACCCTCGGGGCAGAGCCATGCCAGGGGTCACAACTTCGGCGTGTTGCTGCCCTGGTGGGATGTGCTTTTCGGCACCGCCAACTTCGAGCGGCGTTATGACCCCACCGGCATCCGCGACCAGGTGGAAGAGGCGCGCGATTACGGTCGCGGCTTCTGGTCGCAGCAGTGGCTGGGGCTCAAACGCCTTGTCGGGAAGGCTTGAGCACCCGTCACGGCGACGGGTTATCCTCCAGCCCTATGGGCAAGCTTCTCGATTCTTTCTGGCGCGCGGTGGCCTACTGCCTGCACCCGCGGGTGATTGCGCTGTCGGTGCTGCCGCTGATCATCATGATCGTCATGGCGCTGGGGCTGGGCTACTTCTTCTGGGACGATGCGCTGAGCGCGGTGCGCGCCAGCCTGGAAGGCTGGGAGTTGCTGGGCAGTGCGACGCGCTGGCTCGAAGGTCTGGGCCTGGGCAATCTGCGGGTGGTGCTGGCGCCGACGATTCTGCTGTTTTTGAGCATCCCGGTAATCGTCATCGTGGCGCTGCTGTTTGTCGCCATCCTGATGACGCCGGCCATGGTGGCGCTGGTGGCCGAACGGCGTTTTCCGCTGCTGGAACGCAAAAAGGGCGGCTCGCTGCTGGCCGGCCTGGCCTGGTCGCTGGGCTCGACCGTGCTGGCGGCCGTGGCGCTGGTCATTTCCATCCCGCTGTGGCTGATCCCGCCGCTGATCCTGATCCTGCCGCCCCTGATCTGGGGCTGGCTGACCTACCGCGTGATGTCTTATGACGCCATGGTCGACCATGCCAGCGCTGAAGAACGGCGCGAGATTTTCCGGCGCCACCGCGGCAGCCTGCTGGGCATAGGCGTGCTCAGCGGCTACCTGGGCGCGGCGCCCAGCCTGCTGTGGGCCTCCGGCGCGATGTTTATTGCCATGGCGCCGCTGCTGGTGCCCCTGGCGATCTGGCTCTACACCCTGGTGTTTGCCTTTTCCTCACTCTGGTTTGCCCACTACTGCCTTGCCGCGCTGGAGCAGCTTCGCAAACAAAACAATGCCCTGACCTCCGAGCCGCTTGCGCAGGCTGCTATTGAATCCATAGCGAACGAAGTGCAACCGGCGCCTTCGGCCGGGGTTGCCGGCCAGGCCGCACCGAACTTCGGCGGGCCCGGCCAGCAGCCCTGATCCCCTTCCATTCCAGAGTTTTCACCATGAGCACCTCCTTCGGCCTCGTCATCGTCGGCGACGAAATCCTGTCCGGCAAACGCGCCGACAAACACATGCCCAAGACCATTGAACTG
Organism: Paenacidovorax caeni; assembly: GCA_943370985.1. GTDB lineage: Bacteria > Pseudomonadota > Gammaproteobacteria > Burkholderiales > Burkholderiaceae_C > Polaromonas > Polaromonas caeni_A. Next base: position 18,207 of record CALRTF020000046.1, read on the forward strand.
CTGGCCGCGCGCGGGCTGCAACTGGCCTATGCCGATTACGTGGGGGACGAGCCGGCGCGTATCACCGCGGTACTGGCGCGCGCCTTTGCCGCGGCGCAGGATTCCGGCGATGTGGTGTTTTCCTGCGGCGGCATAGGGGCGACGCCGGACGACCACACGCGCCAGTGCGCAGCCGCGGCGCTAGGCGTGGACCTGGCGCTGCAGCCAGAGGCCGAGCGCCTGATCCGCGAGCGCATGCAGGACATCGCCAAAGAGCAGGGCGTGGCCTACGAGCCGGACCGCCACGACAACATCCACCGCCTGAACATGGGCATGTTCCCGGCGGGCGCGGAAATCATCCCGAATCCGTACAACAAAATCCCCGGGTTCAGGGTTCAGGCCGGCGCCGGCGCGGTGCACTTCGTTCCCGGGTTTCCGGTCATGGCTTGGCCGATGATCGAGTGGGTGCTGGACACCCACTACGGCCATCTGCACCAAAAATCGGCATATACCGAGAAGTCGGTCATCGTCATGGGCTCCATGGAGGCGGCGCTGACGCCACTGATGCTCGCGATTGAAGCCGGTCACAGCGGCGTCAAGGTGTTCAGCCTGCCCAGCGTCGATCACCCCGAATATGGCCGCCATATCGAGCTGGGCGTGAAGGGCGCGCCGGCCGCGGTCAACGCGGCTTTTCCGGCCTTGCTGGCCGGCCTGCACGGCTTGAATGCCAAGCTTGGCCCTGAATTGGTGCGTTGATGGTCTGCACCAAGAGTGTGCGTTTTTGATTGCACTTTATCGGTGCATCGAAAATCGGGCAATTTTTCAGCCCGTCCTGTGCTCCCGCGTGTCCGTGGCCCCGAGTTGACGGCACAATCGCAGGCTTGGCAGAAAAAAGCGCCATCGGGTGTGGCACAAAACGTGCATCCACCGCAGCTGAAAGTCATTTTTAACCACCATCCAGCAACAGGAGATTCTGATGGCAAAGACCGTCGCAGACGTCATGAAAATGGTCAAGGAAAACGAAGTCAAGTTTGTTGACTTCCGTTTTACCGACACCCGGGGCAAAGAGCAGCACGTGACCGTGCCTGTTTCCCACTTTGACGAAGACAAATTCACCTCGGGCCATGCCTTCGACGGCTCCTCCGTGGCTGGCTGGAAAGGCATTGAAGCCTCCGACATGCAACTGATGCCTGACCCGAAAACGGCCAACATCGACCCCTTCTTCGAAGAAACCACGCTGTTCATGAGCTGCGACGTGCTCGAGCCCGCCGACGGCAAGGCCTATGACCGCGACCCACGTTCCATCGCGCAGCGCGCCGAGGCTTACCTCAAGGCGTCCGGCCTGGGCGACACCGCCTACTTCGGTCCCGAGCCTGAATTTTTCATCTTCGACGACGTGCGCTGGAACACCGACATGTCGGGCACCTTCTTCAAGATCGAAGAATACGAAGCGCCCTGGAATTCGGGCAAGAAGCTCGAAGGCGGCAACCGCGGCCACCGCCCGACCGTCAAGGGCGGTTACTTCCCGGTGCCACCGGTCGACAGCACGCAGGACATGCGTGCCGAGATGTCCCTGATCCTCGAATCGCTGGGCATCCCGGTCGAAGTGTTCCACCACGAAGTGGCCGGCGCCGGCCAGAATGAAATCGGCACCAAGTTCAGCACGCTGGTGCAGCGCGCCGACTGGACGCAGATCCTCAAGTACGTGGTGCAGAACGTGGCCAACGCCTATGGCAAGACCGCCACCTTCATGCCCAAGCCCATCGTTGGCGACAACGGTTCCGGCATGCACGTGCACCAGTCGATCTGGAAAGACGGCAAAAACCTGTTTGCCGGCGACGGTTATGCAGGCCTGTCGGACTTCGCGCTGTACTACATCGGCGGCATCATCAAGCACGCCCGCGCGCTCAACGCCATCACCAACCCCGGCACCAACAGCTACAAGCGCCTGGTTCCCGGCTACGAAGCCCCGGTCAAGCTGGCCTACTCGGCGAAAAACCGCTCGGCATCGATCCGCATTCCTTACGTCGCCAATCCAAAAGGCCGCCGTATCGAGGCACGTTTCCCTGATCCACTGATGAACCCTTACCTCGGCTTCTCGGCCCTGATGATGGCCGGTCTCGATGGCGTGGAAAACAAGATCCACCCGGGCGAAGCCGCCACCAAGGACCTGTACCATCTGCCGCCCGAGGAAGATGCCAAGGTGCCAACCGTCTGCCACAGCCTGGACCAGGCGCTGGACGCGCTCGACGTGGGCCGCAGCTTCCTGACCAAGGGCGGCGTGTTCACCGACAGCATGATCGACGCCTACATCGAACTGAAAATGACCGAAGTGACCCGCCTGCGCCAGGCGACGCACCCGATCGAGTTCGACATGTATTACTCACTGTAATTTTCTACAGTCTGTGGTCAAAAAAGGACGGCGAAAGCCGTCCTTTTTTATTTCCCCAGAGGGTTATCGCTTGCAGTGTTTTGCGTTTCTTAC
>CALRTF020000047.1:0-20552 GCA_943370985.1 Paenacidovorax caeni
CCGTGGGCCGCTCTTCCTGCAGCCGTTCCAGGGCCTGCAGGCCGTCGGCTGCCATGGAGACGCGGTAACCCTCGCGCTGCAGCAGCCGCTGGGTCACGCGCCGCACCGTGATCGAATCGTCCACCACCAGGATCAGCGGGATCTGCGGCGCCGCCGGGATGACCGGCGCCACGGCGACGCTGCCGCTGCCGGCATCGGCGGCCGACTGCTCGAGCATGTGCGGCTCGGCGCTGTCGGAACTCCAGCCGCGCGCCTGCTGACCGTACACCGTGGCCAATGCCACCGGGTTGTAGATCAGCACCACCGCACCCGAAGCGAGCACCGACATGCCCGCCAGGCCCGGCAGGCGTGACAGCTGGGGCCCGAGGTTTTTCACCACCACCTCCTGGTTGCCCAGCACTTCATCAACGTGCAGGGCAATCCGCTGGGCGGCACTGCGGAAAATCACCACCGGTGCTGTTTTGCCCTGGGGTTCGTTGCTGCGGCGCGAAGCCTGCAACAAGGCGCCCGACCAGAAGAAAGGCACACTCTCGCCGGCCACATCGAGCACGCCGCTGTTGTAGGCCTGCTGCAAATCCTTGGCGGAAATGCGGCGCACGGTCTCGACCACGTTGGCAGGCACACCCACCGACGAGCCGCCCGCGCGCAACATGACCACCTGCGTCACCGCCGTGGTCAGCGGCAGGACCAGCTTGAAGTTGGTGCCTTTGCCGGCGACGGTGGTGGTTTCAATCCTGCCGCCCAGCGCGTTGACTTCAGAGCGGACCACGTCCATGCCGATGCCGCGGCCGGCGAGTTCGGTCACCTGGGAGGCGGTGGAAAAGCCGGGCATGAAAATCAGGTTGGCGGCCTCGTCGTCGCCGATCTGCTGGCCGGGGGCGATCATGCCGGAGGCCTCGGCCTTTTCACGGATACGCTTCAGGTTCAGCCCGGCGCCGTCATCGCGGAACTCGACCGCCACGTCATTGCCCGACTGCTGCACGCTCACGGTGATCAGGCCGCTGGCGTCCTTGCCGGCGCCGGTGCGCGCCTCGGGATCCTCGATGCCATGCGCCACGCAATTGCGCAGCAGGTGTTCGAACGCCGGTGTCATGCGGTCCAGCATGCCGCGGTCCATCTCGATGGTACCGCCCTGCAGGTCCAGCCGCACCTGCTTGCCGGTTTCCTTCGAGGCCTGGCGCACCACGCGGTACAGGCGCTCCGAAATGCCCTCGAACTCCACCATGCGGGTACGCAGCAAGTCGCGCTGCAGTTCCCGTGTCTGGCGGGCCTGGGCGATCAAATCGTCCTCGGTGGCCTCCACCGTGCGCTGCAGGGTGCGCTGCACGGTCGCCACGTCGTTGACCGACTCGGCCATCATGCGTGTCAGCTCCTGCACGCGTGTGAAGCGGTCGAACTCCAGCGGGTCAAACCCGAGCTGGGCCTCCTTGGCCTGCTGCAAACGCGACTGCATCTGGGTTTCCGAATGCATCTCCACGTCGCGCAACTGCGAGCGCAAGCGGTTCAGGTTACCGCTGAGGTCGTTGAGCGAACCGCGCAACTGGTTCAATTCGGCTTCCAGGCGGGAGCGCGTGATCATCACCTCACCGGCCTGGTTGACCATGCGGTCCAGCAACTGCGAGCGCACGCGGATCGATCCGGAAGCGGCCGGTCGCAAAGGCTGCAGGGCCGTGGCCTGCGCCATGGACATCACCACCTTGCGGCCGGTTGCAGGCGACACGGCAGTGCCGGTCGCGTCCTGCGGCGCGTCCGCTGCCGGCTGGGACAGGGGCTGCAGGGGCTCCACGGTTTCCGAGGTACCGGGGTGACGAAGGGCCTCGAAGTTCGCCTGCATGCCGTCAAAAGTCGCCAGCAGGGCATCGAAGTCCTGCGAAGCAGCCGCGTCGGAACCCATGTGTTCGATGTCGGATTCGATGCGGTGGGCCATCTCCCCCAGCCGCATGGCGCCTGCCAGCCTTGCACTGCCCTTGAGGGTGTGCAAGGCCCGCAACACCTCGTTGCGTGCGCCCAGGTTGTCCGGCCTGGCCGCCCATTGCCGCAAGGCCGCGCCGAGTTGCGGCATCAGTTCGGCACCTTCTTCCTCGAAGATCGGGAACAGGTCCGGGTCGATCACATCCACCGCGTCGAACTCGTCGTCCATGTCCTCGTTGAAGGCCGGCGGCTGTGAGGACGCTGCTGCCGCAGCCGCGGGTTCGGGCGCAGCAAGCGGTGCAGGCGCAGGGGAGGCCACTGCTGCAGCCACATTCGCCGGCGCTGCAGACACCAGGACCGGTGCGCTGGTCACCGCCTTGATGATGAATTTGGCGGCAGGAGCAGGCGCGACTGGCGGCGCTGCCGCAGCAACCGGGGCCGGGGCCTCCACGTTGCCGTTGCCGGTGCCGGAAGCCGGTTCGTCGGCGGGTTCGGAAAAGTCGATGTCGCGCAAGGCCTGCAGGATTTTCGGGTCAGGCTGCTTGAGGAAGCCCGCGGCAAACTGGTGCAACAGTCGACGGATATCTTCAGCCGCATTGATGAACAACTGGCCGTGCCTGAACCCGCCGCTGTCAGGCTGGATCTGCGACTGCTGCAAGGCATGTTCAAGCGCCCGGGCCATCTCGGAGAGCGCGTCGAAACCGACCGTCGACGAACTGCCCGCCAGGGAATGGGTCAATGCCAGGGTCGAGTCACCAATGGGCTGGCCGTGCTCCATGGTCCACTCGGTGACCTCGGTCACCAGCCGGCGCGACCATTCGTCGGCCTCGTTCAAATACACGTTGTACAGCGGAATGCCGATGCGCAGGGACCCGATCACCTTGACCTGCTCATCCCCCGACTCCAGGGACGCCGGCTCGCTGGCGTCGCTGAAAGCCACCGGCAGCCCGGTTCCGGCCACGGGTGCCGGTTCGTCCGGAAAATCTGCAGCAAACTCAAACACCGCGTCCGGCACTGCCGGCCCCGCCTCACCCGCAGTCACGCCAGGCGCTTCCTGGGGCGCCGCAGGCGCCAGGAAATGGGCATCAAAATCAATGTCGGACAACTCAACCGGATCGGCTTGCGCCGCCTCGGCCACGGGTGCATCCAGGTCCAGCTCAAACACGGCAGCCGGCGCGGGCTGCACCGCCACCTGCGTGTCGGCTGACAGGGACGACAGGCTGTCAAAGTCAATGCCCTGAATCTCGCCCATCGGCTGCTCCGGCGGCAGGGGTGCCGGCTCGACTGCCGGCGCCGTCTCGATCGCAAAGTCAAAGTCGAAATCAGTGCCCGTATCCGCAGCCGCCGCGGAAGGCGCCGGCGCCAACCCGCCCGCTTGCGCGACAGGCGCCGGGACGGATGCTGCCGCTTGTGGCAACGCGATGGCAACAAGATGTCCGTCGGTCCGCATCGCCTCGGCGCTGTTTCGAAACGGCGCGGCTTTCCATGCCGCGTCACGGTTGCCCGCAATGTCGTTTATCCAGGCAGCAAAACCATCCATGGCCTGCACACACAAGGCGCGGAAAGTATCATTCGACGGCTTTTGCTCAGCCAGCCAGCCGTTGAGCAGTTGCTCCATGGACCAGGCCGCCTCGCCAAACTCGTTGAGTCCCACCATGCGGGAACTGCCTTTGAGTGTGTGAAAGGCGCGACGCAATATGGTCAGCTCGCCGATGTCGCCAGGTTCGACAGCCAGCGCCGCAAGGGCAGCTTGTGCCTGCCCGGCGACTTCGCGCGCTTCCTCCAGGAAAATGTCGCGCAGGTCATCTTCTTCAAATTCCTCGGAGGCCGGAACCGCCGCCACAGGCGCGGGCGCAGGCGCTGCGGCCGCGACCAGATCGGTCAGCGAACTGGAATCCGGCAGGCTGCTGACGGCCACGGCGGCCGCCGCATCGCGGGCGGTTTGCGCCAGCGCAGGCTGATCGGCCAGCGCGGCATGGGTCGCCAGCGTGTCCAGCTTGACACTGAGCGTCGCGGCCGACAAACCGGCTTGCGCGTCGTGAACAACGGACAGGACCTCCTGGGACAGCTCGCCATGCGCCGGCACCGGGGCAGCGACCTCAGGCGCGGCGTGGCTGCGCCCCATCAGCGGCTTGAGTTCTCCCTTGGCCTCGTCGTAAACAAACAGCTTCTTGGCCAGCGCCGGCTGGTAATTGAGCATGTCGATCAGGAAGCTCAAGGCGCCCAGGTTGTTGCCGAGCTGGTCAAAGGTGCCGGCCGAGCGGGCCAGTTGCTCATCCACTTCCGTGACCAGCATCTGCTCGACGCTGTCGCGCATGCGCAGGACGGCGTGCGACGCCTGGTCCAGCCCGAGCACCGACAACACACCGCGCATTTGCGACAACTGCCCCGGTACCGCGGCAAGCACCGCCTTGTCCTGGGGGTTGCGGAAAAACAGGTCCAGCGATTTTTCAAGTTCGCTCAGCGAGATGCGCAGCTCTCCGACCACGCTGCCCATGGTTTGTTTGTCGCTGACATGCCGGTAAAGCTCTTCCATCCAGGCTTCCAGCGGCTGGGCTTCGCCGCCACTGCGGACACCTTCGAGGCGCTCGGCCAGCCGTGCTGTTCTGGCAGTCAGTTGCGGATCGTTGGGGTCGAGGTCGTCAAAAGCGGCCTCCAGGTACAACACGGCCGTCGCCACTTCGAGGGCCAGCTCGATCGGCGGCGCCTGACCGGAGCGGACCGTCGTGTCGATCACGCGCGACAAGACCTGGGCAAGCGGCTCGCTCGGTGGATGCAGCTTGACCAGCGAGTCGGTGACCAGGCTGAACTGGTCGGCCACGGACTTGAACTTGCCGACATCGCCGGCGGTCAGTGATGACCAGGTTTCCTTGGCAGAAACAATCCGCTTGCGGGCCTGTGCCAGCAAAGCCGGGTCAAAGCGGCCAAACTGCACCGCCTCGTAATCGACCGGCTTGAAGCGGGCCAGGCCGTAACTTGCGCGAACCGCCGACAGCACGGGCGCGTCAGCGGCGCGCGCCACGACAGCCTGCGAACAGAAGAACAACAAATCCTGGGCCAGCCGATCCGAGGCATTGGTGCTGCCCTTGGCAAACGCCGCATATTGCAAAAGGATGCGCGAAGCCGCCCGCTTGACGTAAATATCGACCTTCAGGAGGCCGTTCGACAGGGCTTCGAAATAAGCCGCGGCGATTTTCCAGAAAATACGCGGTTCGCCCCCGGATTGCGCCTTGGCAAAACCCAGGCACATCTCCCTGAAGGCTTTTGCGGCTTGCGCGTCACCGGTGCGCATGATTTTCAGGACCAGCTGGTCCAGCATTTGCCTCGACGCATCGTCATAGGCACGGGCCTGGACCGGCAGGTCGATGACCGGCTCGATCCAGCGCAACTCGAAGATCCACAGGTCCGCCGGGTGAATGCGGTCGGCACCGACCAGGCCTTGAACATCACGGTATTGCGGAAACAGCGAAACGGCGGACACCGGCTTGTCGGCCAGCACGCCTTCCAGGTATTCGGTGAGGGCAAAGCTGGCCAGTTCGACCTTGGCCGCAGCATCCTGGCTGCACATTTCGGGGCGCTGGATGAACTTCTGTACCGCCGCCTCCATGGCCCGCAACAGCAGCGCGGGCGCACCCAGGCCCACCATTTCCAGCGCACCCACGGCCTGGTGCAACTGCTGGCGTGCGATACGCAACTGGCTCGCATCGAGGGCGGCGAGGTCCGAGCCCCGCGCGAGTTCGGCATCCCGGACAAAACGCTTCAAGGCCTTGGCAGATCCATCCAGCGATTTACGCAGTTCGTCCAGTACCCAGGCCAGCGGGCCCAGATCATTGACAGCCACGTCCACTTCAGTGGCTGTTGAATTCAGGTCGTTCGATTGCATAAATGGCAGGCCGGTTCAGAAATCGGATTTCACGGACAGGAGATACAGGTCCGCCTCAGGCAATCTTGAAACGCGACACGGACTGGCGAAGCTCTTCCGCCATGCGCGACAGGTCGCGCACCTGCTGTGCCGTCGAGCGCGTACCTTCTCCGGTCTGCTCGGTCACCGCGAAAATATGCTGGATGTTGCCGGCCACGACGTTGGCCGATTCGGCTTCGCGGGAGGCCGAGGCGGAAATCTGCTCAATCAGGTCAGCGAGGCGGCGTGACACCAGGTCAATCTCGGACAGTGCGGTACCGGCGCTGTCTGACAGCTTGGCCCCTTCAACCACACCCTGCGTGGAGCGTTCCATGGCGGCTACCGCATCCTGGGTGTCGGTCTGAATCGCCTTCACCAGCGCAGAAATCTGGCGCGTCGCATCGGCAGAACGTTCAGCCAGACGCTGCACCTCCTCGGCCACCACAGAGAAGCCTCGTCCGGCTTCACCGGCAGACGCCGCCTGGATGGCAGCATTGAGCGCCAGAACGTTGGTCTGTTCGGTAATGTCGGAAATCAGTTCGGTAATTTCACCAATCTCCTGCGAAGACTCGCCCAGCCGCTTGATCCGCTTGGAGGTTTCCTGGATCTGGTCGCGGATCGAGTTCATGCCGCCGATCGCGTTCTGCACGGCCTGCAAGCCCGACTCGGCGGCGCTCAGCGATTGACGCGCCACCTGGGACGATTCCTGCGCCTGGCTGGACACCTGGTTGATTCGGGTGGCCATGTCGAGCACGGACTGGCCGGTCTCGCGAATCTCGCGGAGCTGCTCTGTCGAAGCCGCAAGCAGTTCGGTCGAGGTGCTTTCCACCTGTGCCGTGGTTTGCGCCACCCGGGTTGCCGTGTTCTGCACGTTGCCCACCAGCTGTCGCAACTCCTCCACCGTGTAGTTCACCGAGTCGGCGATGGCGCCGGTGATGTCCTCGGTCACCGTGGCTTCCTGGGTCAGGTCACCCTCGGCCACTGTCTGCAACTCGTTCATCAATCGCAAAATGGCCGCCTGGTTGGCGTCATTCACGCGCTTGGCGTCCTGCTCCTGGCCCTTGGCTTCCAGACGCTGGCTTTCAGCAATGCCCTGACGCTGCCGGCTGTCCAGCACCTGCAAACGCGCCAGGCCTGCTGCGCACAGCAGCGCAAACGCCGCAGCTACCGCCAGCGTGGTCAAAGCCCCGACGCCCAGACCGGTTTGTGAAGAGAGCTTGCCCTGGATGTCTTCCAGACCGCGGCGCAGGGGCTCGCTGTCCGAAATAATCGAGGCCTGCGCCTCGCGTGCCGACACCAGACCCTGCAAGTTGCCCAGAATCGCGCCTGCCTGAACGCGCGTCTGCTCATACAGCGCCATCAGGGCGTCCAGCCGCTCGCGGGTCTGCGGATCCTTGGAGCCGGTCAGACGCAGTTCGGGACTGCCCTCCTGCAGGCCCTGGGCAATTTCCTTGAAGGAGTTCAAGTCCTTGCCGAGCAGAAACACGGCCTCGGGACTCACGCCCTCCATGGTCAGGAACTCGTTGGCGGATTTACCAATGCGCTGCGTCAACATCACGAGCTGGCCGGCCGCCGAAATTTCGGCGGGCGCCGCATTTTGCTGAAGCTTGAGCGACGAAACGGTTTCCGCGATTTCCAGCAGGTCGGAAGACTGGCGGTTGATGGTGCGCAAGGCGTTGCCCACCTGCGTCAAAATAGCTTGCTGACCCATCACGGTGGAGGCGTTCTTTTCGGCGCGCTCCATGAGCGGCGTCACGGTATCGACGTCCGGCTGCAGCTCGGCAGTCACCGGCTCCAGGCGCAAAGACGCTTCGCCGGACTTCAGTCCACGCACGGTTTTAGCCAGCACATCGGAGCTCTCACGTACGTCCGGGAAGGCCTGCGCGCTGCCCACCAGGGCCTGGGACACCGATTTCGCCAGACGTTGCGACTGCATCAGCGACTGGCCGGTGGCCGCCACCTGCTGCGCGACCTGGTCCGCCTGATTCAGCGCCACAAAGGTCACCGACGCCAGCACCACCACCGCAAAACCGAGCAAAACCACAAGAATCTGCTGGTGCGCGCCCATGCGCCGGCGGCCCAAGACGGGCAGCGACAACAACTCGCCTTCTTCAGACCGGTTGTCGTCGTTCTGGCTTTCGGGTCCGTCGCCGGCGTCCTGCGAGGAACTGGCCGCGCCGATGCTGCCCGAGGAATTCATGGCACCGGTCGCAAGCGGATCCACCGACATGTCGAGTGAAACATCATCCATGCTGTCCTGGGGCGCAGCGGGCTTTGTTTTGAATAGCTTCTGGATAGTTTCAATGACAGACATGGTGAGCCTTCCGGGGAAAAACGAAAACGCGCTAGGCGCTGATGGTCAAAAAATGGGCTTGTTGCGCGAGCGACTGAAGATTGATTTCCTGCCAGGTGGCGCCATTGGCATCCACATAACTGTGCCCAAAAAATTCCGGCGATTCGGGCGACTTTTCGGCGAAATCGGTGAATGCCTCGGGATTGCGCAGTCCCGACAACTTGTCGATCTGCAAGGCACAGTTGATTTCCAGGGCGCTGTTGAGCGCCACCAGCCGGGATTCGGTGCGCGCCATTTCACTGCGCGGCGGCGGCATTTTTCCCGTCACGAAACTCGCCAGGTCGACAATGCCGTACAAGCCGCCACGCAAATTGGCGACCCCGGCAAACCATGCCTGCGTGTAAGGCACGTTCTGCGCGCTGACCCAGGGGAAAATTTCCCCGGACTGATTCAGGGGAAAGAGGTATTTGTCGCCTCCCGCTTCCACCGCGAGCCAGGAGGCCGTGACACCCTGCGTCTTGGCGGCTTGCAGCCGGTCGGCCAGGCGGCTTTGCAGTTCTCGGAGTGCTTGTCGGTTGGCCATGCTTTAGTGGTGTCGGTGAAGAATCAGCCCAGCGCCTTGATTTTCGCCATCAAGTCGTCGGCATCCACCGGTTTGGTGATGTAGTCCTTGGCGCCCTGGCGCATACCCCAGACACGGTCGGTTTCCTGGTTCTTGCTGGTGCACATGATGATCGGCACATCGGCGTACAGGGGATCCCGCGTGATGGCGCGCGTGAGCTGAAAGCCATTTTGCCCGGGCATCACCACATCCATCAGGATGAGGTCGGGTTTTTCCTCGGCAAGCCGACGAAAGGCGTCTTCCGCGTTCTCAGCGGTTTTCACTGAAAACCCGTTCTTGCCGAGCAGGTCGGTCATGAACATCAACTCGGTTTTGGAATCGTCCACGATCAGAATTTTTTTGATTGCCATTACGCTACTCCTTGTTTTGCGCTGCCCAGTTCCTGCACGGTTTGCAGCAACTGGTCCTTGGTAAACGGCTTGGTCAGGTAGTCCTGCGATCCGACCATCCTGCCTCTTGCCTTGTCGAAAACGCCGTCTTTTGAAGACAGCATCACAATCGGTACGGTTGAAAATTTCGGGTTGCGCTTGATGATGGCGCAGGTCTGGTAACCATCCAGACGCGGCATCAGGATGTCGCAAAAAATCAGGTCCGGCAGGTAGTCGTTGACTTTGGAAAGGGCATCAAAGCCATCCTCGGCCAGCAACACCTCATGGCCGCCCTGTTTCAGGAATATCTCTGCGCTGCGCCGTATGGTATTGCTGTCGTCGATGACCAATACCTTGAGCCCTGAACTGGGAATACTCACTGACTGTGCTCCTTATGCCGCGCAGCCCATAGACAGTCGTCCGCTGCGCGTTTGTTTAGACAACCGACCCGGTCATTCAGATTTGAACCATTTCAAAGTCTTCTTTTCGCGCGCCGCATTCGGGACAGGTCCAGTTCATCGGAACCTCGGCCCAGGGCGTGCCGGCCGCAATGCCGTGTTCCGGCGCCCCCGTCGTCTCGTCGTAAATCCATCCACAGATTAAACACATCCAGGTCATTGTTTGAGTCACAGCTTAAGTTGCCTTCGAATAGAATGCAACAATTGTATCGGGGCGGCGTTGCTTATCGCGTACAAGTCAAAATCGATCCTATGGCAAACCCCACCCCCCCTCCTCAGGACGCCCCGCAAACGGAAGCGGAGGATGGCGACACCGCTCCCGCCTGTGTGATGACCTTCAATGCCAGCGACCCCAGCGGCGCTGGCGGTTTGACGGCAGACATCACGGCCATCACCTCGGCCGGTGCCCATGCGCTGGCGGTTGTGACTGGCGCCTATGTGCGTGATACCGCGGAAATTTTCGATCACATTTCCTTTGATGAAGAAGCCGTCACCGAGCAGGCCCGCACCGCCCTCGAGGACATGCCGGTCAGTGCCATCAAGGTCGGCTTCGTCGGCAATCCGGAAAACATCAGCGCCATCGCCGAGATCGCGTCTGACTATGCCGATGTGCCGCTGATTGCCTACATGCCCAACCTGTCGTGGTGGGATGAAGAGGCGATCGACAACTACCTCGATGCGTTTCGCGAACTGCTGCTGCCGCAGACCACGGTGCTGGTGGGCAACCACAGCAGCCTGTGGCGCTGGCTGTTGCCGGACTGGAGCGGCGACAAAAGCCCGTCGGCCCGTGACATCGCCAAGGCTGCCGCCGAGTTCGGCGTGCCCTACACGCTGGTCACCGGCATTCCCCTGCCCGAGCAGTTCATCGACAACGTGCTGGCCACGCCGCAGGCCGTCCTCTACAGTGAAAAATTCGAACGGTTCGAAGCGGTGTTCGCCGGAGCCGGCGACACGCTGACGGCTGCCATCACGGCCTTGCTGGCCAACGGGCACAACCTGCAGGCCGCCACCAGCGAAGCCTTGACCTATCTCGATCACAGCCTGGACGCAGGTTTTCATCCAGGCATGGGCAACATCGTGCCGGACCGGCTGTTCTGGGCCCAGACCGACACCGATGCCGACGATGAGGACGATGAAGCCGCGGGCGCTGATCCGGACCCCTCCCTGCCCTCCTTTGACCTACCCCCCAATGGCACCAAGCACTAGTTCCGACACATCCCGCAATGCCCTGCTGTTCGAACGCGCCCGGGTGCTGATTCCCGGCGGCGTCAATTCACCGGTGCGCGCCTTCAAGGCGGTCGGCGGCACACCACGTTTTGTGCAGCGCGCCCAGGGCGCGTACTTCTGGGACGCCGATGGCCAGCGTTACATCGACTACATCGGCTCCTGGGGTCCGATGATCCTGGGCCACGGCCACCCTGCGGTGGTCGAGGCCGTGCAGAAAGCCGTGCTGGAAGGTTTTTCCTACGGCGCACCCACCGAGCGCGAGGTCGAACTGGCCGAAGAAATCGTGAAACTGGTGCCCTCCATCGAGATGCTGCGCCTGGTCAGCTCCGGCACCGAAGCCACCATGAGCGTGATCCGGCTGGCGCGCGGCGCCACCGGCCGCCACAAGATCATCAAGTTCGAGGGCTGCTACCACGGTCACTCCGACGCCTTGCTGGTCAAAGCCGGCTCCGGCCTGGCCACTTTCGGCAGCCCCACCAGCGCCGGTGTGCCGCCAGAGGTGGTGCAGCACACCCTGGTGCTCGAGTACAACCACATCGCCCAGCTCGAGGAAGCTTTTTCAGTGCATGGCAGGGACATTGCCTGCCTGATGATCGAGCCGATTGCCGGCAACATGAACTTTGTGCGCGCCAGTGTGCCCTTCATGAAACGCTGCCGCGAACTCTGCACGCAATACGGGGCCTTGCTGGTGTTTGACGAGGTGATGACGGGTTTCCGTGTTGCGCTCGGCGGGGCCCAGAGCCTTTATGCCCAGAGCATTCCCGGCTTCCGGCCCGACATGACCGCGCTGGGCAAGGTCATAGGCGGCGGCATGCCGATGGCCGCGTTTGGCGGCACCCGCGCGGTGATGGAGCAGCTCGCGCCGCTGGGCCCGGTCTACCAGGCAGGAACCCTCTCCGGCAATCCGGTCGCCACGGCCTGCGGCCTGGCCACGCTGCGCGAAATTTCCAGGCCGGGCTTTTATGAATCCCTGGGCGAGCGCACGCGCAGCCTGACGAGCGGCCTGACCAAAGCGGCCGCGCAGGCCGGCGTCAGCTTCTGCGCAGACAGCGAAGGCGGCATGTTCGGTTTTTTCCTGCTGGACAAGCTGCCGCAGAACTACGCCACGGTCATGACGACCGACAGCCCGGCTTTCAACCGCTTTTTTCATGCGATGCTGGACAAGGGCGTCTACTACGCGCCGGCCCTCTATGAAGCCGGGTTTGTCAGTGCGGCGCACACGGCGGAAGATATTGCCGCCACTGTCGAGGCGGCTGCCCAGTTCTTTGCAGCCCGGTAGTCTCAGCGCCGCGCCCTGAGTCTGCTTTCGATAGCAGGACTGAACTCCCCACTCCCAACCCCCCGCCCTTCCCTCGCCCCGCTGGGCGAGAGAAGGGAGCCTCATGTGGCCGCGTGCGCTGCGCTCGCGTGCAAACATGACCGCCGCTTGGGATTCCCGCAGAAGAAGCGCTGCGCGCTTTTTCTGCTCCGGATTTTCTCCCCGGCATTGGTTTTCTTCTCCACCCGTCGGGCTGGGCCGAGGAGCGCAGCCGAAAACGGATCAGGACGGGCGATTGTTTGAGCGCGCGAGTGCTAGCCCGGCCCCGTTTTCGGCGAGCACCGCAGGTTGCCTGGAGCGAAGCGGAAGGACCCGGACCATCGAGTCGCCTTCTCTTTGCTTACTTTCTCTTGGCGAAGCAAGAGAAAGTGAGTCGCCTGCCGGGGCGAGACCCAGCTTGCTGGCAAGCTGCCTCCTTCGAGCTTGCCGCAAATGAAATCCTAGGGAATCCCAGATAACGCCTTCCCCAATTCTTTTGCACAATCGAGGCCATGAAACTCACTTCCCTCCCCCTCCTCGCGGCCCGCACCCTGGCAATCTCCTCCCTCGCGGTGCTGGTCCTGGCTTCCACGGTCACCACTGCGCAGGCCCAGCCCAAGGTCATGCGCATCATCGTGCCGTATGCGCCGGGCGGGCCCATCGATGTCACGGCGCGCCTGATGGCCGAACGCGTCAAGGATTCGCTCGGCACGGTCATCATCGAAAACCGGCCCGGCGGCGGCGGCAACATCGGCGTGGACGCGATTGCCAAAGCGGCGCCGGACGGCATGACCATCGGGATCGCCGCCGTGGCCACCCACGCGATCAACCCCTGGCTCTACAGCAAGATGCCCTACAACGCGGCCACCGACTTCGCGCCCATCACGCAAATGCTGCGTGTGCCCAATGTGCTGGTGATCAATGCCGACACCGCCAGACGCCTGAACATCAACACCCTGGCCGACCTGATCAGTTATGCAAAAGCCAACCCCGCCAAGCTCAACTACGGCAGTGGCGGCAACGGCAGCGCGGGCCACCTGGCCGGCGAAATGTTCAAGGCGCAGGCGGGCATCTTCGCGCTGCACATCCCCTACAACGGCGGCAACCCGGCGCAACTGGCGCTGCTCAGCGGCCAGGTCGATTTCAATTTCGACAACCTCGCCACCGCCTCGGCCAACATCAAGGCCGGCAAGCTCAAGGCGCTGGCGGTCACCACCAGCGCCCGCAGCGCCGTGTTGCCCGAGGTACCGGCCGTGGCCGAGACCCTCAAGGACTTCTCCATCGACACCTGGTGGGGCCTGGTGGCCCCGGCCGCTACCCCCAAGGATGTGGTCGCCAAGCTCAATCAGGCTTTTGTCGCCGCGCTGAACTCCCCGGAAGCCAAAACCCGCTTTGCCGCGCTGATGGCCGAGCCGGTGGCCAACACCCCCGAACAGTTCGGTGCCTTCATGAAAGCCGAACTGGCGAAGTACGAAAAGGTGGTGAAAGCCTCCGGCGCCCGGGTCGACTGAGTTTCTTCAGGCGTTTCTGGGCTCCGGCCCCCGTCCCGCCTGGACCGGCAGCTATTGAATGAATAGCAAACTAGCGCTTGACCCGGTACGGCTCATCCGCCACGACAAAGTCCTGCTCAGCCAGCGCTTCGTCCATCCAGGCCTTCACCCCGGGCAAGGCGCAGACGCGGGTGACGTAGGCGGTGATGGCGGCCGGCACCGGCAGGCCATAAGTTTTCAATCGCATGCAAACCGGTGCGAAGTAGGCATCGGCGATCGAGAACGCGCCAAACAGGAATTGAGCCCCCACGCTGGACGCCGTCTCCCTGCCCCCCGAGGGGGCGTTCGCCCCTTGGGGCGGCCCGGCGGTGCGCATGGGCCCCTGGTGCTGCGCCAGCAGTTCGGTCCACATCGACACGATGCGCTGCACATCGCTGCGCACGGCCGCCTGGTCGCGCCAGACGATGGCGCCGATGTGTGACAGGTCCGCCTCGATATTCATCGGGCAGGCGCCGCGCAGCGCGCCGAAACCCGAGTGCATTTCGGCGCAGACACTGCGGGCCCGCGCGCGGGCCCTGGCATCCTGCGGCCACAGCTGCTTTTCCGGGAATTTTTCGGCCAGGTACTCGGCGATGGCCAGCGTGTCCCAAACCGCGAAACCTTCGTCGTCCACCAGCACCGGGACCCGGCCGCCCGGGCTGACCGCCAGCACGGCCTGCTTGAAGCTGGAGCCGGCATGGAAGGGGTCGTCACCAAAACGCACCATGACCTCCTCGAAAGCGATGCCGGTCTGCCTGAGCAGCACCCAGGGGCGCATGGACCAGGACGAGTAGTTCTTGTTGCCGATGTAGAGCTTGAGCACGGGGCCTCCTTGAATTTGACTGCCTATGCTAGCGTCCGCCGCTCACCCGATTGATGCGGAAAAGCGCGCGGATTGATGCGCCCTGCCCGGCCAGCTCCGGCCTAAAACCGCCCGGCGGTCTTGCGCTTGGCCACCAGGTTGCTGCGCAGGCCCCAGCCGCCGGCGCTGGGTCCGAGGTAGCTGGGCGCGATGGCTTCGAGGGAAGCCGGCCTGATGCCCAGCGCGTCCAGGCCCGGCAGGTTGCCGCTGGCAATGTTGGGCACGCTCATCGAGTCCAGGTTGTCAAGGCTCATCAGGGGTTCGCCCGGCGCGAGCCGCATCATGCGGGCCTGCAGCCGGCCCAATGCGGGGGGCAGATCCAGCACCGGCCGGCCGCGCCCCTGGTTGACACCGCTGAAACGGCCCGCCAGCTCGACCAGTTGCCTCAGGGTGAAGATGTCGGGGCCGCAGGCTTCGAAGGTCTGGCCTGCCGTGCTGTGCAGGTGCTGGTCCTGCAGGCAAAACACAATGGCGCTGGCCACGTCTTCCACCCACACCGGCTGGAACACGGCATGACTGGCGGCCAGGGGAATCACCGGGAAGACCTTCTGCAATTGCGCAAAGGTGTTGAGGAATCTGTCGCCGTTGCCGAACATCACGCTGGGCCGCAACATCGTGAGGGCCAGGTCCGCGTGGTGCAGGACCACCTCGCCCTGGCCCTTGCTGCGCAAATACATCGACGGCGCGGCGTCCGGATTCCGTGCGTCGGCGCCCAGCGCGCTGACATGGATCAGGCGTGTCACGCCGGTGGCAGCACAGGCGCGCGCGACTTTTTCAGGCAGTGCCACATGCGCGCGTTCGAAAGCCGCCTGCGACCCATGCAGGATGGCCACCAGGTTGACCACCGCATCGTGGCCGGCCACGATGCGGGTGAGCGCCGCTTCGTCATGCACATCGGCCTGCACCACATCGAGCGCCGGCAGCATCTGGATGTCGCGGGCCCGGGCTTCCTGGCGTGTCGGCACGGTCACGCGCCATTGCAACTGGGTCAGCTTTTCGCAGACATGGCGGCCGACAAATCCGGTGCCGCCGAGGATCAGTATTTTTTTCATACCTGTATTAAACGCTTTCGCGCGCCCTGTTGCAAAAGACCGCCGGGTGCGCAGACGCTGCGGACACCGACCGTGATGGCCGCGGCGGCCACGCGGCCTGAACACCCGCTACGAACCCCGTGGTGTAGGCTGCCACCGCAACAGCTCTGGGCATCACGGCCTACAGCCCACACGCGGCCGCTTGCCCATAATCAGCGCATGAATATTTTTGAAGCCCTGCGCACCAGCCACGAAACCCAGCGCGGCCTTGCCGACGCCCTGATCAACACCTCCGGCGACAGCAAGGAGCGCGATGTCCTTTTCCGGGAACTGAGGACGGAGCTTGCCGCCCACGCCGCGGCCGAGGAGCGCTTTTTTTACGTGCCCTTGATCGCGCACGACATGACGCAGGAGCCGTCGCGCCACGGCATTGCCGAACACCACGAGATGGACGAACTGGTGGAAAAGCTGGAAGAGACCGACGCCAGCTCGCCGGCCTGGCTGGCGGTGGCCAAGGAACTGCATCACAAGATTTACCACCACCTCAAGGACGAGGAACAGGGCATCTTCCAGCTGGCCGGCAAGGTCCTGACGGAAGCCGAGAAGCTGTCGCTCGCCAAGGACTACGAAGGCGAGTTTGTCTCGCAGCGCCTGAAAGACTGATCAGTCAGCGTCCGGGGATCGCTGGCGCGGCAGATCACGGCCGGCGTCCGCGTCGGTGATCAGCGGTTTCGGCTTGTCAATCAACTTGACCAGCAAGGGCACCACAGCCAGGATCAGCAGGGCCAGCACCGTGGCCAGCACCGCCGTCAGTTCGCGGCCCAGACCCGCCGCCACGCCCATGGCAGCGGTCAGCCACAGGCCGGCTGCCGTGGTCAATCCCTTCACGTCGCCGGCCTTGTCCCCCTTGAGGATGGTGCCCGCGCAGAGGAAACCCACACCGGCGGTCAGGCCCTGGATCACGCGGCTCAGATCGTCCTTTTCCATGCCGAGCTGCTGCGACACCAGCACAAACAGCGCCGCGCCCATGGCCACCAGCATGTGGGTGCGCACGCCGGCCGCCTGGCCCTTGTGTTCACGCTCCCACCCCAACAGGCCCCCGAGCACCGCCGCCACCACCAGGCGCAAGACCACGCGGGTGGTCTGCGCCAGATCGGGCAGGTCGGAAAATTCGGTGGCAACGGTGCCGGCAATCTGTTGCCACCAGCTGGGGTTCATTTGTAGCTCCTGCGCTTGGGAAGCGATTAATTTAGCCTGCCGGCACCGTGCGGGGAATAGGCGAAAACCTACAAGATGCCCGGCGCGCCTCCCCGATGGCCGTCAAGAACATGCAGTCATTTTTGCCTGCAGCCCCTGACGGTACAGCGTCAGCAGCTATCAATTCAGGAGCAACTCAGGCGCTGCTCAGGGCATCTTCTCGTCCGGCGGCGGCGCCGAAGCGTCGCGCGGACCGACCGTGCCCAGCCGCGCCTTCAGCGATTGCGGCTGGCCGCTGAGCAGCGCGGCGTAGCTGGTGGTGTTGGACAACACCTTCTTGACGTAGTCGCGGGTTTCGCTGAAGGGCACGTTTTCAGCCCAGATCGCCGCTTCCATGACCGGGCCGTTGCGCCAGGCACGCGGGCGTCCCGGCCCCGCGTTGTAGGCAGCGGCGGCCAGCGGCATCGAACCGCCGAAGTCGTCGAGGGCACGCTTGAGGTAGGCCGTGCCGATCACGATGTTGGTGTCACGGTCGTTGATCTGGTCGGCGGTGAAACCCGTCAGGCCGATGTAACGCGCGGTTTCGCGCGCCGTGGCGGGCATGACCTGCATCAGGCCCGAGGCGCCGACGCCGGAGCGCGCGTCCATGATGAAACGCGACTCCTGGCGGATCAGGCCATAGACGTAGGCCGGGTCCAGCCCGATGTCGCGGCTGCGCTGCATGACGGCCTCACGGAACGGCGTGGGGAAACGCTGCTCGGCGTCAAAGGCATTCACGGTGCGCTCGCTGGTGTTGATGCAGCGGTCCCAGATGGCGCGGTCACAGGCGAACTGCGCAGCGGCCAGCAATTCACGCTCGCCCATGCCGCCGCGGGTGTGCAGGTTGGTGCTGTAGTTCCATTCGCGCACGCCTTCGCTGCGCAGGCCGATGGTTATCGCGTACGCAGCGCGGTTCAGGCCGGGGTTCAGGCGCGCTGCTTCCTTTTCCTCGGCGCTGGGCGCCGGTGGCCGGGCCGGCAGCACGATTTTTTCGCCCAGTTCCTCGAGCGCGAGCTGTTCGTAAAAACCACGCACCGACGCGATGGACTGCAGCAGGGCCAGCGCTTCGGCGCGTTGCGCAGACGGCTGGGCACCGGCGGCCGGCGCCGGCGCATTGCCCAGCAGCGCGCGGGCCTTCCAGTAGGTCCAGACCGGCTCCTTGCGCGCGCCTGCGCTCATGGCGTTGATGCCGGCCAGCACCTGCGGCCAGCGTGGAGAGCCGGCGCGCAGGGAAGCGCGCACCTTCCAGCCCAGCATGTCGTCGCTGAGATCGGTGTTTTTCGTGACTTTGGCAAAGTAGCCGACCGCGTCATCGCTGGCCAGCCGCGAGGCGGCCTGCCGGCCGATGGCGCCCCAGACCCAGTTGCGCTCCTCTTCATTGAGCTGCATGCCCCACTTGTCCTGCATGAACCGGGCCGCGCCGTCGGCATCGCTGCTGGCCAGCTTGACCAGCGCCAGCACGATGACTTCCTTGCGCACACGGCTGATGGCGATGACCTTGGTGGCCAGGAAACGCGCCGGGCTGGCGTTGAGCTCGGTCACCAGGCCAACGGCTTCGGGCGCGACGATCTCGACCGCCTCGCGCGCGGCGCGTGGCCGGTTGGCCTCGGTCGCCAGCCTGGCCTTGACCCAGGCGTCATGCGCGCTCAGGTTGCGGTTGCCGATCAGGCGCGAGGCGGCGGAGGTGCAGCCGTCGCTGGCCTCGCGCTGGGCGAACCAGTTCCTGCGGACTTCCTCGGCCAGCTGGGCGTCGGCGCCCGGGTTTTGCAGGTGTTCGACCAGCAGGGCATAACAACGCACGTCGCGGTCGTCGCCCATGCGGAAGTTGGGGTACTCGGCGGCGAACGCGGCCCAGTCGCGGCGCTGGCCCAGCAGCAGCAGCCAGTCATTGCGCAAGCGGTCTTCCTGGTAGCTGCCGGCGTAACGCGCCAGAAAGTCCTGCACCTCGCGGGCGCTGGCCTCGTCAAGGCGGGCCTTCAGTTCCCAGTAGGCGGCCCAGGGTTCGAGCGCATGGCCCTGCGCTTGCGGCAGCAGCTGCGACAGCCGGTTTCTGTCGCCCCGCCTGAAGGCCTTGTTCATCTCCACCAGCACCTCGTCGGCGCGCGAGCCATTGTTTTGCGCCCAGGTGGGCTGAAGGATCAAAAAGGACGAGAAGCCCGAAATCAGGGCGGTGACAAAAAATTTGGATAGCATCGGATCATTATGGACAAATTAACTGCGCGAAAAGCGCTGATTGAACAACGCCTGAACCTGCCCGACCGCCTACAGCGCGCCGACCTGTTACAGCGGGTCATGCGGATCTGGCTGGTCGGCCGCGAAGACGCGGTGATCGGGGCCTATTGGCCGATCAAGGGGGAGTTCGATCCGCTGCCCGCGCTCTACCGCTGGCAGGAGGACGCCATTTTAAGCCAGGGATCACAAGCGGATCAGGCTGCAGGCCACGAAGGGCGTGCGGAAGCAGCTACTGAAAACATAGCAAACCGCTCGCCCCGCAAGATCGGCCTGCCGGTGGTCAACAAGCTGCACAAGACCCTGACTTTCCATGCCTGGTACCCCGGTTGTCCGATGGAGGAAGACGCCTACGGCATCCCCAAACCCAAGGACACCGAAATCATCGTGCCGACCCTGCTGTTCGTGCCCTGTGTGGGTTACGGCCCCGGCGGCTTCCGGCTCGGCTACGGCGGCGGCTTTTACGACCGTACGCTGGCGACGCTGCAGCCCAAGCCCTTCACCGTCGGCCTCGGCTACAGCCACGGCTGGCTGCCCGACCTCGAGCCCGAGCCGCACGATGTGGCGCTGGATGCCATCCTGAACGACAACGGCGTGGTTTGGCCGGTTTGAGTTGGAATCCATGCTGGCTTACCCGCGGCCTCAGGGTGCGCCTGCGACTGCTGGCCGGGGGTTGCCCGGCGGCAACTCACTTTCTTTTGCTTCGCCAAAAGAAAGTAAGGGCGGATTCAAACCCCAAGTGCAACAGTCGGAATTAGGCCAGCGTCTGCCATAGCCTTGTTGTTGAAGAAGGCCTCCGCTGGGCTTTTCCAGCCCAGAGTCTTGCGTGGTCTGGTGTTGAGTTCCCAGGCCATCGCATCGAGCTCACGCTGGGAGTACACGCTCAAATCCGTCCCCTTGGGCAAGTACTGGCGCAGCAGGCCATTGGTGTGTTCGTTGATGCCTCGTTGCCACGGGCTGTGAGGGTCGCAGAAGTAAATCTTCAGCCCCGTGTCTTGAGCCAGCTGTTTGTGCAGCGCCATCTCTTTGCCCTGGTCGTAGGTCAGCGTCTGGCGGATCTCAGGCGGTAGCGGTGCGAATGCCTGCCTGAAGCCCTCAAGCACGTCGATGGCCTTGCTGCCGTCGAGCTTGACCAAAATGGCGAACAGGGTGTGGCGACACACCAATGTGCCCACAGCCGACGCGTTGCCTTTGCCTTTGATCAAATCGCCTTCCCAGTGGCCCGGCACCAGCCTGTCATTGGCTTCTGGGGGCCGCACATGAATGCTCAGCATGTCTTGCAGTGAGCCGCGCCGGTCCTGGCTTGGACTTGGCGTCCTGCGCGCAGCGCGCCCTTGGCGCAGCAGCTGCGTCAACTCCCGGCGCAAGTCGCCCTTGGGCATGGCATAGATCGCGGTGTAGATGGTTTCGTGTGAGACTTGCAACTGACTCTGCCCGGGATGACGTTGCCTGAGTTTGGCAGCAATCTGCTCAGGCGAGAGCTTGCGCACGAGCATTTGCCTGACCTCGGCCCATAGCGGGCCACGGCGGTCGAGCTTGCGGGTGGGGCAAGCGGCTCGCCGCACGCGCCGGGCACGCTTGCCGGCAC
>CALRTF020000048.1:0-20413 GCA_943370985.1 Paenacidovorax caeni
CAGGCGGTGCGGATGCTGCAAGGCGGCCGCGCAGCGCTGGCACAAAGACTGCTTAGTTGGACACACCTGCCTGCAGGCGCCATTCGAGTGCGCACCGTATTGGGGATTGCTTTCTTGTTTTATTCGCCGATTGCCAAACATCCGGGCCCCTGGGCCCGGCCTGCTATCCTCCCGGTCCATGACCGGCTGGATGTCCGTCATGCCAGCACTGGCGCGGCCCGGGCGGCAGTCGGACGAAAGAAACCAGTCAGCAACCCGGCAAGCTGTGCCATTTTCAGGCTGGGGTAAACCTTGGGGTTCGCCCCGGGAGCCGCTCCTTAGAATGGTGCATCCATTTCAATTTACCAAAGGAAATTTATGAAGCTCAAACTCGCCGCACTGGCAATTGCAGTCCTGACGACCTCCGGCGTTTTTGCCCAGGCCACCGATACGCTGGCCAAAGTCAAGGCTTCCGGCGTGATCACCATGGGTGTTCGCGATTCGTCGGGCGCCCTGTCCTATACCCTGGGTGACGGCAAATACGCCGGCTACCACGTCGAGATCTGCCAGCGCGTGATCGCCGACGTCGAAAAAGCCGTGGGCCGCAAGCTGGAAGTCAAATACCTGCCCGTGACTTCGCAAAACCGCATTCCGCTGGTGCAAAACGGCACGGTGGACATCGAGTGCGGCTCGACCACCAACAACGCCACACGCCAGAAAGACGTGTCCTTCCTGCCCACCACCTTTGTGGAAGAAGTGCGCATCGCCGTGAAAGCCAACTCCGGCATCACCTCGATCGCCCAGTTGAACGGCAAAAACGTCGCCACCACCACCGGTACGACCTCGGTGCAGACCCTGCGCAAGAACGAACGCGCCGGCGGCATCGACTTCAAGGAAATCTTCGGCAAGGACCACTCCGACAGCTTTTTGCTGCTTGAGTCCGGCCGTGCAGACGCGTTCGTGATGGACGGCGCCATCCTGGCCGGCAACATCGCCACGTCCAAGAACCCGGCCGATTTCCGTATCGTCGGTGAAGTGCTGAGCGTCGAGCCCATCGCCATCATGATCCGCAAGGACGATGCCGCGCTGAAAAAAATCGGCTCCGACACCATCACCGGCATGATCAAGTCGGGTGACATGGCCAAGGTCTGGGACAAATGGTTCATGCAGCCGATTCCTCCGAAAAACAGCCGCGTCGGCCTGCCGGTCAGCGACAGCACCAAGGCCGCCTGGGCGACCCCCAACGACAAGCCGATGGAAGATTACGCCAAGAAGTAATTCCGGCTTGAGCTGAACACAAACCCCGTCCGTGAAGTTCTGGCGGGGTTTGTTTTTTAAGCGCGAACAACAACAGATCGAAGCGCACCTATTTTTGGCGGAGTCACCATGAGCTGGGATTGGCAAGTATTTCTGAACGACGACGGCAGCGGCCGTACGTATTTGCAATGGATGATGGACGCCTGGGGCTGGACCCTGGCCGTCGCAGGCTGTTCCTGGGTGGTCGCCATCCTGACGGGCGGCCTGATGGGCACGCTGCGGACCCTGCCCAACAGCCCCTGGCTGGTCCGGCTGGCCAATGTCTGGGTCGAGCTGTTCCGCAACATCCCGCTGCTGGTCCAGATTTTCATCTGGTACTTTGTGGTCCCCAAGATTTTTCCGGCGATGCAGCAGGTACCCGGCTTTTTGCTGGTGGTGTTCGCGCTGGGATTTTTCACCTCCGCGCGGATTGCCGAGCAGGTGCGCGCCGGTGTGCAGGCCCTGCCGCGCGGCCAGCGTTATGCCGGCATGGCCATGGGTTTCACCACGGCGCAGACCTACCGGTATGTGATCCTGCCGATGGCGTTTCGCATCATCCTGCCGCCGCTGACCAGCGAGTCGATGAACCTGCTGAAAAATTCATCGGTGGCTTTTGCGGTCTCGATTGCCGAACTGACCATGTTCGCCATGCAGGCCCAGGAAGAAACCTCGCGCGGCGTGGAGGTCTACCTGGCCGTCACCATCCTGTACGCGATCTCGGCGTTTACGGTGAACCGCATCATGGCTTTTGTCGAGAAAAAGGTCCAGATTCCGGGCTTTGTCGTGGCCGGCGCCACCGGTGGGGGGCACTGACATGTTCGGTCTTGACATGAGTTTCCTGAACTGGGAGATCATCTCCAAGTTCGTTCTCAAGGGTTTCATTTTCAGCATCGAGCTGACGGTGATTGCCACCATAGGCGGCATCATCCTCGGAACGCTGCTGGCGCTGATGCGCCTGTCGGGCATCAAGCTGCTGACCATCCCGGCCACCTTCTACGTCAACGGCATGCGTTCGGTGCCGCTGGTGATGGTGATCCTGTGGTTCTACCTCCTGATGCCGGCTGCGTTTTTCGACCTGATCCCGGGCGGCGCCAACAACCGCTCCGAGATTTCGGCCATCATCACCTTCATTGCCTTTGAAGCCGCTTACTTCAGCGAGATCATGCGTGCCGGCATCCAGTCGATCTCGCGCGGACAGGTCAATGCCGGGCGCGCGCTGGGCATGACTTACGCGCAGAACATGCGCCTGATCGTGCTGCCGCAGGCCTTCCGCAACATGGTGCCCATTCTGCTGACGCAGACCATCATCCTGTTCCAGGACACCTCGCTGGTATACGCCATCGGCGCCTATGACCTGCTCAAGGGCCTGACCACCGCTGGCAAGATTTACGGCCGGCCCGAAGAGGCTTACCTGCTGGCTGCCGTGGTTTATTTTGTGATCTGTTTTGGCTTGTCGTACATCGTCAAGAAGCTGCAAAACAAGATTGCCATCATTCGCTAAACACTATTTAACGCACTCGCGCTCCGGAGAATCAAGATGATCGAACTCAAGGAAGTTTCCAAATGGTATGGCGCCGTGCAGGTGCTCAACAACTGCACCACCAGCATCAAAAAAGGCGAGGTGGTGGTGGTCTGCGGACCGTCCGGCTCGGGCAAGTCGACACTGATCAAGACCATCAACGCGCTCGAGCCCTTCCAGAAGGGTGAGATTTTTGTCGATGGCCAGGCCGTGCACGATCCCAAGACCGACCTGCCCAAGCTGCGCTCGCGCGTCGGCATGGTGTTCCAGAACTTCGAGCTGTTCCCGCACCTGAGCGTGACGGAGAACCTGACGCTGGCGCAGATCAAGGTGCTGGGCCGCAAGCAGGACGAAGCCAAAACCCACGGCCTCAAGTACCTGGACCGCGTGGGCCTGATGGCGCACAAGGACAAGTTTCCCGGCCAGCTCTCGGGCGGCCAGCAGCAGCGTGTGGCGATTGCCCGTGCGCTCAGCATGGACCCGATTGCCATGCTGTTCGACGAGCCGACTTCAGCGCTGGACCCGGAGATGGTCGGCGAGGTGCTCGACTGCATGATGGGCTTGGCCAATGACGGCATGACCATGATGTGTGTGACGCACGAGATGGGTTTTGCCCGCAAGGTCGGCAGCCGCGTCATCTTCATGGACGTGGGCGGCAAGATCCTCGAGGATTGCTCGAAAGACGAGTTCTTCAACCACCCTGAGAATCGCCAGGCGCGGACCAAGGATTTCCTGAATAAAATTCTGGCGCACTGAGGCCGGTCGTGCGTTTTGCACGGCGTCCACACAAAAGCACCTGCGGGTGCTTTTTGTTTTTTGGGACAATGGGTCATGACCGAAATAATCATCACCCGCCCCGACGACTGGCACCTGCACGTGCGCGACGGCGACGCCCTGAACACCGTCGTGCCGCATACCGCGGCCCAGTTCGGCCGCGCCATCATCATGCCCAACCTGCGCCCGCCGGTCACCACGGCGGCACAGGCCGTCGCGTATCGCGAACGCATCCAGGCCGCGGTGCCGGCAGGCGTGACTTTCGAGCCGCTGATGACGCTGTACCTGACCGACAATCTCCCGCCCGATGAGATCAAACGTGCCAAAGATGCCGGTGTGCTTGCGCTCAAGCTCTACCCTGCCGGCGCCACCACCAACAGCGATGCCGGCGTGACCGATCTGCGCAAGACTTACAAAACCCTGGAAGCCATGCAGCGCGAAGGCCTGTTGCTGCTGGTGCATGGCGAGGTCACCTCGCCCGAGATCGACCTGTTCGACCGCGAAGCCGTGTTCATTGACCAGCAACTGATCCCGCTGCGCCGTGATTTTCCGGAACTCAAAATCGTGTTCGAACACATCACGACCAGGGAGGCGGCGCATTATGTGCGTGACGCGGGTCCATTCACGGGCGCGACCGTCACCGCGCACCACCTGCTGTACAACCGCAACGCGATTTTCACCGGCGGCATTCGCCCGCATTATTACTGCCTGCCGGTGCTCAAACGCGAAACCCACCGGCTCGCGCTGGTCGAGGCCGCGACCGGCGGAAACCCGCG
Organism: Paenacidovorax caeni; assembly: GCA_943370985.1. GTDB lineage: Bacteria > Pseudomonadota > Gammaproteobacteria > Burkholderiales > Burkholderiaceae_C > Polaromonas > Polaromonas caeni_A. Next base: position 4,345 of record CALRTF020000048.1, read on the forward strand.
TTTTTTCCTCGGCACCGACAGCGCACCGCATCCGGCCCACCTCAAGGAGCATGCAACCGGATGCGCCGGCTGTTACACCGCCCACGCGGCCATGGAACTGTATGCCGAGGCCTTCGACGCGGCCGGCGCGCTGGACAGACTCGAGGCTTTTGCCAGCTTCAACGGCGCCGACTTCTACGGCCTGCCGCGCAACAGCGGCAGCATCACCCTGACCAGGGAAAGCTGGACGCCGCCCGAGAGTTACCCCTTCGGCGAGGCCGAGCTCAAGCCGCTGCGCTCGGGCGAGGCGCTGGCCTGGAAGCTGGCAAGCAGCGGGGCCGCGTGATGGAACGCAAGCCGCGTGTGGCCCTGCTGATCGATGCCGACAACTCCCCGGCGTCCAAGATCGACCTGATCCTGAACGAGCTGTCGACCTTTGGCGAGACCAATATCCGGCGCGCCTATGGCAACTGGAAAAAAAGCGAACTCAAGGGCTGGGAAGAGGCGCTGCATGAACATGCGATTCGTCCCATGCAGCAGTTCGATTACAGCAAGGGCAAAAACGCCAGCGACATGGCCATGGTGATCGATGCGCTGGAACTGCTGTACACCGACCGGCCCGACGCGTTCGGTATCGTGTCCTCGGACGCCGACTTCACGCCGCTGGTGATGCATTTGCGTGCCAAGGGTGCGGCGGTGTACGGTTTCGGCGCGCAGAAAACGCCGGAACCCTTTGTCAACGCCTGCTCGCGCTTTCTCTACCTCGACAAGCTTCGCCCGATTGCTTCGGCCGACACACCGGCCGGCAGCCGTGAGGAGGCCGAAGCCGTGGCTTCCGCGCCGCTGCGCGCGACCCCGGCACAACTCAAACAGGATGCCAAGCTCGTGATGCTGCTGCGCAATGCCGTGCAGGCGGCCGCCGACGACGAGGGCTGGGCGCGGGTCGGTGCGGTCGGCACGCAAATCGCCAACCAGGCCTCCTTCGATCACCGCAACTACGGTTATGCGACGCTGACCAAGCTGCTGGTCGCCAGCCAGCTGTTCGACATCGCCGACGAAGGCAAGTCCAGCGTGATGGTGCGTGACAAGCGCCAGTCGCGGCCGCCCGCCAGGAACGGATGAACGCGGGCGCGCCAGCTGCTGTCCTGCCGATTGACTGGGACCGCCCCTGGCTCGCGCCCTGGCGTGAATCCGGCGAACGCGTGGCCCTGGCGGTTGAAGGCGGCGCGAGCCTGCACGAAGCGCTGAACCGCGAGCCCGGCGCGCCGCGGCGTTTTGTGCCGCAAGCGGCCTTGCCGGCCGGCCAGGCCTACGAGCAGTTCATCTTCGATTCCGGCACGGTGCCAACGCGCGACAACCTGCATGATTTCTTCAACGGCCTGTGCTGGCTGCGGTTCCCGCAGACCAAGGCAAAACTCAACCGGCTCCAGGCAGAACAGATTGCCGCGGCCGGCGTCGCGCCCTTGCGCGGGCCGGTGCGGGATGCGCTCACGGTGTTCGACGAAAACGCAGCCCTGCTGTCGGCGCCCGAGCCGCTGTGGGACGCGCTGCTGGCCAGGGACTGGCGCTGCCTGTTTGTCGAGCTGCGCCCACTGTGGCACGAGGCGCAGTTGCTGCTGTTTGGCCACGCCTTGCTGGAAAAGCTGGTTTACCCAAGAAAACCGGTCACAGCCCACGTCTACCGTGCCCAGTCAGCTATGAACTCCATAGCGGACCTGGACGCCTGGGTGGCGCAGGACCTGAGCGCGGAAAAAATCGCCGGCAAACCTTTTGCCCCGCTGCCGGTGCTCGGTGTGCCCGGCTGGTGGACGGAAAACGAGAACTTTTCCTTTTATGATGACTCTTTCGTGTTCCGTCCACGCAGGTAAGAACCATTCAAAAAAAAACCTGCGCCCGGCCTGCCCCCAGGCTTGATTTGGATCGGGATTTCCCCATTTACCCGCAAGAGCCCTGATTGCGGCTGTTTCATTCACTTGACGACCTCTACGGAGAATCCATGAAGCGCATTGTTTTATTTGTCCTGACCAACCTCGCGGTGGTGGTGGTGCTGGGCATCGTCGCCAGCCTGCTCGGCGTCAACCGCTACCTCACGCCGCAAGGCCTGAACCTGGGCATGTTGCTCGGTTTTGCCGCGGTCATCGGTTTCGGTGGCGCCATCATCTCGCTGCTGATCAGCAAGCCCGTCGCCAAGTGGAGCTCGGGCGTGCGTGTCATCAACGAGCCACAAAACGCCGACGAAGCCTGGATTGTGGAGACCGTGCGCAAGCTGGCCACCACGGCCGGCATCGGCATGCCCGAAGTCGGCATCTTCGAGGGCGCGCCCAATGCCTTCGCCACCGGCGCCTTCAAGAACTCCTCGCTGGTGGCGGTGTCCACCGGCCTGTTGCAGGGCATGACGCGTGAAGAGATCGAGGCCGTGCTGGGCCACGAAATCGCTCACGTGGCCAACGGCGACATGGTCACCATGACGCTGATCCAGGGCGTGATGAATACCTTCGTGGTGTTCCTGAGCCGCGTGATCGGTTATGCGGTCGACAGCTTTCTGCGCAAGGGCAGCGACAACAATTCCGGCCCGGGCATCGGTTATTACGTGAGCACCATCGTGCTGGACATCGTCCTCGGTTTTGCCGCCGCCATCGTGGTGGCCTGGTTCTCGCGCCACCGCGAGTTCCGCGCCGACGCCGGCGCCGCCCAGCTGATGGGCCGCAAGCAACCGATGATCAATGCGCTGGCCCGCCTGGGCGGCATGGTGCCCGGCCAGTTGCCCAAGGCGGTGGAAGCCATGGGCATCACCGGCAGCATGGGCAAGCTGTTTGCGACGCATCCGCCGATTGAAGAGCGCATTGCTGCTCTGCAGAATGCCCAGCCCGGCCAGGTCTGAGCGGATTCGATCCCGACAAAGCCGCTGCAGCCGCAGCGGCTTTTTTTATGGGGCGGCGGCGCTGGCCTTGGCGGCCTGATCGCTGCGCACACGCGCCAGCGTTACCGTGACTTCGGCCGGGTTCATGCCGTACATGTCGGCAAACTCGGCTTCGGTTTTTCCGCTCGCCTCGAAGGCGCGCAGCAGGGCTTCGCGTTTGGCCGCCTGCACGGCCAGTTCGGCCAGCGCCTCGTCCACCAGCGCGTTGGTGGCCTCGTCCTGCACCCGCACCAGCGCCGCATAGTCTTCACGGCTCAGGCCGGACGCCTCGATCGCCTGCATCAGGCGCGGCATCAGGCGCGGACGCAGGTCCTCGCGTGAGCGCGCCTGGCGCCGGCGGAAAATCTCGAGGATGGCGTGGTGCACATGTTCGGGCGCCACCGGCTCGACCGGGTTGCCGTCGAGGTCATGGCGCGGCAGGCCCGCCGCCACACTTTCCAGGTAGGGCGTGGAACGGGCGTGCTGGCCCATGGCGACCTTGAGCTCGTCCTTCTTGAAGTCTTCAGGATGGCGCGCCAGCAGGTCCTGGAACACACCGAGCTTGAGCGGCAGGAACTTCGCGCCGAACAACTTGGGGTAGAGCTCGAACAGGCGCTGCAGCACCGGATTGACCGCGCGCGGGGCCTGCTGCGGCCGGGCCGCTTGTGGCTGGCGCTGGCCTGGCGGGCGGGGCCGGCCACCGCGATTTGCGGGAGCCGGCCTGGCTGGCGATACCGATGGCGCTTGCGCCGCGTTGGTCTGGCTTGTCTCGTTGATCACGTCAGTCATAGGGTCGATTCAGGAAGGGTGGCGGCGGGTTCGCCAGGGGAAGGCGGGCACGGCAAGAGGCTTTGCTGCATGTTAGCGCGGCCTGAACATCTTGAAGAGATTGTCGGGGGTCACGGTAAAGTAGTCGGCCGGGCCGCCGCCACGCAGTATGGGCTGGGCGGCGGCCGTGTCGTAAATGCCGTCCTTCAGGAGGTGGCGCGCGATGTGAATGCCCACCACCTCGCCCAGTACCAGCCAGGTCGGCACCGGCACGCCGTCCGCGCCCTGCAGCTGCAGCACCTGGGTCAGGCGGCATTCGAAGGACACCGGGCTTTCGGCCACACGCGGCACCGCAATGCAGCGCGAGGCCACGGGCGTCAGGCCGGCCAGTTCAAATTCGTTGACCTCGGGCGGCACCGCTGCGCAGGAGAGGTTCATCTGCTCGGCCAGCGGGCGCGTCGCCAGGTTCCAGCCGAACTCGCGCGTCTGCTCGATGTTGTGCAGGCTGTCCTTGGCACCAATGCTGGCAAAACCGATGAGCGGCGGCGTGTAATTGAAGGCGTTGAAAAAGCTGTAGGGCGCCAGGTTCAGCCGGCCCTGGGCGTCCTGCGAGGAGATCCAGCCGATGGGCCGCGGCCCGACGATGGCGTTGAAGGGATCGTGCGGCAGGCCGTGGCCGCTGGCCGGCTCGTAGAAATGGATGTTGTCGTTCATGTGTTGCCCTGCTTGCCCGTCATGCTGAGGGCCACCGCTTCGGCGACCTCGATACCGTCGACACCGGCCGACAGGATGCCGCCGGCGTAACTCGCGCCTTCGCCGGCCGGGTACAGGCCCTTGACGTTGAGGCTCTGGAAATCGTCGCCGCGGGTGATGCGCAGCGGCGAGGAGGTGCGGGTCTCGACACCGGTCAGCACCGCATCAAACATGTCGAAGCCGCGGATTTTTTTGCCGAATACCGGCAACGCTTCGCGCATGGCGGTGATCGCGTAGCCGGGCAGGGCGCCCGCCAGGTCGGTCATCAACACGCCGGGTTTGTAGGACGGTTCGACGCTGCCGAGCTGGGTCGAGGCCTTGCCCGCGACAAAATCGCCGACCAGCTGGCCCGGCGCCTCGTAGGTGCCGCCGCCCAGCGTGAAGGCATTCGATTCGAGCGCGCGCTGGAAGGCGATGCCGGCCAGCGGCCCGCCCGGGTAGTCGGCCGGGCTGATGCCGACCACGATGCCGGCGTTGGCATTGCGTTCGTTGCGCGAGTACTGGCTCATGCCGTTGGTGACGACGCGGCCTTCTTCCGAAGTCGCCGCGACCACGGTGCCGCCCGGGCACATGCAAAAGCTGTAGACCGAGCGCCCGTTGGCTGCGTGGTGCACCAGCTTGTAGTCGGCCGCGCCCAGCAGCGGGTGGCCGGCATGTTGCCCCAGCCGTGCGCGGTCGATCAGGCCCTGCGGGTGTTCGATGCGAAAACCCACCGAAAAAGGCTTGGCCTCCATGTAGACGCCGCGTTCGTGCAGCATGGCAAAGGTGTCGCGCGCGCTGTGGCCGGGCGCCAGCACCATGTGGTCGGTGCGTATCTCGTAGCTGCTGCCGTCGTCCAGCTTCTGCACCGTGATGCCCCTGAGCTGGCCGTCCTCGATCAGCACGTCCGAGAGGCGCTGCTGGAAGCGGATCTCGCCGCCCATGGCGATGATCTGCTCGCGCATGTTCTCCACCACCTTGACCAGTTTGAAGGTGCCGATGTGCGGTTTGCTGACCAGCAGGATTTCGTCGGGTGCGCCGGCTTTCACAAATTCCGTCATGACCTTGCGGCCGAGGAAACGCGGGTCCTTGATCTGGCTCCAGAGCTTGCCGTCCGAGAATGTGCCGGCGCCGCCTTCGCCGAACTGCACATTCGATTCCGGGTTCAGGACTTTTTTGCGCCACAGGCCCCAGGTGTCCTTGGTGCGCTCACGGACTTTTTTGCCGCGCTCCAGCACGATGGGGTTCAAGCCCATTTGTGCGAGCAGCAGCGCCGCAAAAATGCCGCAGGGCCCGAAACCCACAACGACAGGTCGCAGCGCCGGCGCCTGGCGGGCCGTGGTGACGAGGTGGTAACGCTGGTCGGGCGCCGGGCGGATGTGCGGGTTGCCCTCGAACCTGGCGAGCAGGGCGGTTTCGAGAGCCGCGTCGGCCACTTCCACGTCGACGATATAGACCAGCAGCAGTTTCTGCTTGCGCGCGTCGTAGCTGCGCTTGTAGATGGTGTGGCTGCGCAACTGCTCGGGCTGGATGCCCAGCGTGCGGGCGATCAGCGCGGGCAGGGCATCTTCAGGGTGGTCAAGCGGCAGCTTGAGTTCGGTCAGGCGGATCATCGGGGTTCTTTAGGATCTGTTTTTCGGATCTATCGGGCATTTTACGCTTCCGGCCCCTGTCTGGCGGGTGCGAACAGCTATCAAATCCATAGCAGATGAATTGCCCGGATAATGGACCCCGTGAAGCACGCCAGACTGCCGCTGGTGCAAGGGTGGAAACACCGCACTGGAGGAAGGTCCGGACTGCACAGGGCAGCGTAGCAGCTAACAGCTGTCCACCGTGAGGTGAGGATCAGAGCTACAGAGACGAGCCGGTTAAGTCCGGGTGAAACGAGCAATCTCTACGCGCAGCAATACCAAGTAGGCACACGTTGACGGGGCCCCCGGAGTGTGCGGGTAGGTAGCACCGAGCCGTCTGGTGACAGACGGCCCAGATTAATGGCAGTCACGGGGCGGCGACCGCAAGGAAGCCGCCCTGCACAAAATCCGGCCTATCGGCGGGCTTCACACTTATTCAGACCGCAGTCCCTGGCAGCGCAGGTGCTGCGGCTAGTCCTCGACAAAAGCCACTTCGCGCGTTTTCCTCACCGAGGGCAGCAGCACGATCAGCAGCAGCAGGACGCAGGCCACCAGCAGGCCGGCGGCCAGCGGACGTGTGACGAAGGTGCTCCAGTCGCCGCGCGACAGCAGCAGCGCACGGCGCAGGTTCTCTTCCATCATCGGACCGAGAATCAGGCCCAGCAGGAGGGGCGCGGGCTCGGCCCGCAGCTTGTGGAACACGTAGCCGACGATGCCGAAGACGCCCACCACCCAGATGTCCCAGGTGTTGTTGTTGGTGGAGTACACACCGATCGCGCAGAACAGCACGATGGCCGGGAACAGGAAGCGGTAAGGCACGGTCAGCAGCTTGATCCAGACGCCGATCAGCGGCAGGTTCAGGATCACCAGCATCGCATTGCCTATCCACATCGAGGCGATCAGGCCCCAGAACAGTTCCGGGTTGCTGGTCATGACCTGCGGGCCGGGCTGGATGTTGTGGATGGTCATCGCGCCCACCATCAGCGCCATCACCACGTTCGACGGGATGCCCAGCGTCAGCAGCGGAATGAACGAGGCCTGGGCGCCCGCATTGTTGGCCGCTTCGGGGCCGGCGACGCCACGGATGTTGCCTTCGCCAAACGGAACTTCGCCCGGACGCGCTTTCACCTTCTTTTCGATGGTGTAGGCCGCAAACGCGGACAGCAGGGCGCCGCCGCCCGGCAGGATGCCCAGCGCACAGCCCAGGGCGGTGCCTCGCAAGACCGCCGGTGTCATGTCCCTGAAGTCCTGTTTGGTCGGAAACAGGCCCTGTATCTTGACGGCAAACACCTCGCGCTGCTCCTCGCGCTGCGCCAGGTTGCTGATGATTTCACCGTAACCAAAAATGCCCATCGCGATGGCCACAAAGCCGATCCCGTCTGTCAGTTCCGGCACGTCAAAGCTGAAACGCGCCACGCCGGAGTTGACGTCGGTACCCACGAGGCCCAGCAGCAGGCCCAGCAGGATCATCGCCACGGCCTTGAGCAGTGAGCCGGAGGCCAGCACCACCGCGCCGATCAGGCCCAGTACCATCAGCGCGAAATATTCGGCGGGGCCGAACTTGAAGGCCACCTCGGTCAGCGCCGGCGCAAAGGCCGCGATCATGACCGTGCCCACGCAACCCGCAAAAAAGGAGCCCAGCCCGGCCGCGGCCAGCGCCGGCCCGGCCCGGCCCCTTTTGGCCATCTGGTGCCCGTCGAGACAGGTCACGACCGACGACGACTCGCCCGGCAGGTTGACCAGGATGGCGGTGGTGGAACCGCCATACTGGGAGCCGTAATAAATGCCCGCCAGCATGATCAGCGCCGACACCGGTGGCAGGGCGTAGGTCGCAGGCAGCAGCATGGCAATGGTGGCAGCGGGGCCAATGCCCGGCAGCACGCCGATCAGGGTGCCCAGCAGGCAGCCCACGAAGGCGTACATGAGGTTGATGGGCGTGAAAGCCACGCCGAAACCGATGGACAGATGTGAGAGCAGTTCCATGGTGATCCTCAGCCGGTGATGAACTCAGGCCAGACCGGAAACTGCAGCTTCAGTGCCAGCACAAAGACCAGGTAGCTGCCGATGGCCAGTGCCGTCGCCAGCAGGAGCGTGGGTTTGAACCTCCAGTCGGCCTGCGCCATGCTGGCCACAAAGGTCAGGGCGTAGATGCCGACAATGATCCCGAAAGCCGGTATTCCCCAGTCGCGTATGCCGGCCAGCAGGATGCCGAAGATGACGTTGGCGGCGATCACGTACACCAGCGGCCGCCACGCCCACTTCCCGATCTTTTCCCCATCGCTATCGGTACGGCTCAGCGCCGTGAAGGTGATGACGGCACCGACCAGCGCCATCAGGATGCCCAGCATCAGCGGGAAGTAGCCCGGACCCATGCGTGCGGCATCGCCCACCGTGTAGTTCGTGGCGCCCCACGCAAACGCGATGCCCGCGCCCACGAACATGAGGCCAGAGTAGAAATCGGGTTGGCTTTTGATTTTCAAAGGTTTGTCTCCTGTTTAAAAACGATTCGACCCAAGCCAGATCACCGCCGTCACAGGGAAGCGGCATACAGGGCGACGGTGAAGTGGCTCAGGACACGCGCGGCAATCAACCCGCGTGTCGGGTGGTGTGCCGGGGAAACGGGCGCGGCGCAACGGCGGCTCTGGCGACAGGCCGGGCTGCGCATGCCCGTGAGACGACAAGCGTAGGCGAGGCGTCACATCGTGTAAATTCGTTTTTGACGGGACTTCAGTTCGAGAAATACGAAATACGAGGGTTTACCCGAGGCGTAACGTGGTGAGGAGCCGACCGTGAACTTCAAGCATTTGCACTATTTTTGGGTCGCTGCCAAAGCCGGCGGGATCGTGCGCGCGGGTGAACAGTTGCACATCACTCCGCAAACCCTGTCAGGGCAGATCAAGCTGCTGGAGCAGTCGCTGGGACTTGCGCTGTTCCGAAAGAGTGGCCGGCAGCTGGAACTCACGGAAGAAGGACGGCTGGTGCTGGGGTATGCCGAGCAGATTTTTGCCATGGGCTCCGACATGGAAAACGCGCTGCGCAAGGCCAGGGACAGGCAGAGCGTGCTGGAGTTTCGGGTCGGCGTGACGGACTCGTTTGCGAAGGCCGTGGTTTACCGCCTGCTGGAACCGGCGCTGTCGATCGCCCGTCCGGTCAGGCTGATTTGCAGCGAAGGCAAATTCCCGGATCTGCTGGGGCAGCTGGGCCTGAACCGCATCGACATGCTGCTTTCGGATGAGCCGATGACCAGCCGCTTCAACATCAAGGCCTTCAACCACCGGCTGGGGAGCACATCCATGAGTTTTTTCTGCGCACCGGCGCTCAAGGCGTCACTGCGTGGCCCGTTTCCGCAATGCCTGAACGGTGCGCCCATGCTGATCATGGGTCCGGCGGCCTCCATCCGCAAACCGCTGGAAAGCTGGCTGGACAGGAACCAGATTCGCCCGAAGATCGTCGGCGAATTCGACGACCTGCCACTGATGAAAAATTTCGGGCGTGAAGCTTGTGGCGTGTTCATGTCGGCCAGCGTTCTGGATGCAGAAACAATAGCGCAATACGGCGTCGAAGTGATCGGCCATACCGATGAACTGATCGAGCATTTCTTCGGGATTTCGGTGGAACGGCGCATCACGCACCCCTGCGTGGCGGCCATCACCGATTCCGCCCGCAAAAAGTTCACGCACTAGCCACGCGTTGAAGCGGTCGACCCGCGGCCAGCCGCATCCGGCGAGCAGGGTCCTCAGATCTCGTCGATCGCGGTGGACAGCGCCGGCGCATCCTGCGCGCCGGCGGCGGCTTCCAGCGAAAAGCGCTCGCGCGTGTTGATGTAAAAACTCGCGCCGAAACGCGCCACCGGGAAGTAGTCCTGCAGGCGCACGCGCCAGAGTTCGGTGTCGATCAGGCCCTCGCGCGCATGCAGCCAGTGCACCTGACCGATGAAGATCTGCCGGCTCGCGGTTTCCAGGGTTTCGTACAGCGTGCATTCGAACGCACAGGGTGCTTCCACGATACGCGGCGGCTGGACTTTTTTCGACGGCGCGGTGCTGAGCCCGACGGCGGCCAGTTCGCTGACGTCGGCCGGGAAACGCTCGCCGCAGCGGTGCATCTGCGTGGCCATGGCCTCGTCGGTGAGGTGAACCACAAACTCGCCGGTGCGAACGATGTTGGCCGCCGTGTGTTTGAGCTGGCCGTCCTGCAGCCGGTTGATGCTGACCATCACGATGGGCGGCTCCTCGCCCAGCATGTTGAACATGCTGAAGGGCGCGGCGTTGACCACGCCGTCTTCGCTGAGCGTGGTGATCAGCGCGATCGGCCGCGGCACGATCAGGCTGGCCATCAGCTTGTAGCGCTGGTACTCGGTGATCGCGGAAAAGTCGATGTCCATGATGTGTGTCCTATCCGAGGCCCAGCATCTGCGCCAGGCTTTTTTCGGCTTGTGGTTTGTCCAGGCAGATGCGGCGCTCCAGGTCCAGCAGGTGTTCGTTCATGACGCGCACCGCCTTGGCCGGTTCGCCGTTTTCGATGTAGTCGACGATGCGCGCGTGTTCGTCGTGTTCGCAGGCGGCGTTGCCGGGCGGCTCGTACAGCGCGACGATCAGCGAGCAGCGCGACACCAGCTCGTGCAAATAGCCGTGCAGGATGGTGTTGCCCGAAAGTTCGGCCAGGCGCAGGTGGAAGGTGCTGGCCAGCCGCGCCCAGGCTGGCTGGTCGGCGCGGTGGATCGCCGAATGTTCATCGCGCAACTGCTTGCGCAGCGAGGCGATTTCGCTTTTGCTGATGCGCTGCGCCACCAGCGGCACGATGGTGGCCTCCAGCAGTCGCCGAGCCTCGAAGATCTGCCGCGTCTCCTCGGGCGTGGGCGCGGCCACCACCGCGCCGCGGTTCGGCCGCAGGTCCACGATGTGGTCGTGCGCCAGCCGCTGCAGCACCTTGCGCACGGTCGCGCGGTTGGCCGAAAACAGCTCGCACAGCGCCTGCTCGGGCAATTTGGTGCCCGGTGCGATGCGCTGGTTCATCACGCTGTCGAACACCGAGTGGTAGATGCGGCTTTCGCTGTCGGACAGGCCGGACACCAGCGGCACAGTCACGCCGGCAGCGGGCGGCGAAGCTTTTTTGGCGGAGCTCATGCGGATGCCTCCGGGAAAAGTCCATCCATGTGGCTGCAGATCGCCCCCGGTGTGGTGATCCAGATGCGGCCGGCGTCGCGTTGCTGCGCAATGTGCTGCAGCGCGCGGCGCAGATGCCGCAGCCGGTAAGGCTGGCCGACGATATAGGGGTGCAGCGCAATGCCCATCACCAGCGGCTGCTGCACCGACTGCGCCAGCATCTCGTCGAAGTTGTCGATGATCATCTGCGCGAAGTCCTTGCCGTCCATCTGGCGTGCCACGATCATCGGGATGTCGTTGAGCTCCTGCGGGTAGGGGATGGCCCAGAGGCTGCCGTGGCGCGTGGTCTTGCGCACCGGCTGGTCGTCGTGGCACCAGTTCAGGCTGTAGCGGTAGCCGGTGCCGGCCAGCAGGTGCGGCGTGTCCAGGCTTTCGGAAATCCAGGGCGAGAGCCAGCCCGAGGGCGCCGTGCCGCTTTCGTGGGCGATGCGGGCGCGGCAGTCGGCCAGCAGCGCGCGCTCCCCGGCTTCGTCCATGCCGGCCTGGCGCTCGGCATTGGTGTGGCCGTGGCCAATCAACTCGTCGCCGCGCGCCGCAAACGCCGCCACCAGTTCCGGGCAGTGGTCATAAAGCGCGGTGTTGATCAGCACGCCGGTCGGCAGCTTGAGCGCATCAAACAGTTCCAGGCAGCGCCAGGCACCGACCCGGTTGCCGTATTCGCGCCAGGCGTAGTTCAGCACATCGGGCTGCGGTGAGGCCGGGCCCAGATTCGCGCCCAGGCCTTCGCCGAAGGCGAAATGTTCGAGGTTGAAGCCGATGTAGACCGCCAGCCGCGCGTCGCCCGGCCAGTGGTAGTCGGGCCGCTGGTGGATCGCCTGGTAGCCGAACAGGCCGTGGCCCGCGACCGGGCGCCCGGCAGCGCCGTGGTCGCGGCTCATGGCTGGTGCTCCGGACCGCAGGATCCGGTTTTGGCGCGCGCGGCACGCTTGTTGTGCCTGGGTGTTCTATTTCGGTGCATGGAGCGGTGGGGCTGGCAAAGGTGCATGAAGCGATTCTGTCTGAGCAATTTTGGTGCCTAAATGGTTCCCGGATTGTCAACAATATGAATAGTTGATTGTTTTCAATATTTCCAAGGGATGTCAATCATCGAGGCCGGCGTGGCATGGAGTTTGCATCTCTGCACCGAGTTCCAACCGCCCACCCCTTTTCAGGAGATTGCCATGCCCATGTTCCGCCGTTCCTTCATCGCCGCTGCTGCGGCCGTGGCGACACTCGCCTGCCTGCCCGCCCATGCCCAGGAGGCCATCAAGATCGGCCTGGTGACCGCCCTGTCGGGCCAGTCCGCCAAGGCCGGCGAAGCCATCACGCGCGGCCTGGCCGTGGCCATCGATGAAATCAACGCCAAGGGCGGCCTGCTCGGCGGCCGCAAGCTGGAGCTGGTGCGCCGCGACGACGAAGGCAATCCGGCCAAGGGCGTGGTCGCTGCGCGCGAGCTGATCTTCAAGGAGCAGGTCGCGGTGCTGTTCGGCGGTCTCGACACGCCGGTCTCCATGGCCATCGTGCCGATCGCCAACCAGGAAAAAACACCGTTCATGGGCCCTTGGGCCGCGGGCACGCCGATCACCAAAAACGGCGCCAACCCGAACTTTGCCTTCCGCGTCTCGGCGGTGGACGAGATCGTCAACAAGGCCATGCTGCAGTACGCGCAGAAAACCTTCAAGGCGTCCAAACCCGGCATGATCCTGGTGAACAACCCCTGGGGCGAGTCCAATGAAAAAGGCCTGACCGCCGCGCTGAGCGCCAAGAACATGAAGGCGGTCGGCATCGAGAAGTTCGAGGCCAACGATGTGGATGTGGTGCCGCAGCTGACCAAGTTGCGCGCTGCCGGCGCCGACACCTTGTTCATGGTTGGCAACGTCGGCCCGTCAGCGCAGGTGGTCAAGTCGCTGGACCGCATGGGCTGGAAAGTGCCGGTGGTGTCGCACTGGGGCCCGGCCGGTGGCCGTTTCACCGAGCTGGCCGGCCCCAACGCCAAAACCGTGCATTTTGTGCAGACCTACAGCTTCTTCGGCAAACAGACGCCGGTCGGCGAGAAGGTCATGAAGGCGCTGATGGCCAAGTACCCCGACATCAAGGGCGCGGACGACGTGACCCCGGCGGTCGGCGTGGCCAATGCCTACGACGGCATGCAGCTCGCCGCGCTGGCGATCAGCAAGGCCGGCAGCACCAAGGGCGACGAGGTGCGCCAGGGCTTTTACAAGATCGACCGTTACGAAGGCCTGATCAAGACCTATGTCAAACCGTTTTCGGCCGAGGTGCATGACGCCGTCAGCGAAAACGACTACGTCTGGGCGCAGTTCATCGACAACCGCATCCTGCCCGTGGGCATGAACTGACAACAACCGGCCATCGGTCAAACCGCATGAGCGGTTTGACAGGAGACTCCCATGCTTTTGACTTCGGCGCTGATCAGCGGCCTCGGTCTGGGCAGCATGTACGGCCTCATGGCCCTGGGCTTTTACATCACCTACGCCGTTTCGGCGACGGTGAACTTTGCCCAGGGCAGTTCCATGATGCTCGGTGCTGTCCTGACCTACACCTTTTCGCAAACCCTGGGCTGGCCCTGGCCGCTGGCGCTGACGGCCGCGCTCGCGCTGTGCGCGCTCTACGGCATGCTGGTCGAGTTTGTCGCGGTACGGCCCTTTGCCAGCCGCGGCTCCAACGCCTGGCTGATGTCCACCGTGGCGCTGGGCATCGTGCTCGACAACCTCGTGATGTTCACCTTCGGCAAGGAGCCGCGCAACCTGCCCTCGCCGCTGGCCGTCACGCCGATTGAGCTCGGTGAGGTCGGTCTCGGTGTCTATCCGCTGCAGTTGCTGATTCCCGTGGTGGGCCTCGCGCTGGCGGGCGCGCTGCACCTGGTCGCGCGCCGCACGCGCTGGGGTGTGGCCCTGCTCGCGGTCGAGCAGAACCGCGACGCAGCGCGACTGATGGGCATCCCGGTCAAGGTGGTGGTGCTGGTGGCATTTGCGCTGTCCACGCTGTTCGCCGGCGTGGCCGGTGCGCTGATCGCGCCGCTGTTCAATGTGCATTCCGACATGGGCACCTTGTTCGGCCTCAAGGCTTTTGCGGTGGCCATCCTGGGCGGCATCACCAGCGCGTGGGGCGTGATGCTGGCCGGCCTGCTGTTCGGTATCGGCGAGGCGCTGATCACCTCGACGCTGGGCTCGAGTTATACGCAGATCATCATGTTTTCGCTGGTGATTGTGGTGCTGGCCTTGCGTCCCAACGGCATGTTCGGCCGGCTCGAGGTCAAGAAGGTATGAGCGGCGCTTCCAAACCTTCCTCACTGCTCTGGGGCCTGGGTCCGGCGCCCGCGGTGGCGGTGCTGGCGGTGCTGATGCTGGGCGCGCTGGGCCTGGCCTGGACCGTCAACGGCTATTTTGTCTATGTGCTGGCCAATGTGGCGCTGCTGGCGATTGTCGGCATCGGCCTGAACGTGCTGCTGGGCCTGACCGGCCAGGTGTCCTTCGGCCATGCCGGTTTTTATGCACTGGGCGCGTATGCGGTGGCGGTGCTGACGACCAAGTTCGGCATGAACTTCTGGCTGGCCTGGCTGCTCGGTGTGGCGCTCAGCGCCGTGCTCGGCTTTTTGCTTGCGCTGCCGGCGCTGCGCGTCAAGGGGCCTTATCTCGCGATGGTGACGATTGCCTTCGGCTTTATCGTCGAACACGGCATCGTCGAGTGGCGCGGTGTCACCGGCGGGCAGAACGGCATCATGGGTGTGGCCGCACCGGCGCTGGGTGCGCTGAAGTTCGACGTGCGCGGCATCGCGGCGCTGGCCATCGTGAGCTGCGCGGTGGTGCTGGTGCTCTACAGCTGGCTGTCGCGCAGCGCCTGGGGTGCGGCCATGCGCGCGGTCAAGGACAGCGAAACCGCGTGCGAGTCGGTGGGCATCAACCCGCTGCTGATCAAGGCCGTGGCTTTTGCGGTGTCGGCCGCACTGGCCGGCCTGGCCGGCGGGCTGTTTGCGCCACTGTCGGGTTTTGTCACGCCGCAGGGCTTCAGCATGTTGCAGTCGATTCTGTTTGTGCTGGTGGTGATGATTGGCGGCGCCGGTTCCATCCTCGGGCCGGTGATAGGCGCGGTGATCGTCGGTGTGTTGCCCGAAGTTCTGGCCAGCCTCGAGGAATACCGTCTGCTGTTTTTCGGCGGCCTGTTATTGCTGGTCTTGTGGGCTGCGCCGCAGGGCCTGGCGGGTCTGGTGAGTGGCTTGTGGCGGCGTGTGCGGCCGCTGCCGTCCGAGCTTCCCGTGATCGCGCCGGACGCGGATTTACTGCCGGCAATGGTCAACACGCCGCGCGGCGCACTCACGGTCACCGGCCTGGGCCGGGTCTTCGGCGGCGTGCGCGCGGTGCATGCGCTGAGCTTCGACACCCTGGCCGGGGGTGTGACCAGCCTGATCGGCCCCAACGGCGCGGGCAAAACCACCGTGCTCAACATGCTCAGCGGCTTTTACAAACCCTCGGCCGGCTCGTTTGAATTGCAGGGCCAAGCCCTGCTGGGGCCGGCGGCATGGCAACTGTCGCGCAGCGGCGTGGCGCGCACCTACCAGACATCGCAGCTGTTCGGCTCGCTGAGTGTGGAAGACAACGTGGCCCTGGGACTGTGCCGCGGCCGGCTCGGCAACCCCTTGCATGCCGGGAAATTCAACAACGGTGAACTGCGCACCCGGAGCCGCGCCTTGCTGGCGCGCTGCGGTTACACCGGCTCGCCGCGCATGGCGGCTTCCGGCCTGCCGCATGTGGACCGGCGCCTGGTCGAGATTGCGCGCGCCCTGGCGACGGACCCGCAGGTGCTGCTGCTCGACGAACCGGCCGCCGGATTGTCCAGCGAAGACAAGGAGACGCTGGGCCGCTTGCTGCGCAGCATTGCCGACAGCGGCATCGGCGTCGTGG
>CALRTF020000049.1:0-20336 GCA_943370985.1 Paenacidovorax caeni
CTGCGCCGGGCAGCCCGTTCCGGCGCACAACCCGGAAGCCGTCATGCCCACCCTCGAAACCCTGGAACGTTTTGTCGCCCGCGTCGAGCAGAACGCACACACCGAAGCGATTGCCGAGTTCTACACGCCCGATGCCAGCATGCAGGAGAACCAGGCGCCGCCGCGCTGCGGCCGCGATGCACTGATCGCCGGCGAGGCCAAAGTCATGGCGCGGGCGAAGTCGCTGACTTCGGAATGCGTGCGGCCGCTGTTCCTCAGCGGCGACCGGGTGGTGATCCGCTGGATCTTCAACTTCACCTGGGCCGACGGCAGCAGCACACGCATGGAAGAGCTGGCGTACCAGCGCTGGGACGGCGAGCGCATCGCCGAAGAAACTTTTTTCTACGACCCGGCGCAACGCACCCCGGTGCCCGCGCAGCTCTGACGCGGCCGCGCGGGTGTGCGCCTAGCGCTGGCTACCGCCCGTGTTCACCAGCGACAGCGCGAGGCCGATGGCAATACCGATGCCTATGCCCATGGTGAGGTTCTCGATCAGGGCGCCGATGATGACGCCGACCATCACGCCGGCGACGAGGTGGAGGGACTGTTTCTTTTCCTGTTGTGTCATGGCTGAAGCTGCACGGGCGGGCGGTGCCGCGTCGCGCTGACGCTGTGTTGTGGGGATGCACACACCTTAACGCCGCAGGCGCCTGAGGGCAAACAATGAAACGCGTTATTACTTCATGCACATTCTGCAAAGAAGCGGCGGTTCTGCAGCCCATGGAACGCCTGGTCCGCAGGCCCTGTCAACACAGGGGCTTCTAGCCGCCCGACGACTCGCCGTCCACCGGTGCCGCCGGCATCTTCAGCACGCGGCGTATGGTGCCGAGCAGGTCGGCGTTGGAGGTCGACGCCTTGAGCAGCACCGCGTCGGGCCGGGTCCCGGCCGCGGGCAGGACCTCGCTCGCAGAAAACACCACCAGCGCCGGGCGCGGCTGCAGGCTGTCGATGGTTTCCACCAGGTCCCAGCCGGACTCGCGGCCCAGCGACAGGTCCAGCAGCACCAGGTCGAAAGGCCGGGCCTGCAGCGCGGCGCGCGCCTGGCCCAGGTCGGCGGCAAATTCAAAACTCGCGAAGTCGGCCGCGATGCTGGCGGCGATGTGCTGGATGTCCGGGTCGTCTTCCACATGCAGAATGCGCGGCTTGCGCCCGTGCAGGTCGGCCACCGCGCGCTGCATGGCCGCCACCAGCTGCTCCTCGTCGATCGGCTTGCCCAGCCAGTCGGACACCGCCGCGGGCATGTGGTCGAGCTGGAGCTGGCCGTCGCCGGCCAGGGTGGAGATCACGATGACCGGCAGCGCGCGCGTGGCTTCGTTGCCGCGCAGGCTGTTGAGGAAGGTGCCGCCGCCCGGGCCGGGCAGGCGCAGGTCCAGCGTCACCGCGTCGTAGCGGCCGGCGTCCAGCATGGCCGAGGCCTGCTGCGCGCTGTGCGCCAGGTCGACATCAAAACCGGCCTTGTCCAGCATGATGGCGATCAGCCGCGCCACATCGAGGTCGGCTTCGCAGACCAGGATGCGCGCGCGCAAGGCCGCCGGCGCTGCGCCGGCCGGCGCGCCGCACAGCGGCAGCTCGAAGAAAAACGTCGTGCCTTCGCCGACCCGGCTTTCAAAACCGATGCTGCCGCCCATGCGCTCGACCAGGGCCTGCGAGATGTTCAGGCCCAGGCCGGTGCCGCTTTTCTGGCGCGTGTCGGATGCGTCCGCCTGCGAGAACTTCTGGAAGATGCGCGTGCGGAATTCCTCGGGAATGCCGGCGCCCTTGTCGCGCACCTCGACCCGCACACCGATGCCGGCCCGGAATACAAACACGCCGACCGTGCCGCCGGGGGGCGAAAATTTCAGCGCGTTCGACAGCAGGTTGGTCACCACCTGCGTGAGCCGGTCGGGCTCGACCCGGACCTGCAGCCCGGGATCGTCGCAGTGCAGCGCCAGGCCGACGTTGCTGGCCAGGCCGTAGCCCTGGTTGGCCGCGACGGCCTGTGTCATCAGCGGCAGCAGCGCCACCGGCTGCAGGTCCAGCTGCATCTTGCCGGACTCGATTTTTTCGATGTCGAGGATGTCGTTGATCAGCCGGATCAGGCGCTCGCAGTTGTTCTTGGCGATGCCGATCAGGTTCATCGCGGCCTCGGGCAGCTTGCCGGCCATGCCACCGGCCACCAGGCCCAGCGAGCCGCGGATGGAGGTCAGCGGGGTGCGCAACTCGTGGCTCACGGTCGAGACAAACTCGCTTTTGAGGCGGTCGATGCGCTTGAGCTCGGTGATGTCGGTGGCCAGCGAATAAAAACCGATGACCTTGCCCTCGTCCTCGCCGTCGCCGTAACGCGGGAAATATTTGACGACGTAATCGCGCACATGACCGTTGCTCGAGCGTTGCTTGCGCTCGTACACCACCGGGTAGCCGGCCAGTACCTCTTCCACCTGGGGACGCAGCTTCTCGTAGAAGGCCGGCTCCATCAGCTCGCGCATGCTTTTGCCGAGGATGTCTTCGCTGCTCAGGCCGAAGGCCTCCTGGTAGGCGTGGTTGTGGAAACGGCAGCGCTGCTCGGCATCGACATAGGCGATCAGGGCCGGCACGGTGTCGGTGATGTCGCGCAACTGCTGCTCGCTGGCACGCACGCGGTCGCTGGAGCGGCGCATCTCGGTGGTGTCGCGGCCGGTGCCGCGGTAGCCGGTGAACTTGCCGGAGGCGTCGAAGATCGGCACCCCGCTGATGCAAAGGTGGCGCACCCGGCCCTTGGCGTCCAGCCGCGACACTTCAAAGTCGCGGAAAGGCTCGCGCCGCGCGAGCTGCGCCTCGTGTGCCGCCCAGGTGCTTTCGTCCATGTTGACGTAGGGCAATTCGCTGCGCAGCTTGCCGATGCTGCTGCGGTCGGCGGTCGGGTTGTGCTCGCCCAGCTGGCCCGCGACCTGGACAAAGCGGAAGTTCTCGTCCTGTTCCCAGAACCAGTCGTTGGACAACTCGACCAGCGCGCGAAAGCGTTCCTCGTTCGCGTGAGAGCGCTGCTCGGCCAGCTTGCGTTCGGTGATGTCCTGCAGCTGCGAGATGAAATGCAGCGGCCGGCCCTGCGTGTCGCGTACCAGCGAGCAGCTCAGCACGGTCCAGACGATGCTGCCCGACTTGTGCCGGTAACGCTTCTCGCGCTGGTAGGTCTCGATCTCGCCGGCCAGCGCGCGGCCGCGCTGCAGCGTGTCCTCGGCCGCATCGTCGGGGTGGGTGAGTTCGGGTGCGATGGGCGCCAGCAGCTCGGCCTCTGAATAACCGAGCATCCCGCAAAACGCGCGGTTGACACGCAGCAGCCGGAAGTCGGTCCCGAACACGGCCATGCCGATGGCGGCGTTTTCGAAGGCGCTGGTGAATTGCTGGTCGCTCGCGACCGCGGCGGCGGCGCGTTCGTACGCCTCCAGCCGCCCGGCCTGCTCGCGCAACTGCTGCTGCAGTGCCTCGTTCAGCTGCGTCAGCGCCAGCAAACGCTGCTGCAGGCTTTGCGGTGGGTCTGTCTGTTGCGCCATCTGCGTCATGCGGGTTGTCTTGCGGGCCGGTGTGGCCGCGCGTGAGGCGGCAAGGTTTCGCCGCTGTGATGTAGGCAGTATGGGTTATTTCGGGCCTGGGAACTGTCATGGGGCCGGGGTATTTGCCGGGGTTATCCCTAGCGCCAGGCGGCCTGCGGCAAGCTGCCGCCGCCCGGGGTCACGGCCGTGTCGGTCCGGCGGCCGCGCCTGTGATATTTGGCACAGGGTTGCCGTCCAGATTGAGGCCGGGCGCATGCCATTCGGACACTGTGCCGCCCTCTGGAAACACGCCAGACTCGATGGTTTTGCGGCGCGGCACTCAGGGTTTTGGGTGTCCGGAGGTGACAGCGCAGGCTGCCCTGCGTGTATAGAATCCGGCGCCGGTGGTGTGCCGCCGCGCCAGGCAAGCTCGCCTGGCCGCGCATCTGACGGAGTGAACAATGAATGGCTTCCCCAGCCCGCAGGACCTGACCGTCCTGATTGCAGATGACCACGCGCTGGTGCGTGATGGCCTGCGCAGCCTCGTTGCGAGTGTGCTCGGCGAGGTGCAATTCGTGCAAGCCTTCGACGCCGACTCGCTGATGCGGGCGGCCTGCGCCAGCCCGCAGGCGCGGGTGGCGCTGGTGGACCTGAACATGCCCGGCATGGAAAAGGGCTTCCGGCTGGCCGAGCTGGCGCGCCTGTGCCCGGCGCTGCCGCTGGTGGTGATTTCAGCGCTGACCTCACCCGACGTGGTGCGGCGCACGCTGGAGATTCCCACGGTGCATGCCTTTGTGTCCAAAAGCGCGCCGTCCGAGCAGATCTGCGCGGCGATCGACGCCGCGCTGCAGGGCCGCAAGCTGCCATTCGCCCTGCGCGTGTCCGATGTCAAACGGCCGGACCTGCTGCTGACGCCGCGCATGGAAGAAGTGCGCCAGTTGCTGCGCCTGGGCATGAGCAACAAGATGATTGCCCGCAGCCTGGGCATCAGCGAGGGGACGGTGAAGAACTACATGAGCGAGATCTTCAAGGCGCTCAATGTGTCGAACCGGACACAGGCGGCCCAGCTCGACTCCGAAAGCCTGTGACCGTGCCCAGGGAGGAGCGGCCCGACCCCGAGGACAGCACCCACACCGGGTATTCGCTGTGGGTGCTGCGTTTGTGCGAACTGCTGTGTGCGCTGATGTTTGCGACGGCCCTGCCCTGGCAGCAGCCCTTTGCCTGGTTCGCCGTCATCTCTGTGGCCGGCACGCTGCGCTGGTGGCATGTGAACCGCCCTTCGTTCAGGGCCCGGCCCAAGCCGGAGCGCCGCCGCATCTACCGCATCTACATGTGGGTCCTGATGGCCTACGTCGGCAGCGCGGCCTGGTTTCTCTACGTGCCCGGCAACATCCCGATGCAGGCGGTGCTGATGAGCTACCTGATGGGCAATGCCACGCTGATCGCGGTGCGCCTGACCGGCGACCTGATGCGCACCACCATCGCGTTGTGCCTGGCGGTGTTGCCGACCTCGCTGCGCCTCATCGCCGAGGGCGCCGGCGACGGCAATACCCTGCTGATGCTGATGGGTGCGGGCGGCATCGCCCTGACCACAGCCATGGTGTTTCTCTCGCGCGCGCAGGAGAGCACCGTGGCGCACCAGTACGAGCAGCGCCGGCGCGCCGAGGCAGCGGCCAATGCGGTGGCCGCCATGGGGCTGAGCAAGTCGCGCTTTTTTGCGGCGGTCAGCCACGACCTGCGCCAGCCGGTGCACGCCATCGGCCTGTACCTGCTGCCGCTGCTGGCCCTGGCGCAGAAGGCGCAGGACAGTGCGGCGATCCGCGCGGTGGAAGGCATCAACCAGTCGTGGCGGGCGCTGGACGACCTGCTCTCGCAGGTGCTGGACCTGACACGCATGGACTCGGGGGTGGTGACGCCCGATCTCCAGCCCACCGAGATCGCGCCGATTGTCTCCAGCCTGGTGATGCAGCACAGCGCCGTCGCGGAGGCGGCCGGCGTGCGGGTGGTGGCGCTGGTGCGGCCCGGCGCCCACGCGATGGCCGACGCCCTGATGCTGATCCGCATCCTGTCCAACCTGCTGGACAACGCGATCAAGTTCTCGGCGCCCGGCGGCACCGTGCTGGTGGCGCTGCGCCCGGCCGGCGCCTTGTGGCGGCTGCAGGTGCGCGACAGCGGTGTCGGTATCGCGCAAGGCGCGCAGGAACGGATCTTCGAGGAGTTTGTGCAGGTCGACAACGAGGCGCGCGACCGGCAGCGCGGTCTGGGTCTGGGGCTGGCGATTGCCAAGCGATTTGCCCTGCTGATGAACGGCAACATCGAGGTCCGCTCCGAACTCGGTCGCGGCTGCTGCATGACGATCACGCTGCCGGTGGCCGGGGCACCAGCGGAAATGCCGGTGGCCGACGCGGCAGCGCAGCGCCAGGACACGGTGCCGGGTGAGTTGTTGCCCCAGGCCGGGCCGCTGGTGCCGGCGCTGGCCATGCGCGATGTGTTGCTGGTCGAGGACGATTCGCTGGTGGCGGTGGCCACGCGCGAACTGCTGAGCGCGTGGGGCCTGCGGGTGCGGCATGTGGAGACCGCGACCGACGCCTTCCGGGAAGCCGCCTACGGCGAGGTCGCGATCTGCGACGCGCGCCTGCCGCATGGCGCGTCGGGGCTGGACGTCGCGCTGGCCATGCGGGTGCTCGGCAAGAAGGTGCTGCTGATCAGCGGCGAAACCAATGCGGCCCTGCGCGAGGCCGCGCAGCAGCACAAGCTGCTGCTGCTGACCAAACCGGTCTCGGGCGCGCAACTGCTGTCTGCACTGCAGAACCTGTAGGGCCGGGCGCCGGCCCATGACGCCGGTATGACTAATTTCACATGGCCGTTTCTGCACGGCGCCGATAAATTCCCCTGCCTGGGTTGCCTGCCGTCGTGGGCACCCGCTGCCAGAGGAGCCATCATGAGTTACCAGTTTTCAACGAACCGGCTGTTGCCGGCGACCCCCGATACGGCGACGCCTGCGCCGGCGCAGCTGCCGCGTGCCGGGCACTTTGCGGCCGGCCGCAGCGCAGGCCTGGTGCGCGGCTTTTTTGGCCTGCTGTGCCGCTTCGCGCCAGCACTGGCCGCGCGCCTGGCCTATACACAACTGACCCGGCCGCCGCGGCCGGCGCTCAGCGATCAGCACCTGGCCATCCGCAAACGCGCCCGGCTGCAACGCCTGCCGGCGGGCGGCGACACGCTGGCGGTGTATGAGTGGGGCCACGGCCCGGCGGTTCTGCTGGTGCATGGCTGGGGCTCGCACGCGACCCACATGAGCCGCATGATCGCGCCGCTGGTGGATGCGGGCTTTCGCGTGGTGGCCTTCGATGCGCCGGCGCACGGCAAGTCCTCGGGCCGCTCGACCGACATCGTGCAGTTTGCCAATGCGGTGGCGGTGGTGGCCAGGCATGCGGGACCGCTGCACTGCGTGATCGGCCATTCCTTCGGTGCGGCCATGGCGATGTATGCGGCGCGCGACTGGGGCGTGACGACCGGAAAGATGGTGCTCATCAGCTCCTTCAACCACTGCAACTGGTTTTTGCAGATGTTCGCCCAGCAGATCGGGCTCAGTGCCGAGGTGCTGAACCGCATGCGCCAGATGCTGGTGCGCCGTTATGGCGGGCGGCTCAGCTGGCGCCGCATGTCGGTGCTGGACATGGCGCGGCAGGCCGCGTTTCCCATGCTGTTTGTCCATGATGAAGACGACGCCGAAATTCCCTTTGACCACAGCCTGGGCATGGTGGCGGCCATCCGCGGCGCCCAGTTCGAGGCGACCCGCGGCCTCGGGCACCAACGGGTGGTGCGCCATGCCGCGGTGATCAGGCGCGTGGTGGCCTTTGTCACGCATCGGGAAGCGCCATGCACACGCTGACAGGTGTGCGTCCCCGCGGCCGCCGGCTGGCCTTTGTGCTGGGCAGCGGCGGGGTGCGCAGCATTGCCGCGCTGGGCATTGCCCAGCGGCTGGCGCGCGAGGGCATACGGCCGGACGTCATCGCCGGCTGCAGTTCCGGCGCGCTGTTCGGCGCCACCATCGCCATGGGCATGGAGGCTGACGAGGCCTTGCGCGCGGCGACCGCGCTGTGGTCCGCCGAGCTGACCCAGCAGCGCCGCTGGCGCGCTTATCTGCAACTGCTGGCGCCACGGCTGGCGGGCTTCGGCGCCGGCTTTGCGCTGCGTGACGACCGTTTGATCGTGCAGCGCATGGCGCATGCCTTCGGCGACAGCCGCCTGGAGCAGCTGGCCACGCCGTTGCGCGTGTCCGCCACCGACGCCGCCAGCGGCCGGCCGGTGGTGCTGACGCGCGGCAGCCTGGTCGATGCCCTGCGCGCGAGCATGGCGGTGCCCATCATTTTCCCGAGTGTGGAGATCGCCGGGCGGCGCCTGGTCGATGGCGTGTTGTCGGACCCGCTGCCGCTGTCCGCCGCAGCCGATGCGGACGTGGTGGTGGCGCTCGGTTTCGACGGCGCCATGCCGCGCCGCGTCGATCGCCTGTCGCGGCTGGTGGCGCAGACCAGCACCACGCTGATCAACAACCTGATGCAGGCGCGCACCGCCGCCGCGCAGGCTGCCGGGCAGGCGGTCATCCGCATCGACCTGGGCCTGCAGCGCCATGTCGGTCTCTGGGAGACCGGGGCCATGCCTTATGTCTTCGAGGCCGGCTGGCGCGCCGCCGAGGCGCAACTGCCCGAGATCGCGGCCGCGCTGGCGCCGTCGGCGC
Source organism: Paenacidovorax caeni (assembly GCA_943370985.1). Lineage (GTDB taxonomy): Bacteria > Pseudomonadota > Gammaproteobacteria > Burkholderiales > Burkholderiaceae_C > Polaromonas > Polaromonas caeni_A. The sequence continues at coordinate 8,266 of CALRTF020000049.1, forward strand.
CGTCACAGCTTTCTTTTCAAACCCAAGCATGTCACTGAGAAACATGACCCTCACCAGCACCCAGACCGAGAACTACGCGCGCTGCATTGCGGCCTCGCGGCGCGTCCGTTGGGAGATAGGCCGCGACGTGATCCGCGGCCGCGTCTTCGATTTTTCAAAACACTTTCTGCCGGACGGGCTGTCGCGTATCGGGCGGCTGGACTTTCTGCAGCCGGCCGAGCAGGTTTTCCTGAGCCAGATCCAGGGCCGCACCTATGCCAACATGTTCGGCCTGGTCGAGCGTTTCATCGGCATCAAGATGCTGGAGCTCAGCCGTGACCATTGCTACGGCGACCAGGTGGCGCTGGAAGCGCTGGTGCGCTTTACCGACGAGGAACTCAAGCACCAGGAGCTGTTTCGCCGCATCGAGCGCCTGGCCGGCGCGGGCATGCCGCCTGGGTATGAGTTTTTGCCGGCAGCCAACGAGGTGGCGGCGCAGGTGTTGCAGGCGCCGACCTGGGCCGTGCTGGCGCTGACCTGCCACATCGAACTGTTCACGCAGACGCACTACCGCCAGAGCATTGAGCCCGACGAGCAGCTGTCTGAACTCTACAGGGACGTGTTCCTGTACCACTGGCAGGAGGAGTCGCAGCATGCCGCACTGGACATCCTGGAGTGGGAGCGCGAGAACCTGCGCATCACCCACGAGCAGCGCGACGGCGCGGTGGATGCGCTGATCGGGCTGATCGCCGCGATCGATGCCATCCTGCAGCAGCAGTCTCTCAGGGATGCGCAGTATTTCATCGTCACCTGCGGCCGGCGCGTGCCTGCGGATCAGGCTGCGCGCCTGGCCGACGGCTTGCTGGACGCCTACCGCTGGCAATACATCGGCTCCGGCGTGGCCCAGCCGAAATTCCGCCAGCTGCTGATCCGCATGCTCACCACCGCGCAATGGCAACACCTGCAGGCCGCACTGGCGCCGCTGGTGCACTGACCCACCCCATCACCCATCCAAGGAAACCATTTCATGCAGATCCGTCCCACAGCGCTTTCCATCCTGCTCGCCCTGACCAGCCCGGCCTGGGCCGGCAACGAGGCGTCCGCACTGATCGAGGAGGCGCACAGCGCCTACTACCACGGCGAGTACGAACGTTCGCTGCAGATCTACGAAAGGCTGGCCGCCGGCGGCCACGCCGAGGCCGCTGAACGCGCCGGCTTCATGCTGCTGCAGCCGGCCGGGGCCAGTGCGCGGGGCGGCCGGCCCGACGTCGCGCGCGCCACCGCCTGGCTGCAGCAGGCGGCCGGTGCCGGCCGTTCCGGCGCGGCCTTTTTGCTCGGCATGATGGACAGCGCCGACTGAATGCGGCGCCGGTGTCGGGCAGCGAAGGTCTGCGTCTTGGGCCGGTCAGGCCCGTGTCCTACAGGGGCGCGGCGGCTTCCTGTTTAGGGTTTGGATTTATCCAGGAGTCACCATGCCCCAATCGACCAAAGACAGCAACGGCGGAAAAAATCACGCAGCCAAAGACGCGGGCCGAAGCGCCGCCAAACCGGCGGACAAGGCCTCGAAAAATTCGCAGTCGCCGACAGGCCCACAGAACAAGGGTGAGAAGAAAACCACGCCCTAGCTAGCGCCGCGGCCGCGTTGTTAGTCGGTCACTGCGCTGACCGTCACCTTCATCTCGGTAACTTCCAGCGGCTGCGCGCCGTAGTCCGAGATGAAGGCCACGTCGGCGGCGTCGCGGCCATAGGCCAGCACGATGCGGCCGCCGCGCGGCTCCTTCTGGGTGGCGTCGAAGGTGTACCAGCGGCCGCCCACGAAGGCCTCGAACCACGCGTGCAGGTCCATCGGATCCAGTTCGTGCAGGTAGCCGACCACCATGCGCGCCGGAATCTGCAGGCTGCGGCACAGCGCAATCCCGACATGCGCAAAGTCGCGGCAGACACCGGCGCCGTGGTCCAGGGTGTCCATCGCGTCGGTGGTCGCTTCGCTGACGCCGTATTTGTATTCCAGGTTCTCGTGGATCCAGGCGCGGATTTTTTCGGCCTGCGCATAACCCGGCTGGGTCTCGCCGACGATCTCGCGCGCCTTTTCAAACATCTTGTCGGACGGGCAATAGCGGCTTTGCAGCAGGTAGTGAAGCACGTCGTCGGGCAGCTCGACGACCGGCGTGTGCGGCGCGTCGGGCTGCACCGCGATCTGGTCCTCGACCTCCATCACGACCTCGACGTCGATCTTCATCTCGCCGGCCGGCAGTGTCAGGCGCTGGCACAGATTGCCGTAGCTGTCCACGTATTCGGTGGTCGGCACCCAGGGGTCGAGTTCATAACGGTCGCTGACGATCCACTGCGCCTGGCCGCTGCGCGGGCGCAGCATGGCGACGATGGGACAGTCGCCCACGCTGTGGACGGTCAGCTTGCAGGTGGCCTTGAGTTTCATCGGGTGCCTTGCCGTCTAGCCGCGTTTGCCGGTGACCGCGCGGTAGATCACCAGCAGGATGATGGCGCCCAGCACGGCGGCGATGAAGCCGGCCGACTCGCCGACCTGGTAAAAGCCGAGGAAGCGGCCCAGGTAGGTGGCAATCACCGAACCGACGATGCCGATGATCACGGTGATGATGAAGCCGGCCGGGTCACGGCCGGGCATCAGGAATTTGGCGACGAGGCCGACGATGAAGCCGATGAGGATGGTCCAGAGAATGCCCATGGTGATCTTTCAGGAAGTGGAGAGGTGAAGGTGAAACGGGCCAGGCCCAAAGACAACAGAGCATCCCCTGCACCCGGGCTGCGAGCTATCGGAGAAGCGAGGCGCGCGCTGTAGGACCACGCAGATACAGGCGCCGCAGCCGCGCGGGCGCCGCCTCCCCGCCGCCCATTGCAGGGCAAATCGGCCGCCAGACCTCGCCAGGCAAGCGCAGGCAGCTATTAAAACAATAGCGACGGGAGACTAGCCGCGGGTTTTGGGCGGCTGCGGCAGCACGGTAAAGGCCAGCGCGCCGAGCGCCAGCAGCAGCGCAATGGCCGCCAGCACGGCGGTGTAGGGCTCGGCGCCGTGGCTGGCCGCGACCGAGGCCACCAGCCCGGTGAACCACTGCATGGCGGCCACGCCGAGGAAAATCGCCATGGTGAACACCGCCATCGCGCGGCCGGTCATGGACGCCGGGTAGGCCGCGCGCACGTCGGCGTACTGCAGCACCATGAAGCCCGAGAGCACGCCGATCACCACCGGGCCGACCACGTCGATCAGCGTGCTGTGGGTCATGGCAAAGGCGGCGAACAGCGCTGCCAGCAGCAGCGTGAGGCCGGTGATCCAGCGGCGCCGCTGCAGCGGGCCGGGGTCCAGCCAGCCAAACAGCGGCGGGCCGAACAGCGAGGCCAGCGACATCACCAGCGCGACGTTGCCGCTTTGCACCAGCGAAAAACCGTGGCGCTGCATCAGCAGCGGCCCCAGCCACAGGCCGCGCAGCGCAATGAAGGAGGCATAACCGACGCAGGCCAGCAGCATGATGCCCAGCGTATGCGGCAGGGTGAACAGCGCGCCGAAGCCGGCCAGCGCCTGGCGCACCGACTCTTTCGGGTGGACGTTGTGCGCGGCCTGCGCCGGCTCGTTCACCAGCGCCCAGATCAGCAGCCAGGACAGCGCGGCCATGCCGCCCAGCACCCAGAAGCCCATGCGCCAGGACGAGGCCTCGATCAGCCAGGCCAGCGGCGTGCCGGTCAGCAGCATGCCGATGCCGCCCAGCCCCAGCGTGATGCCGGAGATCGCGGCGAAGCGGTTCGCCGGCATGTTGCGCGCGATGAACACGGTGCAGACCAGGAAGGCCGGCGCGCAGCCGACGCCGATCAGCACCTGGCCCGCCACCAGCATGCCGTAGCTGCCGGCCATCGCCGATACCGCCGAGCCGGCAATCGCGACGGGAAAAGCTGTGAGCACGGTGCGCCGCACGCCGTGCAGGTCGATGCCTATGCCCATGAACAGCTGCATGGCACCGAAGGCGAAGTGGAAGGCGCCGGCAAACAGGCCCAGGGCCTGGGCGCTCAGGCCAAACTCGTCCTGCAGCGGCGCGGCCATCAATGCGGCGACACTGCGCCAGGACTGGCTCAGCGCGAAGGCCGTGGTCAAGGCCAGCAGCATGATCCAGGCGGAACGAAGGGAGGCGGGGGCGGGGGGCGTACTGTCTGCTGGCGCGGAATTCATGGCGGCAAGCGTACACGATAGCTTGCGGCGGCCCGGGCCGCAAGCTCAGGCAGGCGCCTGCGGGCTCAGTGGGTGGTGCCGCGGGGCGGTGCCTGGAACAGGCGCGCCACCGAGGCCGAAGGCTCGGGCGCGGGGTGCAGGCTGGCCGCGTGCGCCCGGCAGTAGTTGACCAGCTTTTCGAGGTCGGCGGATTTGTCGAAGACCTCGTCGGCGCCCAGGGAGCGGCATTTGCTGGCGATGTTGTCGTGGCCGTAACTGGTCAGCACCACCACCTTCTGCCCGGCGCGGCGCGCCTGGCAGTCTTCCAGGATGCCGAAGCCCGAGCCTTCGGCGAGGAACAGGTCAACAATCGCGAGTTGCCAGTCGTCGTGGTGGTCCTGCAGCCACTGGCGCGCCGAGGTCTCGCTGTCGGCATGGCCGATGAAGCGGCAGGGCGCGATTTCCTCCATGGCCTGAATCAGCGTATCGCGGATGTCGGCGCGGTCTTCCACCAGAAATGTATTGATCAGCATGTGGCCTCACGGCTTTTTTTCCAATCTTCCAAGTTAAGGGCGCGGGCAGGGCCGCCGGGACATCGATAGGCGCTTGCGCTTGTAGGCCACGGCCGACAGTGTCCAGCCACCAGGCTGCCAGCCCACGCCGGACAAGCCTTGTTTGCTATCAAACACGGAGCAAAAAGAGTAAAAAAGCATTAGACACGGCAGGGACTAGACTCAAGGCACGCGACCAGGGAGATTTCATGTTTGTTGCTTGTTTCAGGGCCATGGCGCGGGCTGCCGTTCTGGCGGGCGTGCTGGGCGCCGGCCTCGCTGCCCATGCACAGCTGCAGCCCGAGGTCCGGGAGATCACGACCCGCCCGGGCGTGAGCCTGCGCTTTTTGTACCTCAAGGCGGTCAACCCGGTCGCCAGCGCGGTGCTGTTCCAGGGCGGGCCCGGCAACATCGGCATTTTCCCGAACGGGTCCACGCGGGACGGCGGCTTCCTGGCCGGTGGCGGACAGAATTTTGCGCAGCACGGCATCAGTGTGGTGATCCCGGACGTGCCCTCGGACCGCCGCCATCTCGACGGCTTCCGGGCTTCGGCCGCACATGCCGAGGACACGGCGGCGCTGATCGACTTCCTGCGCCGGCAGTCGCCCGTGCCGGTCTGGGCCGTGGGCACCAGCAACGGCTCGCTGTCGGCCGCGGCCGCGGCAACGCAGCTGCAGGACAAGGGCCCGGATGGCCTGGTGCTGAGCTCCACCGTCACGCGCGAGGGCCGCACCCGCGGCCTGGCGCATGTGGTGTCCGAGGTGCCGCTGCAGCAGATCAAGGTGCCGGTGCTGCTGGTGCACCACAAGGACGACGCCTGTTATGTCACGCCGTATGACGCCATGCCGGTCTTGACGGCCGCGCTGAGCGCCTCGCCCAGGGTGGCCTTGATCACCGCCCAGGGCGGCTCCGGCAACGGCAACCCCTGCCATGCGGGCCACCATCAGTTTCAGGGCATAGAGGCGGCGGTGGCCAGGGACATCGCCGACTGGATCAAGGCGGTGCCGGCGAAGTAGCCGTCCCGCCAGGCTGCCGGCTGGCGCCGGGTGTTCACAAGAAACTGGCCTCAGCCCTTGCCCCGCAAGCGGCAGAAGCTATCAAAAAAGGAGCAAAGAGGCGGCCGCCGCGGTCAGGCGCAGGACTGAAGCGCCTTGCCCTGGAGTTGCGGGCGGATCGTGTCGAGCTGCGTGCGCAGCGCCGCGTCCACGGCGGCCAGCTTGAGAATCTGCCCGCGCACTTCGGCGCGCTCCTGCGCGACGCGGGCGGTGCGCACGCCCCTGGTGGCGATACGCGTGAGTTCTTTCTCGGCATCGGCCTGCGCCGCAAAGCTGGCCAGCGCCAGGCCGGGCGCCAGCGCCGCATTCGTGACCGGACGGAAGGGGACGCCGAGCTGGCGCAGCTCGGCGCGCTTTTTCGCCAGCGCCTCGTCATTGTTGTATTTGCCCATGTAGACAATCCAGCGTGCCGGCTCGACGCTGCTTTCAAGCTGCCAGCTGCCGGGCGGCAGGCTGGCTTCCAGCGTGCTGCGCAAGCTGGCGGTCTGCTCCTCGTTGAACAGGCCCGCCTGCAGGCACTCGGGCGCCGGCGCTGCTTCGCCGTTGTCCGGGGCCGATGCCACCTTGCGGGGGCCGGCCTCGATTGTCCGGGCTTCGTCGGGCGTCAGCAGGCGGATCGCCTCGGGCCGGATCTGCGTGGCCAGGCGTTGCGGCTCGGTCTGCACCGCCGGCGCCAGACCGTAGGCGGCCAGCAGGCCCTGCGACCAGGCCCAGTATCCAGCGTTGGCCAGCAGCAAAAGCAGCACCAGCAGCCTCAGCATGGGCGGGCGCTCCCGCGGGAAACCGGCCCGGCAACGGGCCGGACACTGACTTCGGAGCTGGTGATTTCTTTCATGCCAGCCGCAGTATGCACCAGCAGCGCGCCGTTCTCGCCGACGCCGTGGGCCAGGCCCCCGGTGCCATCCGACAGTTGCACGGCGCGCCCGGCCAGCGCGTCACGCGCCGCAAAACGCGCCTGGAAAGGCGCAAAGCCGAACAGGCCGAAAGCCTGCACCGCCTGCACCAGCGGGGCGGCAACCAGCGCCAGCGCCTGTGCCACGTCCACGCCGGGCAGGATGTCCTGCAGCGCGGCCGCTGCCAGTGCGGCGGGCCGGCCCTGGTCCGGGCTGGCGACGTCGAGTTCCAGCGCGCGCACATTGATGCCGACGCCGATCACCACATAACGCAGCTCGCCCCAGCTCGCGGTCTCGACCAGAATGCCGGCCAGCTTGCGCTCGCCGTGGCCATCGGCCAGCCAGACGTCGTTGGGCCATTTGAGGCTGACGCGCGGCTCGCCGGCGGCGGGAAGCCGCGGCTGCAGGCTTTCGGCGATGCTGATGCCGACCACCAGCGACAGGCCTGACCAGTCGGCCGGCTGCAGCGGCATGCCCAGCGAGAAGGTGAGGCTGTCACCGGCCCGGCTCTGCCAGGCGCGGCCCATGCGGCCGCGGCCCGCGCTTTGCTGCTCTGCCACCAGCAGCACCGGCTCGGCAGCGGTGGGGCCGGCGGCACGGAAGCGCCGCATCAGCTCGGTGTTGGTCGAATCGACGGTGGGCAGCACCTCGACCGTGAAGCCGGGCAGCACCGGCGCCACGGCTTCCCAGATGGCCTCGGCGGGCCAGCGGATGGGGGTGGAGGCGGCAGGACTCATGTGAACAAGCGTCTTCGGTAGGGAACTGCTTCTGTCATCCCGGACCTGATCCGGGATCCATGACGGCGAACGGTTGGTGTCGCCTGGCCGGGGCCATGGATGGCGGGTCCAGCCCGCAATGACAAGTGAGGGGGTCTAGGCTTTTTTGTCTCTGGCCGGTTTGCCGGTCTTGTCAGCCTTGCCGGATTTTTTGAGGATCTTCTTGAGCTCTTTTTTGAACTCTTTTTTCGGCTTCACGGCCTTGTCGGCTTTGGCGGCCTTCTTCTTGTCCTTGCCGGCCTTGTCCGCCGCTTTGGCCCTGGCTTTTTTGGCCTTTTTGCCCGGCTTGTCGTCCTTGGGCGCGAGCAGCGTGCCGCGGCAGTTTTTGGCGCCGCACCAGCAGGGGTACTCGGCCAGCAGCTTCTTCGTGTAGGGCGCGTCGATGATCAGGCCGTAGTCGTAAAACAGTTCCTCGCCGGCCGGGATGTTGCGCAGCGCCTTGATGAAGACGCGGCCGTCCTGCTCGTCGGCCTCGCAGTTCGGCTTGCAGCTGTGGTTGATCCAGCGCGAGGAGTTGCCGCCGTGTTTGGCATCGATCACATGGTCTTCGTCGATGTGGAAGTAGAAGGTGTGGTTCGGGTCCTTGGGGTCGTGCGGATGCCGGCGCAGCGCTTCCTTCCAGTTGATGATCTCGCCGATGTACTCGATCAGGACTTCGCCTTCGGCGAGGTCCTGCACGGCAAACACGCCCTTGCCGTGCACGCCCGACACGCGGGTCTGGATGCGGCGGCCGGCAGCGCCGGCGGGGCCGGGAGAAGGGGTGGAAGAGGGGGGCAAGACCTGAGTTTTTGACACGACGGGTTTTTTTGGTATGGTTAATTCATGCATGTGCGCGCCCGTGCGGGTGCGCGCGTGCGTACGCGCGAAGCCCGTATTGTAGTGATGCGCACCCGTGACCCGAGATCGTCCGACGATGTTCAAGCGAAGAAAACTGATTCAATCCCTGGCCGCGCTGGCCGCCGCCGGGGTGGCCGCACGTGCCTGGGCGCGCGGGCCGGGCGGCCCGCTGCCCAAGGTCGGCAGCCGCCTGCCGCTGGCCCCGCTGACGCTGCTGGACGGGCGTACCTGGAACCCCGCCGCGATGGGCGGCAAGACGCTTGTGGTGTACTGGTGGGCCAGCTGGTGCCCTTTTTGTGCGGTCCAGTCGCCGCATATCGAGGCTTTGTGGCGCGCCAACCGGGCCAGGGGCCTGGAGGTGCTGGCCCTGTCGATAGACAGCAAGCCCGAAGCCGCCGTCAACTATATGAAGAGCAAGGGCTACAGTTTTCCCGCGGGCATGCTGAGCCCGGAAGTCGCCAAAGTGCTGCCCAAGCCGGCCGGCCTGCCGGTGGTGGTGGTGCTCAAGGTCGCGCCGGATGGCCGCAGCGGCCAGGTCCAGTTTGCAGAAGCCGGGGAGATGTTCCCCGAAGATGTTGAAGGTTTGAAGAAGTACATATGAAAACCCTTGTGATTGCAGAAAAGCCCTCGGTGGCGCAGGACATCGTCCGCGCCATCACGCCGACGGCGGGCAAGTTTGAAAAACACGACGAATATTTCGAGAGCGACGACTGGCTGATCACCTCGGCCGTGGGCCACCTGGTCGAGATCCAGGCGCCGGAGGAGTTCGACGTCAAGCGCGGCAAGTGGAGTTTTGCCAACCTGCCGGTGATCCCGCCCTACTTCGACCTGAAGCCGATGGACAAGACCAAGACGCGGCTCAACGCCATCGTCAAGCTGACCAAACGCAAGGACGTGGGTGCCCTCGTCAACGCCTGTGACGCGGGCCGCGAGGGCGAGCTGATCTTCCGCCTGATCCAGCAGTACGCCAAGAGCAAACACCCGGTCAAGCGCCTGTGGCTGCAGTCCATGACGCCGGCGGCGATCCGCGAGGGCTTCGAGAGCCTGCGCAGCGACCAGCAGATGCAGGGCCTGGCCGACGCGGCGCGTTCGCGCTCCGAAGCCGACTGGATGGTCGGCATCAACGGCACGCGGGCCATGACGGCCTTCAACTCGCGCGACGGCGGCTTCTTCCTCACCACGGTGGGCCGGGTGCAGACCCCGACGCTGTCGGTGGTGGTCGAGCGTGAGGAAAAAATCCGCAAGTTCGTCAGCCGCGACTATTGGGAGATCCACGCCAGCTTCCTGGCCGAGGCCGGTGAATACCCGGGCAAGTGGTTCGACCCGAAGTGGAAGAAGGCCGCGGCCAATGCCGACAATGCCGAGCCCGACGCCGAGCTCAAGGCCGACCGCGTCTGGTCCGAAAAGGAGGCGCGGGCGATTGCCGATGCGGTGCGCGGCAAGTCCGCCACGGTGACCGAAGAAAGCAAGCCCTCGACCACCGCCTCCGGCCTGCTGTTTGACCTGACGTCCCTGCAGCGCGAGGCCAACGGCAAGTTCGGCTTCTCGGCCAAGACCACGCTGTCGATTGCGCAAAGCCTGTACGAACGCCACAAGGCGCTGACCTACCCGCGTACCGATTCGCGCGCGCTGCCCGAGGACTATGTGCCGGTGGTCAAGCAGACTTTCGAGATGCTGGCCGCGAGCCCCATGAAACACCTGGCGCCGCATGCGGCTACCGCGCTCAAGGGCAATTACATCAAGCCCAGCAAGCGCATTTTCGACAATGCCAAGGTCAGCGATCACTTTGCGATCATCCCGACCCTGCAGGCGCCCAGCGGCCTGAGCGACGCCGAGCAAAAACTCTATGACCTGGTGGTGCGCCGCTTCATGGCGGTGTTTTTCCCGAGCGCCGAATACCTGGTCACGACGCGGATTTCGCAGGCGGTCGGCCACAGCTTCAAGACCGAGGGCAAGGTGCTGGTCAAGCCGGGCTGGCTGGCGATTTACGGCAAGGAAGCCGAAGACGAAAACACCGACGAAAAAGACAGCAAGACCCTGGTCGCCGTCAAGCCGGGCGAGATGGTGCGTGCCGAAGTCTGCGAGGCCAAGGGCCTGAAAACCCGCCCGCCGGCGCGTTATTCGGAAGCGACGCTGCTGGGTGCCATGGAAGGCGCGGGCAAGACCATCGACGACGACGAGCTGCGTGAAGCCATGCAGGAAAAAGGCCTGGGCACACCGGCCACCCGCGCGGCCACCATCGAGGGCCTGATCAACGAGAAATACATGCTGCGCGAAGGCCGCGAGCTGATTCCGACGGCCAAGGCCTTCCAGCTCATGACGCTGCTGCGCGGCCTCGGCGTGGAAGAACTTTCCCGCGCCGACCTGACCGGCGAGTGGGAGCACAAGCTTGCGCAGATGGAACACGGCAAGCTCAGCCGCGACACCTTCATGGCCGAGATCGCCGCCATGACGCAAAACCTGGTGGCCAAGGCCAAGGGTTACGACAAGGACACGATTCCCGGCGACTACGCGACGTTGTCTGCACCCTGCCCGAATTGCGGCGGCGTGATGAAGGAGAACTACCGGCGCTACACCTGCACCGGCAAAAAAGGCGATGACGGCTGCGGCTTTTCGTTTGGCAAGACGCCGGCCGGCCGCACCTTCGAGGTCGCCGAGGTCGAGCAGTTCCTGCGCGACAAAAAGATCGGCCCGCTCGACGGTTTCCGTTCCAAGGCCGGCTGGCCCTTCACCGCCGAGATGATCATCAAGTTCGACGACGAGACCAAGAACTACAAGCTCGAGTTCGACTTCGGCGATGACAAGAACGGCGAGACCGGCGAGATCATCGACTTCAGCGGCCAGCAGTCGCTGGGCGCCTGCCCCAAGTGTGGCGCCGGCGTGTTCGAACACGGCAAGAACTATGTCTGCGAAAAATCGGTGCCGACGAATGCGCAACCGACACCGAGCTGCGACTTCAAGACCGGCCAGGTGATATTGCAGCAACCGGTCGAGCGCGAGCAGATGGTCAAGCTGCTGACCAGCGGCAAAACCGATTTGCTCGACAAGTTTGTGTCCATGCGCACGCGCCGCCCGTTCAAGGCCATGCTGGCCTGGGACGCCGAAGCGGGCAAGGTCAACTTCGAGTTTGCACCCTCGAAATTCCCGCCGCGCAAGACCGCCGGCCCGCCGCGCAGCGGCACCGTGAAGACCCCGTTCGGCAAAACCGTCGCGGCCAAGGGTGCAGGCCCGGCCGCGAAAAAGGTGGCAGCGAAAAAAGTCGCCGCCAAAAAGACGCCTGCCGCCAAGGTGGCGAAACCGAAAACCCCGCGCGTGGCCAAGCCCGGCAGCGGCCTGAAACCCAGCGAGGCCCTGGCCGCGGTGATCGGCGCCGAACCGGTGGCGCGCACCCAGGTCATCAAGAAACTCTGGGACTACATCAAGGCCGAAGGCCTGCAGGACGCGGCCAACAAACGCGCCATCAACGCCGATGCCAAGCTGCTGGCCGTCTTCGGCAAGCCACAGGTGACGATGTTTGAGTTGGCGGGTATTGTGGGGAAACATCTGACGGCGGAATAGGCTCCGCCTGCCTGCCTTCTTGCATCACGCTGCGGGGGTGGCTTTAAGGGTCTGCCAACAAGCCGGGGGTTGCCCGGCGGCAACTCACTTTCTTTTGCTTCGCCAAAAGAAAGTAAGCAAAGAAAAGGCGACCCTGCTGTCTGCGACCCTCCTTCGCTGACGCTGCGGAGGGCAACCTGCGGTGCTCGGTCCAGCCGGGGTCGAGCTCGAACTCGCTTCGCTCAGACAATCGCTCGCCCTGATCCATT
>CALRTF020000050.1:0-19969 GCA_943370985.1 Paenacidovorax caeni
GAGGAGCTGGAGCGCGAACTGCTGGCGCGCCCCGACCTGGTGTTTGTCGACGTCACCGAGGAGAACGTGGAAGACATCGTGGCCGATTGCGACCTGCCGCCGGCGGACGGCCCGCAGGTGTACACGCTCGGCAAGCCGGAGACGGTCGAGACGAGGCCCGTTGCCGGCACCAGCTCGGGCATTGCGGTTCCCAAAAAAATCCCGGTTGTGCATGCGGCCGCGACTTTCCATGCGGAAGGCTACGAGCGTTTTGGCAAGGAGTTCATCGAGTCCTTCCGGCGCCACTGGCCCAAGGAGACCAAGCTGTGGATTTTTGCCGAGGGTTGCCAACCCGAGGGCTGCGACCGGGTCATCGTGCGCGACCTGCATGAAGACGCGAAGGACCTCGTCGAATTCAAGCAGCGGCATGCCGCCAACCCCGGCGCGCGCGGGCATTTCGGCGAGACTTACCAGTACATGCTCGATTCGGTGCGCTGGAGCCACCGGATTTTTGCGCTGCGCGAGGCAGCCCTGCGCAGCGATGCAGACATCCTGGTGAACATCGATGCGGACATCGTCTGCTTCCAGGACATGCCTATGGAGTTCCTCGCGACGCTGATGCCCGAAGATGCGGACATCGGGTTCATGCCCCGCAAGAACATCTATTCGGAATGCAGTTTTGTACTCTACAACCTGAGGAATCCGGTGGTGCGGAAGTTCATCATTGATCACACGGACTACTACACCCACGACAAGATATTCACCCTGGCGCGATGGACCGACTGCCACGCCTTTGACTCCATGGTCGCCGCGCACCGCAAGGCAGGAGATCTGAAGTTTTACAACATCAATGAGGGGGTGCCGGATTCCATGCATCCTTTTGTCAACGGACCGCTGGGCCGTTACATGGATCACCTCAAGGGCGGACGCAAGGATGAGGGGCGTTCGAGCGACAAGGACCTGGTGGTTGCGCGCACCGAGGCGTACTGGACCCAGGCGCGCAACTCCGGCGGATAAGGCCGGTGTGCGCCGGGCCGGTTGTACCAGCGGTGCCTGCCGGTGGTTTACCCCCACAAGGGCCCTGTCACCCTGTGCTGGTGAGCGCAGGCCGTGAGTGAAGGCCTACCGCTTGACGGCCCCAGATCTCAGGGACGCACGCCAGGGGTTTCCATAGGCATCCCTTTGGCGCGCTCCGCCAGGTACAGCTCCAGTTCCACCAGTTCCTGCGCATCGTAGGCGTAAGGCTCGGCGCGTACACCATTCATGCAGCCGCGCAGGCGCCGCTGCAGCGAACCCAGCGTCTGCCACTCGAGCCGGTAGACCGGGTAGCCGGTCGGGTGCGCCTGCGGGATCAGGCTGCTGCCGAGCCGGCCGCCAGCATTGTTGTCGTGGCATTGCGCGCAGGACAGGTTGAGCTGGCCCATGCGCTGCAGAAAAATCTGTTCACCGCGCTGGCGGAAAGGCGCGAGGCGTTCGTCGGCCGGCGGCACCAGCGGCAGACCGCGTGACTGCAGGGCCACATAAGCCTCCAGGCTCAGCAACTGCTGGCTCTCGGCGCGCAGCGGCGCCGCCTGCTGGTGGTCCTGGCGGCACTGGTTGATGCGTTGGCCCAGCGTGAGGGGGCGCGACAGCCGCGTGTCGAAAGCCGGGTAACGCGCCGCTACACCGCGCATGCTGCTGCTGGCTGCGGCATGGCAGGCCACACAGGCCTTGCCGCCCTGGCCGGTGCGCTGGTTCCACAGGCTTTCCCCCTCCTTGACCCACAACATCGCGGGATTGAGGGCATCGTCCTTCTGCATGGCCTGGGTCGATGGGCCCATGAATTCGAAGCCCGAGCGGCGTGTATCGCTGCCGGACGGCACCTGCGCGCCTGCGCCCGGTACAGCGCAGCTCGCAGCGCAGGTCCACAGCGCGACCAGCCAGCGACGGGGCAGGGAACTCATGCGGAGACCGTCAGGCTCAGGCTTTCGGAGTGCGAAAACCCCTTGTCGCCTTCCCAGGTCAGTACCAGCGTGCCGCTCTCGGTGGCCACGGTGTGGAAGGCCAGATAGGGGTTGGCCGCGATCGCGGAGAACAATTCGGCGCTGAACACCAGTTCGCCGTTGTAGCGGCAGCTCACCCGCCGGATGATGTCGCGCGGTAACACCTTGCCGTCCGAGCCGGGCCGGAAACCCGTTTCCATCGGATGCGCGATGGTGGTTCGGATCGTGATCACTTCGCCGCGTTTGGCGCTCGCCGGTGCGTTGATGAGGGTGCGGGCCATCAGGGGTCGCCTTCGATACATGCCGCCAGCGTCACGATCACGTTGACCGTGTGCGACCAATAGCTGCCGTCGCTCAGTTGCGCCACCGCCACCAGTTGCTGCGAGGTCGCCAGGCGCATGCGTGTGCTGACACTGGCCGTGCCGGCGCGCGGGCCGAGGCTGAACGTGGCGACCTCGCGCTGCGGATTTTTTTCGTTGAAGATGGCAATCGCCCTGACGTGATCGGCGGCCGTCATCGGGCTGTCGACGGTCACGGTCAGCGGCACCACGTTGCCGTTGTCGACCAGTTCGGCGATGTCCAGCCTGACCTTGCCGCGTTGCACCGGTGCGCCGCCGGTATAGCCGGCCAGTGCTGCCGCCAGGGTGTCGCTGCTCGCGCTTGCCGGTGCGAGCTGCACCCAGGCGCCCAGCGCTACCGCAGAACCCAGCACGCGGCGCCGGCTGAGGGCGGTGGAGGCGGCGAAGGCTGTCCGGGCGCGCATGCCGGTCAATCCTGCATGGTGCGCAGAAAGGCCACCACATCCTCGATCTGCTGCGCCGCCAGCACCGGCTGGCCCTGCCAGGCAGCACCCACGCGCTCCAGGCCCCCGGTCTGGAAGTAAGACGGCATCAGGGTCTGCGGGTTCAGGCGCCTCGCATCGACCACGCGCAGGCGCAACTGGCCTTCGCTCCAGCGCGAACCGCTGCCGGCCAGCTCCGGCGCGAGGTTGCCCTGGAAACGTTCCTCGGGAAGCGGTCCTGCATGGCACAGCAGGCACAGCCCGGTTTGCCGGCTCGCGACAATTGCGCGGCCGCGGGCCGCGTCGCCGGGCACGCCGGTCAGCGAATCGGGGATGGCATCGCCTGCGATACGGAAAGCTTGCCCGCCAGCGGCAGGCTGGGCGCCCGACACGGCGGGCAGCAGCATCACAAGCGCCAGCGCCAGGGCCGGCCGGCCTGCCCGCACCGTCATGCCTTGAGGCTGTGTTTCTTGAGCGGCAAGTCGCGTATGCGTTTGCCGGTCGCCGCGAACACGGCATTGAGCACAGCGGGCGCGGCCACCGCAATCGTCGGCTCCCCCACGCCACCCCAGAAACCGCCCGAAGGCACGATGATGGTTTCCACTGCCGGCATGTGCTGCATCTGCACCACCGGGTAGGTGCTGAAGTTGTCCTGCTCCATGCGGCCGTCCTTTTGCGTGCATTCGCCGAACAGCGCCGCCGACAGCCCGTAGGCAAACGAGCCCTCGACCTGGGCCTCGATCTGCTGCGGGTTCACGGCGTAACCGGGGTCGGTGGCCGCGACGATGCGATGGATCTTCAGCGCGCCTTCCTTGTCCACCGAGACTTCGGCACAGGCCGCCACATAACTGCCGAAGCCCATGGTCTGCGCCAGCCCGCGGTAAACCTTCTGGCCGCGCACGTCGGGCGGCGGCACCTCCCAGCGCACCCGTTCTGCCACCGCGTTGAGCACGGCCAGGTGTTTGGGGTGGCTGGCCATCAGCTTGCGCCGCAGCGCCAGCGGATCCTGTTGTGTCGCTGCCGCGATTTCGTCGATGAAACACTCGAGGTAAATCGTGTTCTGGTTCAGGTTCACGCCGCGCCAGAAACCCGGCGGCACGCTGGGGTTGCGCATCGCGTGGTCGACCAGCAGATGGGGGAAGCTGTAGCCGATGGAGGCTTCCGGCCCCGGCGCATTCAGGCCCTGGAACACCACCGGGTCCAGCCCGTTGCGGATGTTTTGCGGAAACACGCCGGCCAGGATGGACTGGCCGGAGATGCGCATGTGCAGCGCCGTGATATTGCCCTGCGCGTCCAGACCGGCCTGCAGCTTGCACTGCGTGACCGGGTGGTAAAGGCCGTGCAGCATGTCTTCCTCGCGCGACCACAGCAGCTTGACCGGCACACCCGGCATCTGCCTGGCGATGTCCACGGCCTGGCGTACCCAGTC
Organism: Paenacidovorax caeni; assembly: GCA_943370985.1. Classification (GTDB taxonomy): domain Bacteria; phylum Pseudomonadota; class Gammaproteobacteria; order Burkholderiales; family Burkholderiaceae_C; genus Polaromonas; species Polaromonas caeni_A. The sequence goes on from CALRTF020000050.1 coordinate 4,172, forward strand.
GTGCACTGCGCCGCGCCGGCCGAAACCGCCGCCCAGGTGGATCTTGTAGACCTCGCACTTCGAGGCGGGCAGGCCGGCGGCCTCCGAGGTGGCCGCCAGCGCCGCTTCGCCGTTCTGCGTCGGTGTCCAGACCTCGCAACGCTCGGGCGTCCAGCGCGCGGTGGCGTTCATCGGCTCCATGGTGGCGTGGTTCTGGTGCGGGTAGGCGTACACGGCCTCGATACGGCGGGCGGCCGAGGCCAGCGCGGCTTTGGCATCGCCGTTCTGGTTGCCGACCACCGCATCGGGCGCGTCCAGGCCGGCCTTGAGCATCTGCGCCACGCTGGCGCTCGAGTTGGCAACGTTGGGCCCGTAGTCCCATTCGATGGGCAGTGCGTCGAGGGCGGTCTTGGCGCGCCACCAGGTGTCGGCCACGACCGCCACAGCGCTGTCACCCACACGCACGACCTTTTTCACGCCCGGCCGCTTTTCAATCGCGGCAGCGTTGAAACTCCTGAGCTTGCCGCCGAAGACAGGGCAGTCCTTGATGGCGGCATTGAGCATGCCGGGCATCCTGAGATCGGCGCCATAGACCTGCCGGCCGGTGACCTTGTCGACAGTGTCCAGCCTTGCCAGCCGCTTGCCGACAATTTTCCAGTCCTTGGGGTCTTTCAAACTGACCTGGGCTGGCGGCGTGAGTTTGCCGGCCGCGATGGCGACTTTCCCATAGCTTGTCGTACGGCCGCTGGGCGTGTGTGTGATCACGCTGCTGGCTGCGCGGCACTCGGAGGCCGGCACTTTCCACTCGTCTGCTGCCGCCTGCACCAGCATCATGCGCGCCGTGGCGCCGCCCTTGCGCACATAGTCGTGCGACTCGCGGATGCCGCGGCTGCCACCGGTCGAAAAATTGCCCCAGGCGCGATTGCGCGCGAGGTTCTGGCCGGGCGTCGGATATTCGGTGCTCACCCGGGCCCAGTTGCATTCGAGTTCTTCGGCCACGAGCTGCGCCAGGCCGGTCAGGCTGCCCTGGCCCATCTCGGAGCGCGCGATGCGGATGATTACCGTGTCATCGGGCTTGACCACGACCCAGGCGTTGATCTCGGGCGCCGGGCCGGACTGGGCCAGCGCCTCGCCGGCCAGCGGAATGTGGAAGGCCACGACCAGGCCGGCCGAGGCGCTGCTGCCGAGGAAGGTGCGGCGGCTCAGCCGGCCTACGGGCAGTGGAAGCGGGTCCGCCGGAGCAAGGGTGTGCTGGTTCATGTCGTGCTCCCGTCGGTGTGCTGGATCGCCAGCGCGGCGCTTTTGGTGTTGCCGCCGGCTGCCACCACCTTGATGGCGGCCCGCACGCGGTTGTAGGTGCCGCAGCGGCAGATGTTGGTCATGGCCTGGTCGATGTCGGCATCGCTCGGATTCGGCGTGGTCCTCAGCAGCGCAACCGCCGTCATCACCATGCCACACTGGCAGTAGCCGCATTGCGGCACATCGAGCGCGGCCCAGGCCTTTTGCACCGGGTGGGAACCATCGCGCGACAGCCCCTCGATGGTCACGATTTTCTGGCTGGCGTTGACCGTGGAGACCGGCCGCACGCAACTGCGTGTCACCACGCCGTCGATGTGGACCGCACAGGCGCCGCATTGCGCGATCCCGCAGCCGTACTTGGTGCCGGTGAGCCCGAGTTGCTCGCGGATGACCCACAGCAGCGGCGTGTCCGCCTCCGCATCGAACTCCCTCACGCTGCCATTGACGTTGAGTTTTGCCATGCTGCACTCCTGATATTCAAGGTGACTAACCGGTAAGCCCGCCGATCGTAACGCTCGCCTGGGGCCATTGCACCTGGCACGCGTATACCTGACTAAAGCAGAAACTCCGGCGTGCACGCCGGTGCGCGCGCTGACCGGGCCGCTCACGACCTGCGGGTAAACCCGTGACTGCATGCGTTTGAATGCCCTGCTGCGGAGCCTGAGACGCGTCGCCAAAACGCGGCGACCTCCGTTCGTCGCTGTGAACTTCTTGCCCCTGATTTCGCCGATTGAGTGCAAAAAATTGTTTCAAGAAAACTTTTTTTGAGGGGCATGGTGGCGCTTGATGGTCCACGTGTAGTTTTCGGCGTTAGGCCATAGGTAACAGCGTTGCGGCTCGCAGCCGGGGGTGCAGTAATGCATAAGACCGAAGCGCTTACGCCGCAAGTTTGAATGTGTGAAAACCTCACCGATGTCCGTGCCTGTCCCATGGATTAAATCGTCTGCATTGACCATCTTGTAGCAAGTTTCACAATTGATTACCGTGCATTAATTCACGAACCCAGACACGGCTTTCGGGGTGGTTTTTCTGGAAAACCACGTTGTCAAATTTCTCAGGATGATGTGGAGCGCGGCATGACGCAGATGGGTGATGGCAGGGGTTCGCGAAGCATGCTGGGCGCAACGCGGCGCTGCATCTGGGGTGTTTCTGGCTGGAGCCTGAGTCTGATGGCCCTGGCGCAGGTGATACCGCCGGCCACCGACCCGGGCCGGCTGCGCGAACGTTTCGACATGCAGACGGCACCCGATCCGGCGGCGGCGGCCCCCGCGCCTGAATCTCAGCGGGCCCCCGGCTTGCCGGACTCGCTCAAATCCATCCGCGTCACGCTGCAGCGTGTCCGGGTCGAAGGTTCCAGCGTGCTGCCTGCGGCTGTGCTGCAGTCCCGCACCGAGGCCTACACCGGACGCGAAATCGGCGGGGGGGACATTCTCCAGCTGGCTTCGGAACTGACGGCGATGTACCGCAACGCCGGCTACATCCTGTCGCTGGTGCTGGTGCCACCGCAGTCGCTGGCCGATGGCACCCTGACGTTGCAGGTGGTGGAGGGCTACATCAGCGGCGTGACTGTGCAGGCGGGCGAAGGTGTCAGCGCATCTGTGCGGGAAGCGCTGGCCCGCATCGGCCGGCAGATCACGGCGTCGCGGCCGCTGGATGCCGTCGTGCTGGAGCGCTACCTGCTGATCGCCAATGATTTTCCGGGTATCGAACTGCGCAGCATTCTTTCCCCATCCCAGGCCCAGGGCGCGGCCGACCTCACGCTGGTGGCCAGCGTCAAGAAGATCGAGGGCTTCGCGTCGGTCGACAATTACGGCTCGAAATACCTCGGTCCGGGACAGCTGCTTTTCGGGGTGACCGGCAACCAGTTGCTCGGCGTGAACGACCAGTGGCGGGCGATTGCCGTGGGCACCGACGACCGGGAAATGGCGTACGGACAGCTGTCGTACAGCCAGGTGGTGAACACCGAAGGCCTGCGCCTGTCGGCGGCGGTGTCACGCGCCCGGACACAACCGGGGGACGTCCTCAAGCCCTTCGATGTGCGCGGCGCGGCCGACACCGCCTCGCTCTCGGCGAGTTATCCGCTGCTGCGTTCGCGCAATGAAAGCCTGCTGGCGCGTGTCACCTACGACCATTCGGATATCCGTACCGACATTCTCGGCACCCGTGTGATCGAAGACCGGATTCGCGCGCTGCGTCTGGGCTTGAGCTGGCGCGTGCTGGACCGGCTGGACGGGCAGAACCTGCTCGAGCTGGACTTCAGCCAGGGCCTGGGTGGCACGGACGAAAACGACTTGCTGAAAAGCCGGGCCGGCGCCAAGGGCGTTTTCAACAAGCTGAGTTTCGACTATGAGCGCGCCCAGTTTTTCAGCGCCAGCACCAGCCTGGCATTTGGCATCGCTGGTCAATGGGCCAACACGCCGCTGTTGTCGTCAGAGCAGTACGCACTCGGGGGCCGGCGTTATGGCCGGGCTTACGAGCCGGCTGAACTGGTGGGTGAACGCGCGCTGGCTGTGCGTATCGAGCCGCGTTATGCCGGCGCGCTGGATGCGCCGGGCTTCCGGTCCTACCAGACCTACGGTTTTTATGACGTCGGCAAGGTCTGGCGCGTGGGTACGCCGGCGGCCGGCGTTCCGGCCAGCCAGAGCCTGGCGTCGGCGGGCGTGGGTGTGCGCCTGTTCCTGCAGAACAACGTGGGGGCCAGCTTCGAGGCGGCCTTGCCCCTGACCAAAACCGTCGCCAGCGAACGCAGCAGCGCCAAGGACATCCGCCTGCTGGGGTCCTTGATGCTGCGTTTCTGATTCATTGTCTTTCGCCACGAATTGAGGTGACCCATGAAAGCTGCTCTTCACTCACCCCCTCCCATGTCCCGCGGACGGGGCGGACGGTCTGCGTCTTTTGTGCTGAAGGCGCTGCCATCCGCCCTGATGCTGGTCTTTGCACACGCGGGATGGGCGGTCGATCCCAGCATCAACGTCGGCGGGGCGGCCGGATTGCCGCTGAACGGGTCGGTGGCAGCGGGTTCGGCCAGCGGCAGCGTCGACGGCAACCAGCTCACCATCACCCAGACCACGACGCGGGCGGTGATTGACTGGTCCTCATTCCATATCGACGCCGGGAAGGCCGTGCATTTCGCGCAGCCTTCCGCCGGAGCCGTATTGAACCGGGTCAGCGCTGCTACCAATGCCTCGCAGATTTCCGGCGCCTTGTCGGCCGACGGCATGGTGATGCTGATGAACCCGCACGGCGTGCTGTTCAACCAGGGTTCCAGCGTGAACGTCGGGGCATTGATTGCCACGACAGGAACCATCGACGAAAACACCTTCACCAACACCAGCGCGCAGATCACCGGCGCAAGCGCCGGGATCATCACCAACCAGGGCAACATCACGGCGACCGCCGGTGCCAGCGGGCTGGTGGCGCTGGTGGCGCCTTCGGTGATCAACCAGGGCGTGATCACCGCGACCGGCGGCAGCATCGCGCTCCAGGGTTCCAGTGCCGCCACCATTTCCCTGAATGGCGGCCTGTATGAATTTGCCATTCCCGGTGGCACGACCGGTGCCGGGGTCACCAATGCCGCCGGCGCCACCCTGAGTGCAAAGACCCTGCATCTGGGTGTCGGTGATGCGGCCAACCTGCTGTCCGGCGTGATCAATCTCGAGGGCATCCAGCAGGCCAGCAGCGCCATCGTGGTCAATGGCGACACCGTCGTGCTCAAGTCGGCGCTCCAGGCGCCGGGGATCAGCGGCAATTCGAACACGGTGAATGTGTCCGGGGCGGCGCGCATCCAGGATGGCGTGAACATCGCGAGATCAGGCGGCGCCGTCAACGTCGCAGCCGGCACCTACGTCCAGCCGGCCACCCTCAAGATCGACAAGAGCCTGACCCTGAGCGGCGCGGGGGAGGGTGCGACGGTCATCGACGCGCAGGGGGTCACCAACTACGGTGTTCACGTGACAGCCGACAACGTGACCCTGAAAGATTTCACCCTCTACGGCCCGAGCGCCAATGCCGCGGCATCCTACGGCATCAAGGTCGCGCCGTCTTCCGGCGCTGCGTCGGCGCGCCTGCAGGATTTTTCGATCAGCAAGGTCACCATCCGTGGCTCTGGCCGGGCCGAACTGGACCTCAACGGCGTGAACGGCGCCCTGATCGACCAGGTGACGGCAGACGGTGCCCCGGTGGGCAACAACAGCGGCAGCACGGCCGGCGCCGGCATCCAGATCACGGACAGTGCCAATGTCACGATCAGCAATTCCGTGACACGCAACAATACATGGGGCGGCCTGGCGCTGTACCAGGCCAACCGGTTTTACGACCAGCAGGTCAACAACATCACGGTCGCGGCCAGCAACAGCTTCGCCGAGCGCAACCCGGTTTACCTGCAGGACGAGTCGGCCAGCCGTGACTTTGGCGCGCTGAACATCGCAGGGTTTGACCATGCGGTGCGCAACAGCGCATCCGCCGACAGCCGCCAGTACACCTGGCTGCAGGCCTCGCGCCAGAACGCCTTCGACTTTGCCGTGAACCTCGGTGCATCGGCCTCGAGTTATGTGCAGGGCTGGAACGGTGCGCAGGCCACGCAGGCTTTCCAGGTGGGTACCGGCAACCTGATGGGCGGCGGATCCCAGGCCATGTCCATCGGCACGGCTGTCGGCGCCGCAGCAAGCGGCGCGACGGTGGACGTCCATGCCGGCACGTATGCGGAACAGCTGAGTCTGAACAAGGCAGGCCTGACGCTGACCGGGCATGAGGGGGCCAAGCTGGTGGTGCCGGACGCCACAGAGGTCAACGGCATCAGCATCACCGCCAACAACGTGACGGTCACCGGCATGGAAATCGCCGGGCCGGCGACGCAGTCCTATCTCGGGTATGCCTGGGGCAACAACATCACACGCGGCATTGCGGTGGGCAACGGCGTGACCGGCTTCACGATCAGCAACAACAACATCCATGACGTGCGCAACGGCATCCTGATCGACGGTCGCAATACCGGCAGCGTGACCGGCAACCGCATCGACAACACCAAAAGCGCGATCTCCGTGCAGTACACCGACGGCACCGGTATTTCGATGGCCGGCAACAGCCAGGGAAGTCACGGCAACGAATGGGGGCTGAACCTGCACCTGAACGGGCACATGTCCGGATCGGCCATCGTGGCCAACAGCACACCCATCTCGGCTGCGCCGACACTGACGTGGCAACAATCGCTGCTGGACCTGAGCACGGCCAACGCCGGCTGGTCGGTGCAGGACCAGGCCTACACCTCGTCCAACCGCACCCACGTGAACGTGGCCACCGGCGGCTCCTCGGGTGCCCAGGGCAGTGCCTTGAACCCCCTCAACACTGTCCAGGGCGGCGTCGATGCGGTGGTCACCGGCGGCACCGTCAGGGTTGCGGCCGGCACCTTCGCCGAGAACGTCGCCATCGGCAAATCACTGACTCTGGACGGGGCAGGCATGGGCCAGACCGTCCTGAAAGCACCATCGGCCACCACCGGCAATGCGGTGTCCATCAATGCGTCGAACGTCACGCTGTCGGACCTGTCCATCAATGACTCCCTGTACGGGGTTCAGATGCAGGGCACATCCAATAACGTGACGATTGACCGGGTTGCCTTCAACAACAACAAGTACGGCGTGCGCAATGGCACGAATGTCACGGCTGACAACTTCCGCATGCTCAACAGCAGCATCACAGGCGGTGTGGTCGGTTTCCAGACTTACAACGGCTACAGCAACGGCGCCGGCCAGGCCTCTTTCAAAAACGCGCTTTTCGAGAACGTCACCGTGGACGGGCCGAGCTACAAGGGTTTCTATTTTGAAACTGCAGACAACCTCAGGATGAGGAATGTCACCGTCAGCAACGCCGGCAGCGTCGGCGATGATTCGGGCCAGTACGGTGCGGGCATCGACGTCAACCTGAAATACGGCGCCTATGGCTCCATCAATTTTGACAATGTGGTGGTCAGGAACTCCGGCAATACAACAAGCACTGCAGTGGTGATCAAGACCCGCGGCATCGCCGGCGACAACAGCGACTACGCCCGCCTGCCGGCCAGCCTGCAAAGCGTCAACATCACCGGCGGCAGCATTGAGGATTCCGCCTACGCCGGCATACGCTTTGAAACCCTCAGCAACGGCAGCGGCGGCCAGCCCGCCGTCACCATCAGCGGCACCCAGTTCAGGAACAACGCCGGCAAGGACATCGTGGTCGACAACACCTCGGTCGATGCCCGCGGCGCTGTCTTTGTGGGGGCGAGCGACGGTTTCGCCATCGAGGACCGCGTGACCCACGCCCTGGACAATGCCGGCCGCGGCCTGGTCACCTGGAACGCCGGCAACGTTTATGTCACGCAAGCCAGCGGCAGCATCCAGCGCGGCGTTGACGCCGCCGGCATCGGCGATACCGTGAATGTGGCCAGCGCCAGCTTCGCCGAAAACGTTGCAGTCCATGCCCGCCGCGACCTGGCGTTCAACAACACGCGCCTGCAAAGCCTGACGCTGAACAGCGGCGCGGCCGGTTCGGGCATTGGCGGGATGGTGACCGCCGAAGGCGGTGGCGGGATCCTGTTCAACGCCCCGGTCAGGCTGCTGGCCGATACCACGCTGGCCACGACGGGTGCCGACATCAGCCTCAATGGCGACGTCCAGAATGCCGGCAGCGTGGCACGGGGCCTGCGGCTGCTCGCCGGTACGGGGGCGACACGCGGCAACGTGCGCATGACGACAGGCGGATCGGCGGGCGGGCCGCTCGGTTATTTCGACGTCAGTGCCAATGCATTCAACCTCGCCAGCACGCTGTGGGTCGGTGCCTACAAAATTGATGCGCTCGGCAATGTGAGGCTGAGCAACAGCACCCTGCGCGCGCAGGACAGCGGCGCGGCCAGCAGCCTGAACGCCGGCGGAGACGTCACGGGTTCCACCATCAGCCAGGGCGCGGTTGAGGTGACCAGTGCCGGTGACATCCAGGCCAACATCGCCGGCACCGACGTGACGGCGCAGGCGCAAGGCGCGATGGACGTGGTGGTGACGGCATCCCAGACCGCCACGCTGACCGCGGACACCATTGTTGCGAACATCACCGCCACGGATGTGGTCGCCCAGTCCCAGGGCAACATGAATGTGGTGGTGGCGGCCTCCAGCTCCGCCTCGCTGGGAGGCGGCTCCGTGGTTGCCGAGGTGACGGCGCCCGTGGTTGCCGTGGCCGCGGCCAACGACGCGCAGGTATCGGGCAGCGCCGGGCAAATCACGCTGGACGCGCCCAAGGGCAGCGTCAGCGGCAGCTTCGGCCAGGTCAGCAACACCGGCGGCGGCCTGGTCAATGTGAATGGCAAACCGCAAACCAACCAGACCGTCTCGAGCAACGCCGAGAACAACCGTGTGGTGCCGGTCGCTGGCGTGCAGGAAAGCGGCGCCGAGGGCGGCCCGGTGCAACTGGCGCAGACCGGGGATCTCACGCGCCAGGGCGGCTCCGGGGTCAGCCTCGGCACGCCTGAAACCGCCGGCGAGGCGCTGGACAACGGCCGTGCGGTGGAACTCGACATGTCGCCGCGCAAGCAGCGCGCGCAAGACAACAAGAAGGACAGGGACGAAAAAGAGCAGGGCAAATAAGCGGAATCAGGGCGGCTGAATCGCCCTGATTCCGCCTTGCAGAACCGCGGGCGTCGCGCAGGTGCCAGGACCGGGGCCCGAATGCTGTTTTCGGGGGCAAACCCGCTGGTGGCATGCCGCTGCAGGGTTTCAGAATGGGTGCACCCTCTGGAGACAACCATGCCTGATTCCGCCTTTCCTCGCCCGCTGTCACGCCGGCGTTTTAACCTCGCCATCTCCGCGGGCGCCGCCACCGTGTGTGCGCCCCTGCTGGCGCAGCCGGCCTGGCCGAACAAACCGGTCCGCATCATCGTGCCCTACACGCCGGGCGGGTTCACCGACCAGATGGCGCGGCTGGTGCAGGCCGGCCTGCAAAACCGGCTCCAGCAAACCGTCACCATCGACAACAAGCCCGGCGCCAACAGCATCATCGGCGTGGACCTGCTGGCGAAGGCGCCGGCCGACGGCAGCACCTTCGCGGTGGTGATTGCCGCCTACGCCGCCAACACCACGCTGTATCCCAAACTGCCCTACGACCCGCGCAAGGACCTGACCGGCGTATCGCTGATGGGCGTGTCGCCGCTGCTGGCGGCCATCAACAATGACGCGCCTTTCAAAACCGCTCAGGAACTGATCGCCTACGCGCGCGCCAACCCGGGCAAGATCAGCTTCGGCTCCTCGGGCAACGGCTCGGCCGCGCACCTGACCAGCGAATTGCTCAAGGCCATCACCAAAACCTATATGGTGCACATCCCCTACCGTGGCGCGGTGCCCGCACTGACGGACCTGATCGGCGGGCAGATCCAGCTGTTTTTCGACGCACCGACCGGGTTGATCAACCAGGGCAAGGCCGGCAAGGTCCGCCTGATCGGCGTGGCCAGCGACCGGCGCCTGCCGGCGCTGCCCGATGTGCCGACCTTTGTCGAGCAGGGCTTTGCCGGCTTCACCGGCAGCACCTGGGCCGGCATGCTGGCGCCGGCCGCCACGCCGAAAGACATCGTCAAACGCATGTCGGACGAGGTCGGACGCATCATCCGCAGCGATGACACACGCGCACGGCTGGATGCCATGGGGACGTTTGGCGCCGGTGGCACCCCGGAGGAATTCGACGCGTTTATTGCCGCTGAAACCGGCAAGTGGGCCCGGGTGATCCGGGACGCTGGCGTGAAGGCTGACTGAAAGCCGCCGTGGCAGCTGCCGAAGCGGCGTGCCGCCTGCCTTATTCGCCCGACATGTCGGGCGAAGAACGGCTGTCCTGCACGCGGCGGGCGCCGTCGAACCGGCGTGCCCAATAGGCCACGCCCATGCTTTCGACACGGACTTCGGCACCCGGCCTGGGCGCGTGGATGAACTTGCCGTCGCCGACATAAATGCCGACATGGCTGAAAGCGCGTTTCATGGTGTTGAAAAACACCAGGTCCCCGGGCTGCAGTTCGGCGCGGTCGATGTTCTGGGTGGCGGCGGCCTGTTGCTCGGCACGGCGCGGCAGGATCAGGCCAATGGTCTGCTCGTAGATGGCTTTGACAAAGCCGCTGCAGTCGACGCCGGTTTCCGCCGAATTGCCGCCGCGCCGGTAGGGCACACCGAGAAAACCCATGGCGTTGATGACCAGATCGGATGCCTTGCTGCCCACCGACTGGCGCACCTGGTCGATGCGGTTCAGCAGGCCCTTGTCCGCGAGGAATTTGTCCATGTCGTCACCGGAATGGCCCGGGCTGGCTTGCACGTTGGCGGCAAGCAGGAGGCTGGTGACAAGGACGGTAATTCGCATGGCCGCTAGGGTAATTGAAGGACATGTCCTACGTCAAGCTAAAGTTTTTTCTAGATTGCGATGTTAAGCCTTTGATTTGTAACGATTTAAAACAAACCGACCCATTTCGTCGTCAGCCGGCATGTGCCCGGTGCCAAAGACCGGCGGGCCCGCAGGGCAAATGCTTGGTGGCATATTGCCGTTTAGCGCCGCATTCGGCCGATTCGTCCCGCAGCCCCCCAATTGAGAGCCAAATATGCCTTCAGCCCACGTCAGAAAAGCGCGAGTAGCTATGGTTTTGATAGCGTTTTCGGGGCTGACCGCGTTCGCCCAGGCGCCGGCCCAGGGCGTGCGGTCCGAGCCTGTCGCCAGCGGCTTGCAAAACCCCTGGGCGCTGGCTTTTCTGCCGCAGGGCCGGTTTCTGGTGACCGAACGGCCGGGACGCATGAGGGTGGTCGAGGCCGACGGCAAACTCGGGCCTGCCTTGCCCGGCCTGCCGGCGATTGACGCGGGCGGGCAGGGCGGCCTGCTGGACGTGGTTGCCGACAGCGACTTTGCCGCGAACCGGCGCATTTATTTCTGCTATTCCGAGGCCGCGCCTTCGGGCGGCAACAGCACGGCCCTGGCCAGCGCGACGCTGGCTGCCGACAACAGCCGGCTGGACAGCGTCAAGGTGATCTTCAGCCAGAAACCCAAGTTTTCCAGCAGCGCGCATTTCGGCTGCCGGATTGTGGAGGGACACAAGGATGGCAAAGCCGACGGCACGCTGTTCCTCACCCTTGGTGACCGCTACTCCCGCATGCAGGACGCGCAAAAACTCGACAACCACCACGGCAAGGTGGTCCGCATCCACAAGGACGGCAGTGTGCCCAGGGACAACCCCTTTGTGGGACGGGCCGGCGCGCTGCCCGAGATCTGGAGTTACGGCCACCGCAACATGCAGGGCGCGGCGCTGGCACCGGACGGCAGCTACTGGACACATGAACACGGGCCGCAGGGCGGCGACGAGATCAACCTGCCGCAAGCCGGCCGCAACTACGGCTGGCCGGTCATCACCTATGGGGAAAACTACGGCGGCGGCAAGATGGGCGAGGGCATCACCGCCAGGCCCGGCATGGAGCAGCCGCTGCATTACTGGGTGCCGTCGATTGCGCCGTCCGGCATGGCTTTCCTGAGCAGCGACAAATACGGCAAGGCCTGGCAGGGCAACCTGTTTGTCGGCTCGCTGAAGTTCGGCTACCTCAACCGCATCGAGCTCGAGCAGCCCTTCAAGGGCAAGGTGGTTCGCGAACACAAGCTGCTCGAAGGCGCCGGCCGCATCCGTGATGTGCGCCAGGGCCCGGACGGGCTGCTGTATGTGTTGACCGACAGCCCGCGGGGCCAGCTGATACGCCTGCAGCCGCAATAAAAGGCGCGGAGCCGCCTCGATAGAATGGCTGTTTTCCCCGACCAAGCGAGCCTGCGTGTCCGAACGATCTGAAGTCCTGCTGCAATACCTGCTGCCCAAACGGGCGATCACCGAGTTCGGCCGGCATATCGCCGCCATGCACGGCGGCGCTGTGACCACCGCCATCATCCGCTGGTTTGTCGGCAAGTACGGCGTCAACATGGCCGAGGCGGACAACCCGGACATCGGCAGCTACGCGAGTTTCAACGACTTCTTCACGCGCGCCCTCAAACCTGGCGCCAGGCCGCTCGCTGCGGCCGACCTGATCTGCCCGGTGGACGGCGCGGTCAGCCAGTTCGGGCCGATTGAGGGCGACCAGATCTTCCAGGCCAAGGGCCACCACTACTCGACCACAGCGCTGGTCGGCGGCGACCGTGAACTGGCGGCGCGTTTCGATGGCGGCAGCTTTGCGACGATTTACCTCAGCCCCAGGGACTATCACCGCATCCACATGCCTGCGGACGGCCAGCTGGCACGCATGATATATGTGCCAGGTGAGCTGTTCTCGGTCAACCCGGCCACGGCGCGCGGTGTGCCCGGCCTGTTTGCGCGAAACGAGCGCGTGGTGTGTGTGTTCGAGTCGGCGCGCGGCCCGTTTGTGCTGGTGCTGGTCGGCGCCACCATCGTCGGCAGCATGGCCACGGTCTGGCATGGCCAGGTGAACCCGCCCCGAACGCGTGAGGTGCGCGACTGGCGTTACGCCGCCCAGCAGGTGGTGCTGCGCCAGGGCGAGGAGATGGGCCGCTTCCTGCTCGGCTCCACCGTGGTTTTGCTGTTCCCGCAGGGACCTTGCCGTTTCAATCCGGCCTGGGCGCCGGGGGCGGCAGTTCGCCTGGGTGAGGCCATGGCCACGTTCACCGCCTGATCGCGGTTCGCGCCAGGGCTGGGACATGGGCAACGCCCGTGCCAGCCGGCGGCAAGGCGGAAGTGCCCAACGGGTGCACAGCGATTTCACGCACCTACCTGATCTTCATCCCTTTCCTACAGGGGGGATAGAGCAGCTATCCTAATCTGTCTGTCGTTCACCAGTGTTCGCGCCGCATGCTGCGGTTCACGCTGGTGTCGGAGGACACGTGAGCAGGAAATTGATCAACGCGCCGCATGGGCTGCGGCGCCGCAAATACAGCCATCGTGCGACTTGGCCCGGCCTGGCCGGCCATAGCGCTTTGCGCACCGAGTTCACGACACTGGCAGGCGATGCCCATGCATGAGAGCGCGCCGGCGTTCGACACGGCGCTGCAGGCCCTGCTCCAGCATTTGCGCGAGCAGGTCTACGAATTCGTCACCGTCACGCCGCTGACCCACGCGCGCGTGCTGGCCAACCGGGGCGGGAGCCCGGGCAACAAGCTGCGCGATGCCTTCGGCTGGTCCCTGGCATTCCCGGCTGCGGCGCTGCCGGGCGATTTGCTGGCCTTGCTGTTGCAGGCGGGTGTGGTGCTGCGTGAAGGCGCGCTGTACCGCAGCCAGGTGCGCGTCGCCAGCTTCGACGGCGACCTGTTCGCACACTCCGCGTTTCCGACGACGGCCCAGGATGCGGTGTTTTTCGGCCCGGACACCTATCGCTTCCTGAACCTGATCCGCGACCACATGCCGGCCGCGTCGACAGACGCGCCCATGCGGATTGCCGATGTCGGCTGCGGCAGCGGTGCCGGCGGCATCATGGCCGCACGCCTGCGGGTGGGTGCGAAGCTGGTGCTCAACGACATCAATCCGCTGGCACTCAGTTATGCCCGTATCAATGCAGCGGCGGCCGGCGTGGAGGTCGAAACCGCGCTCGGCGATGCGCTTGCGGCAACCACCGGCGACTTTCATGTTGTGTTGTCCAACCCGCCTTACCTCGAGGACGACGCCGCGCGTGCCTACCGCCACGGCGGCGGTGACCTGGGGCGGGCGCTGAGCGTGAAGATAGGTGCGCAGGCGCTGCAGCGCCTGCTGCCCGGCGGCCGCCTGATCCTGTACACCGGGGTAGCCATCGTCGACGGCGTCGATTTTTTTATCCGCGAGATGGAGCCTTTCCTCGGGCAGGCGGGCTGCACCTACACCTATGCCGAAATCGACCCCGACGTGTTCGGCGAAGAGCTCGAACGCCCGGTGTACCGCCACGCCGACCGCATCGCTGCGGTCGGCCTGATTGCCGTGAAAGCCTGAAACATCCTCAACCACCACCCAAGGAGCCTCATGAACAAGTCATCGGATTCCCACAAGGAAAACAAGGACAGCCAAGACAGCAAAAACAAGGACGCCGGCGCTCACGGCGGTCCGCAAGCCAGTCCCGCGCCTGCTGCTGTGAGCAAGGCCTGGCCCTTCGCACCCGGTTCGCAACTGGGCAAGCAGGTCGCCAGGCCCTGGACGCCCAAACCGTCCTACCGCTTCAACCAGCGTTAAGGGCGTGTGTTCGACCTGGATATGCAAGCCCTGTTCGGGTTCTCGGTCAGCCCGCTCGAGCTTGTACTGCGCGGCAGCTTCATGTACTGGCTGCTGTTCGTGCTGTTCCGTTTTGTCATTCGCAGGGGCGTGGGCGCCATCGGCATCGCCGACGTGCTGCTTCTGGTGCTGATTGCCGACGCCGCATCGAACGGCATGGCCGGTGGCTACGAGTCCATCAGCGAAGGTTGCGTGCTGGTGCTCACGATTGCAGCCTGGAACTACCTGCTGGACTGGGGCAGCTTCCGTTCGGCCTGGCTGCGTCGACTGCTGGAGCCGCCGCCCCTGTTGCTCGTGAAAAACGGGCGCTTGCTGCGCAAACACATGCGCCAGCAGTTCATCACCACTGACGAGTTGTGGACCCAGCTCCGCCTTCAGGGCGTCAAGGAGCTGGCAGAGGTGAAGTCGGCCTTCATCGAGCCGGATGGCGAGATCAGCGTGCTCAAGGCCGACGCCGCCGAGTCCGCCGGGCCGACCGAGCGCAAGATTTATTAGTCGCCGCCCGCGGCACCGGCGGCGGCTGACGCCTCGCATTGCAGCCCGTCGAGAACCGCGGGGATTTCCGGCAGCAGTTCACGCGCGAGAAAGCCCAGGGGTCCGATGCGCGCTGCCAGCTGTTGTCCGGCCCGCGCATGGGCGACCACACCCCAGGCGCAGGCCTGGGCCAGGCTCGCGCCGCGGGCGACCAGCCCGGTGATCAGCCCCGCCAGCACGTCGCCCGACCCCGACGTGGCCAGCCCCGGGTGGCCGCCCTGATGCCGCCACAGCCTGCCGTCGGGTTGCGCGATCCAGCTGGTGGCGCCCTTGAGTGCCACTACCGCGCCCCATTCGCAGGCATAGTGGAGGGCGGCTGCGTCAGCGCTGTCGGCCAGCGCTTCCTTGGCATGGCCGGTCAGGTGGGCCATCTCGCCGCAGTGGGGCGTCAGCAGCACCGGCTGCGAAAACGGCCCCGCGTACATCACCGCGTCCATGGCCGCCGCGTCCAGGACCAGCGGCACCCCGGCAAAGCCGGGCAGCAGCCCCAGCACAAACGCGGTGGTTCCGGCACCTTCCGGCAAACCGGGCCCCACCAGCACGGCGTGCACTTTCCCGGCAAAGGGCGCCAGTTGCCGCACAGACCTGGTGGCCGGGCTGCCGTCGCTGTTTTCCTTGAGGCCGATCACGCGGGCCTCGGGCATGGCCAGGGCAATGCCATGCGCCGCTGACTGCGGTGCCGCGATCAGCAGTTTGCCGGCGCCGGCCCGCGCCGCAGCCAGCGCGCTGAGCAGGGCTGCACCCGGCACCTCACGGCTGCCGGCCACCACCAGCAC